>CAMWPG010000016.1 GCA_947176075.1 uncultured Ruminococcus sp. | reverse complement strand
GTGCATAAGAGAGTACAGAAAACAAACTCTGCTGGCACCATTTTTTGTTACTCTTGAGGTAGTAATGGAAGTCGTCATACCGCTTATGATGGCAAAGCTCATTGATGACGGTATTGACGGTGGCGATTTCCATGCTCTTATCACAATAGGCTCGACTCTTGTGGTAATGGTTATTATGTCTCTTCTTTTCGGAATTTTTGCCGGTAAGTATGCAGCGATAGCTTCCGCAGGATTTGCGAAAAATCTAAGACACGATATGTTCCATAATGTGCAGACATATTCATTCCGCAATATAGACAAATTTTCAGCGTCAAGCATAGTCACACGTATGACTACTGATGTGCAAACGCTTCAAAACGCATACCAGATGCTTGTGAGGATCGCACTGCGTACACCAACTATGCTTACATTTTCACTGATTATGGCTTTTTTTGTAAATTATAAGCTTGCATTTGTATTTTTAGGTGCAATGCCTGTTCTCGGCATAGGCATTTATCTTATCATGTCAAAGGCTCATCCTATATTCAAGCGTGTATTTCGTACATATGACAAACTCAACAGCGTTGTGCAGGAAAATCTTCACGGCGTCAGAGTTGTAAAATCATATGTAAGAGAGGAGCATGAAAATGAAAAATTCAGCAGCGTTTCAGAAAGCATTTACAATGATTTTGTTAAGGTTGAAAAGCGTCTGATGCTCATTTCTCCGCTTATGCAGCTTTGTATGTACAGCTGTATCATACTAATCAGCTGGCTTGGCGCAAGATTTATCGTAGGCTTAGAAATGACGACCGGCGAGCTTATGAGTATGATGACATACGCTATGCAGATCCTCATGAGTCTTATGATGCTGTCTATGGTATTTGTAATGATAATCATGTCAAGAGCATCTGCGGAGCGTGTTACAGAGATACTAAATGAGGAAAGCGATATTCATAACCCTGAAAATGCAGTGACAGAAGTTCCGGACGGCTCTGTTGAATTTGAGAATGTTAATTTCAGCTATTCCGGCAAAGCGGATAAATGCTGCCTTAAAAATGTTGATCTTAGTATTCCAGCTGGCTCTACTGTAGGCATACTCGGCGGTACGGGCAGCGCAAAATCATCACTTGTACAGCTTATACCAAGACTTTATGATGTGACATCGGGTTCTGTTAAGGTAGGCGGCATCGATGTGCGTAAATATGACATTGATGCGCTTCGTCATCAGGTAGCAATGGTTCTCCAGAAAAATGTTCTTTTTTCTGGTACTATTAAAGATAATCTCAGATGGGGCAACGAAAATGCAACCGATGAAGAGCTTGTTCATGCCTGCAAACTTGCCTGTGCGGATGATTTTATAAATTCATTTCCAGACGGCTATGATACTCATATCGATCAGGGCGGTACGAATGTTTCAGGCGGTCAGAAGCAGAGAATATGTATAGCGAGAGCGCTTCTTAAAAAACCTAAAATACTCATACTTGACGATTCAACAAGTGCTGTTGATACGCATACCGATGCTATGATACGCCGTGCCTTCCTGGAAGAAATACCGGGCACTACAAAGCTTATCATTGCACAAAGAATAAGCTCGATACAGGACGCTGATTTTATAATAGTCCTTGATAACGGCACTGTTACAGGAGTAGGCACTCACGATGAGCTAATTAAAAGCAATGATATATACCGTGAGGTCTATGAAGCTCAGCAGAAAGGAAGTGTACCGCAATGAGTATGAACGGCAGAAGAAATATGCAGCATATGGCAGGAAAGCCACCTAAAAATGCTGGCAAAACATTCAGACGGCTTATGCAGTATATCGGACGTTATCGTCTGCTTATGATACCTGTTGTTATCTGTATTCTTATAAGCGCAGTGGCAGGCGTTGCAGGTTCTCTTTTCCTTAAAGTTCTCATAGACGATTACATCACGCCTATGCTTATTACCGGTGACAGAGATTTTTCACCTCTTCTGCGTGCTGTAATTATGATAGCCGGAATATTTGCACTCGGAATTGTATCTACTATTATACAAACTCGTATTATGGTAACAATAGCTCAGGGTGTACTTAAAAAGGTAAGAAATGATATGTTCTCTCATATGCAGACTCTTCCTATACGCTATTTTGACAGAAATGCAGCAGGAGACATAATGAGCCTTTACACGAATGATACAGATACTCTCCGTCAGATGATAACTCAAAGTATACCTCAGTTCATCTCGTCAGGCGCAACTATCATTGCAGTGCTTATTTCTATGATCTCAACAAATCTCTGGCTTACCGGCTTTGTTCTTATTTTTGTAGTATTTATGTTCTTGGTAACAAAATCTATAGGCGGAAAGAGCGGAAAATATTTCATAAAGCAGCAGCAGGCTCTTGGAAATGTAAACGGCTACATTGAAGAAATGATACACGGTCAAAAAGTGGTAAAGGTATTTTGTCGTGAGGATAAAACCGCTGAAGGTTTCGATGTTAAAAACGAAGAGCTTTTCGACAGTGCTTCTAAGGCAAATATCTTTGCAAATATCATAGGTCCTGTAAATAATAATCTGGGTCATCTCCAGTATGTATTTTTGGGAATCGTAGGTGGATGTCTCGCCTTTGGCGGTGTCGGAGGAATAACTCTTGGTACGATAGCAGCATTCTTACAGCTTAGTAAAAGCTTCACAATGCCTATAGGACAGATAGCACAGCAGGCAAGTTCTATTGTAATGGCTCTTGCCGGTGCTGAGAGAATATTCAAGCTTCTTGATGAAGAGCCTGAAACAGACGATGGATACGTTACTCTTGTAAATGCAAAGGAAAATGCAGACGGCAGTCTTACGGAATGCAGCGAAAGAACAGGCGTATGGGCGTGGAAGCATCCGCACAAAGCAGAGGGGACAGTCACATATACAAGACTTGAGGGAGAGGTCTGTCTCAATGAAGTTGATTTCGGCTATGTTCCCGAAAAGACAGTTCTTCATGATATAAGCATTTATGCAAAGCCCGGTCAGAAGATAGCCTTTGTAGGAACTACCGGAGCAGGAAAGACTACTATTACAAATCTCATAAACAGATTTTATGATATTGCAGACGGAAAGGTTCGATATGACGGAATAAATATCAACAAGATAAAAAAAGCAGACCTTCGCCGTTCTTTGGGAGTAGTTTTGCAGGATGTAAACCTTTTCACAGGTACGGTTATGGATAATATCCGATACGGCAGACTTGACGCAACAGATGAGGAATGTATTGCAGCAGCAAAGCGTGCAGGTGCGCATGATTTCATAGAGCTGCTGTCCGACGGCTATAATACGGTTCTTTCAGGAGACGGTTCAGGACTTTCTCAGGGACAGCGGCAGCTTTTATCTATAGCAAGAGCAGCAGTTGCCGATCCTCCTGTTATGATACTTGACGAAGCGACCTCCTCCATTGATACAAGAACAGAGCGCATAGTTCAGGCTGGAATGGATGCACTTATGCAGGGCAGAACTGTATTTGTTATAGCGCACAGACTTTCAACAATTCAGAATTCAGATGTTATAATGGTTCTTGACCACGGCAGAATAATAGAACGCGGCAGTCATGATGAGCTTATGTCGCAGAAAGGCAGATATTACCAGCTTTATACAGGTAATCTGAAAGCTGCACAGTAAAAACAAAAAAACTCCCGACAGGTAATATTACACCTGTCGGGAATTTTTATGCCAATATATAGTTTATACAGCTGTTTCTGGAAGAACTGTTATCTGCTGCGCTAAGAATTTAAGCAGCACTGATGCATCAGAAGCATCTATAACACCATCATTATAACAGTCAGCATTTAATTTCTGCTGATCATTAAACTTGATTATACTTACAATATATTTATTCAGGTAAACAAGATCTGCTACTGATACGCCCTTATCGAGATTTGTATCGCCGTATACAGCCTTACTGTCTCCGCCGGAAACACCAGTATTTGTTTCGGTAGTAATAGTTGTTGTGGTGGTTGTCTCTGTTGTTGTGCCAGTGCTTTCTGTAGCAGAGCTTTCGCTGGTTTCTGTAGTGGTAACGTTTGTAGAAACAGTGGTTTCGGTTGTTGTTGTGGTAGTAGTTTCCGCTGTTGTTGTCGTTGTTACCGTAGGCTTTGTTTGGACCGGCTGTTTAGACGGAGTTGTACCGTCCGGCTCAATGCCCCAGATAAGAGTGTCGCCGTCATACATGGTAATATAAGGCGTATCTGTCATTGCATCTTCGCCGCCCTGCTCAAGGCCCTTGAATGAATAGTCATTTGATGTATCCCATACACCCTGAACATTATCCGGAATAGAGATTCTGAACTGACACTCAGATCTATGCTCAGACTGACCAGTCGGCATTACAACGCTGCCATCGGCAAATGAAAGCTTTACATAATAAATGCTGCCGTCATACTGAATAGGATCAGAAATAGAAATAGTACCCTTATCAGAAGAATGCTGGTCATAACCAACTCTTACAGAAATATCACTTGCAGAAAGACCTGCTGCTTCCAGCTCAGATATATCAAAATAATAATTATAAGACAGATCCTTGATAGTTCTTGCCGGCCATGCAGAATGGTTCATAGCAAACGCCTTGATCTCAGTATAGCTGCCTGCTGCCTGATTTACAGAAGCACGCATGAAGAATTCATCCCACTTAGGCTCTTCTGTAGGAGGGAAGCTCGGGTCAGATGTACCGCCGTACTTCTGAGTCATTGCACAGAGCGCAGCAGTATAACCTGCGTTATAGTCGATAGCAACCTCAGTGTATTGATAGTCGCCGATCTTATCTGAATATCCGTCCTTCTGGTCAGGTCCGCCTACCAATGCGCCATAGAGGATATGAGCGTGCGGCTTAGCATCCTCACCCTCAGTCTGACCGATATTGCTCCACTTATCGTTCCATGCACCGGAAGATGTTCTGTGGTGCCATGCCTGAGGATAATCCTCACCCATACCTACTACATAGCTGAAATTCTTTGAGTTATCGCCGAAGCAGTAGTTCATCGTATCATCTGCAAATTCAATATACTTCTTGTTGTAAGTTGCATCATCAGCGAAAAGTTCGTCAGCTGCTACATAAGCCAAAAATGCTGTTGTTGTAGCATGACGAAGTGAACCCCACTGGAACAGCCATGAAAGACCATCAGGAGTCTTTGTTATCTGCTTTCCGCCGTAACCGGTTGTCCAGTATTCCAGATGCTTCTTAACCTGATCCTTCCACTGAGATTCGCCTGTATTCATAGCATACAGCAGCATACCGCCCTGCATAGTATCATCCCAGCAGTGACCCCATGTGAATTTCATTTCAGTGGACTGCTCTTCCTTGCCCAGATTATTTATATAATCAGATGCACACAGATCAAGATATTTTTGCTCGCCTGTTGCCATATACAGCCAGTTTGCAGCAAAGAAAAGATCATCATAGAAAGTAGTCGGCTTATAATATGAATGCTCTGCCTTATCATCGCCGATAGAACGATTTTTATCAGCACGTTCAAAGCAAGCCTTTGCGTGTTCAAGATAACCCTCTGCACGTGCAGGGTCGGAATCCTTGAACACCAGATATCCTGTACATAAAGCGGCAGCCATCTGAGCTTCAATAGAGCTGTCATTACAGGTATAGTAAGGACGTTCTGTTTCGCCTGTCATGAGTTCAAATTTATTCATGTACATTTCAGCTGCGCCCCACCATACATGGTCGAAGCTTCCATCGCCTATCATGTAAACGATCTCATCGCCCAGATCACAAGCTGCGATATAATCACAGGCAAATGCAAGATTATTCTTATACATTTCAAGCTGACCTGTCTTTTCCACGCCCTCCGGATACTGGAGCAGACCCCAGCCAAGCAATGTAGCAGCATAGGCATTTGTAAGAGTAAATTTCAGATGGTCACCTGCATCGAACCAACCGCCGGGAATATAATCATTCACCATGCAGTCATCACGCCATGCTACCTCGTTCCATTCCGGCAGAACGCCGCACTGCTGAACTTCATAGAAGAACATAGATTTTTGCAGAGCTTCTCCGTAATTATACTTAGAATTCGGCTCTGCTGAGATCTCAGCATTTGTCGCAATGCCGGAAGCTGCACCTGTAATACCCAGCACAGCAGCACAAGCAAGCGCAAGGCTTTTTTTAATTTTCATAGATAATAACTCCTTTCAGATTTTGCGGTAAAATACCCCATTATTATTTCAAGTTTATCATATTTTTTTTACATTGTCAAGGATTTGGAGAGATTTTCAGCATAAATTATATACTATATAGTATATTATACTTACTGCAAATTACAGTTGCAACCAGCAGTTGACAAATTTCCATGCGAAAATGATTGTTTGCAATCTTTATATATGCTATAATTAAAGATACAGAAAAACATTCTGAATAAATTATTTAAATTGCCTCGCACATCCGCACGCTTATGCGTGCTTCGTGCGTATCGGCAAATAGCAAACGCCAAAAGTTTTTGACGTTTGCTATAGTTAGGAGCAATGTTATGATATTAGCGGATAAAATCATCAAACACAGAAAGTTAAACGGATGGTCTCAGGAGGAGCTTGCAGAACGCATGAATGTCTCACGTCAAGCTGTTTCAAAATGGGAAAGCGCACAATCTGTTCCAGAACTTGATAAAATTTTGAAGCTTAGCAGTACCTTCAACGTTACTACGGACTATCTTTTAAAAGATGAAATAGAAACGGAAACGGAGACAGAGACATTTATTAATGACAGCGAAATATCATCTGTAAGAAAAGTTACCATGCAAGAAGCGGTCAGCTATCTTGCAATAAGAAAAAAAGCATCCCTGCGAATTGCAATTGCTACATTTATGTGCATCATATCGCCTATATGTATGTTTATCCTCGGAGTTCTTTCAGAATCACCTTATAATAATATATCGGAAAACACAGCAGCTCTTGTAGGACTTATAGTATTATTTATAATTGTAGCTGCTGCCGTGGGAATATTTATATTTACAGGCTTTGAAAGCGCCACATTTTCATTTATGGAAAATGAACCATTTGAAACTGAATATGGCGTTTCCGAAATGGTTGAGAATAAAAAGAAATCATATTATAATACTTATGTAAAAATGAATATTATAGGTACAATTTTGTGTGTGCTTTCACCAATTGCACTGTTTATCACCGCTGTTAAGGATAACGATTTTTTTGCGGTATGTATGCTTTCTGTTATGATGATAATAGCCGGGATCGGAGTGATACTGCTGATTATTGCAGGAGTTCGCCATGCAAGTATGCAGCGGCTGCTGAAAGACCCTGATTATGTGAATTTCAAATTCAGAAAAAGAAATCCTTTCACACAAGCAATCCGAACTATCTACTGGCTTATTGCAACAGCGATCTATCTTGGCTGGAGCTTTTCAGCTAATAGCTGGCATGATACTTGGATAGTATGGCCCATAGCAGGCGTACTTTTTGGAGCAGTTTCGATTATTTGCAGTTTGTTTGAAAAAAAGAACAGCTCTCAGTAATTGATATATTTTTGCTTGTACTGTAAGTTTATTTATCGGCACGGTACAATATAAAAAATGCTTCGGGAAATTCATTCTTCCCGAAGCATTTTTTTAGAAACTATGTTCATATGATGAGCCATTAGCCATGCATAACGTCAGAGATAGCATCTAAGATCTTATCGTGACATCCGCCGCAGCCTGTAGAACAGTGCGTTACTTCCTGAACGTGCTGGAAAACGGATAATACATCAGAAAAGCTTGTCATATCGTGCATAGCATCTTCAACATCGGCAAGTGATACGCCCATGCAGTGACAGATCTCGTAATTTTCCATAACAGCTCCTTTCCGTATGGCATTTTGCTGCCATACTTTTTTCAATTATAAATGCCTCACACATCCATTCACTATGTGTGAACCGGCAAATAGTAAACGCCAAATAAATTTGTCGTTTACTATAATATAACACAATTCATTTAAACTGTCAACGATCAGCTTAGTTCTTCATCTCAAAGCTTTCGCCGAGAATATCCTTGTTTGCATCTAGAATAGGCTTTATGCACTCTGCAATAAATTCCTCTGTTTGCTGTTTGCTTCTGCCAGTAAAATTCTCCGGCTGAAGTATTGCGTCAAGCTCTTCCTTTGTTATCATAAACATAGGATCTGCAAGTATCATATCGCAAAGATCATTCTCAAGACCTTCTTCCTTAACGTGCTTGCCGGCTACCATGGAATACTCTCTGATTTTTTCATGCAGAGCCTGTCTGTCTCCGCCCTTCTTTACAGCATCCATCATTATGTTTTCAGTCGCCATAAACGGCAGCTCTCTCATAACTCTCTGGCGTACCATTTTTGGATATACGACAAGACCATCTGTTACATTCATCATTATATTCAAAATAGCATCGATCGCAAGGAATGCCTCTGGTACAGATACTCTCTTATTTGCAGAATCATCAAGGGTTCTTTCAAACCACTGTGTACCTGCTGTGAATGCAGGATTCAGGCTGTCTATCATGACATAACGAGAGAGGGAAGTGATTCTCTCGCAGCGCATAGGATTGCGCTTATAAGCCATTGCAGATGAACCGATCTGAGTCTTTTCAAACGGCTCTTCCATTTCCTTAAAGCTCTGTAGAATTCTCATATCATTAGAGAATTTGCTGCATGACTGTGCGATTCCGCTGAGAGTCTGGAGAACCTGTGCATCCATCTTTCTTGAATAGGTCTGTCCGGAAACAGGCACTACAGCATCAAATCCCATTTCATTTGCGATCTTCTTTTCAAGCAGCTTTACCTTATCAGTATCGTCCTCAAACAGCTCCATAAATGAAGCCTGTGTACCTGTTGTGCCCTTTGAACCAAGAAGCTTCAGATTTGCGATTCTGTATTCCAGTTCCTCAAAATCCATAAGAAGCTCGTTCATCCAGAGAGTAGCTCTCTTTCCTACAGTAGTAAGCTGTGCAGGCTGGAGATGTGTATAAGCAAGTGCAGGCATAGCCTTATATTCGTCTGCGAATTTTGCAAGATTTGACAGAACGTTTATCATTTTACGGCGTACTATCTGCAAAGCGTCACGAAGAATGATAATGTCTGTATTATCTCCAACATAGCATGATGTTGCACCCAGATGAATGATACCCTTAGCATTTGGGCAAACCTGTCCATAAGCGTAAACATGGGACATTACATCGTGGCGTACGACCTTTTCCCTTGCTTCTGCAACATCATAATCTATATTTTCGATATTCGCTTCCAGCTCAGAGACCTGCTCCTGCGTTACCGGAAGTCCCAGCTCCATTTCAGCACGGGCAAGTGCCACCCACAGCTTTCTCCATGTTGTGAACTTTTTATCAGCAGAAAATACATACTGCATTTCCTCGCTTGCATAGCGTGTGCAGAATGGACTTTCATAGCTCTTTGTATTACGCATAACAATTACCTCTTTCTCTCTGTTAGTTTATCAGTTCAGTTTAACAGCAGTACCGTATGCCATGACCTCCGCAGCACCATTCATTACGGAAGATGTAGCAAAGCGTACAGATACAATAGCATCTGCGCCGATAGCTGTTGCCTGTTCGATCATACGCTGAGTTGCAATATCACGAGCCTTATTGAGCATATCGGTATATGATTTCAGCTCACCGCCTACGATAGTCTTAAAGCCCTGACTTATATCTGAACCAATGTGCTTTGACTGGATAGTGCTGCCGCGTACCAGACCGAGTGTAGAATAGGTTTTTCCTGAGATAAATTCTGTTGTTGTAATAAGCATATTTAAAATTCCTTTCAAATGGTAATATTTTTCTGTATTTTTATTATAGCATACTATTAATGATCTTGCAAGTAGGAATTAAAGATAAAATTAAAAAACCCGAAAGCAATATGCTTTCGGGTTTTTGGCTCCCCCAGTTGGACTCGAACCAACGACAACTCGGTTAACAGCCGAGTGCTCTACCGACTGAGCTATGGAGGAATATATTATCTTTACTACGATATATATTATATCACATCAAAAATGCTTTGTCAACCCCTTTTTTTATTTTTTTGAAAAAAATTTTTACCCATAGCCTTTACTAAAAAAGCCTCCACTCAACATGGAGGCTTTTTATACATGAGAATAAGTTCTAAGTATTACAAAAGTCCGACAGCTCTCTTTGCATAAATAGAAAGGATCTCTGTCGCATCAGACAGATCTATAGAATCATCTTTTACAATATTCATTGCAATTTTCTGACTTCGGCGTATTCTGTATGGCTGCATAACGCCATTAGCTGCATATACACGCAGAAGCTCGGAAGCATCCGCAATAGTTATTTCTCCGTCGCCGTCACTGTCTCCTGCTATAATATCGTAATCTGCATATATATTATCAGGATAATCAGCTCCTGCTCCAAGCCTGTCAAGCACTGAAAGAATAGTCATTGCAGCTCTTTTACATGAATCCGGGCCGGCAGCATCTTCAAGTGCTGTTTCTCCAATAGAAATCGCCTCCGAAAGAAGAGGGCTTTCAATATCTAAATTACGAGCAGTCTCAAGTGCTGTTTTTAACATTACGGGCGTGTATTCCTCATTGCGCTCAGCATATGCTTTCAGAGGAATATTACCAAGATTTCCTCTCTCTCCTCTGTTTTTAGTAGTGTCCTCCCATACTCCGCCTGAGTATACGTAGCTCTCTCCGGGCTTAGCATGACATTCAATTGTGAATGTGCTTGTAAGTGCAGTAGTCTCCTCAACCGCAAGATAAGCGATCTGATTTTTATTTGGAGCAGTCATAGTAAGCACAAGAGAGAATTGCTCGCCCCTTAGAAGCTCTGCTTTCTTATCAAGCTTAACTGTATAATATCCGCTGCATTGCAAAGTGCCGCTTGCAGTACCGATAAGATCACCGCTTGTCGGATCATCTGTATTTTTTTCATCCAGTCTGTAAACTCGTATATTATATGTTGTATTTTCCGGATTTCCGGACGGCATATAAAACGAAACATCTGTAAGAGCGCAGTCGTATTCAGCAGTAAAAACATTTGCCGCTGCACCATAGCTGTATGCGGTTATATATCCTGCACCGTCATATTCATAAACATCATCGTGTTCGGAAGCCTTTTCAACAATATATCGACAAAAAGAGCCTGCCGACGGATCTTCATATGACATCCAGAAATATCCGTCGTCAAACAGATCCGGTCCATAGCTGTTTTTTACAAGCCATGCACCATTATTAGAAGGACGGCTATCCTTAGAAAAATTCTCCTTACTGTAGTCATCATCCCAGCCTACGATAAGCACTGCATGATTGGCATCTTTAAAATAAGACTTATCCTTAGCATAATAAGCATATGACGTTCCGTTATCGTAATAAAGCGAACGCTGACTGTAAAAAGCTACGCCAACAGCTCCGCTTTCCATAAGCCATCTTTTTATTTTGGTTCTATCTGCGCTGCTGTTGGCAACTCGCATACATTCGCAGGTATGCAGTCTGTATTGACCGCCGTATCGTGAATATTCAGAATATCCGTTTTCCCAGTCGCTATAGCTGCAAAATTTCTCCTTTTCAGTACCGATTCCGACAGCCAGACCAGCCGCCGCTAAAAGTCCGTTACCGCCGTCAGAGCCTTTACCGGGCGTATTCAGGTAATCTCCGTAAAGCGGATCAAACGGATCGGTCTGCATTGTATAAAGAAAATATCCAAGCTGAGCTTCTGACAGATCAAGGTTTATAGGATCAGTTTCAAAACCCTGCTTTAAGATATTTGATTCACAGGCGCCTAATGCAGAAAATGCATGGCAAAGGCCTTCTGAACCCTGATTGCGGACAGGGGTTATCACACCCTCATCTCTTAGGTCATAATAAGAGGGGATATCAGATGCTTGTACAACAACATTGTCTTCTGATTGATCGTCAGAGGGGTCAGGTATTATTTCGTAAGGATTAATTATATATCCTCCGCCGTTTCCGGGAATAAAGGCATCTTCCTCAGCGTAAGCGTATGAGTCATGATCTGCATATGTAAATGAGCATACAAAAGCAGTTATAGCTGTTAATGCTGAAATGATTCGTCTTGTTGTTTTCATGTGAAACGTGCCTCCTTTTAGGTTGTGCACAATATACGTATTATAACATTATATAATATTGTATCACGATTTTATAATGTTTGTCAACAGCTTTTAAAAAAATCACACGCAAATCAATTTTTAAATAAATCCCAATTATGTAAGGAGGCGCTGCCACCCGACACCCTCTGCAAAAGGGACTATGTCCCTTTTGTGAAAATATAAAAAACAGTATTCTGAAATAAATTGAATTTTAAAAATTGATTTGCGTGAAAAAATTATTGACTAAAATATTTTAGTGCAGCAAACACAGGATAAAAAACTTTTTTAAAAAAATATTTTTTTTGTGAAAAACACTTGAAATCTGTTTCTGAATGTGGTATAATATCAATATCTGATTCGGATTTCTGTATCAGTCGGAATTTTTTTTCCGGAAAAGCTCCGGAATATAGGTGTGCGGGTCCTGTGCAATGAAGCACCGTGAACCATGTCAGGCGGGAGACCGAGCAGCATTAAGCGGATCGTTTTGTGTGCCGCAGTAAACCTGCACACCTATGTTCCGGATTTTTTATGTGAAAAAAGGAGGCATTTTTATGTATAAAGCATTATACCGAAAATGGCGTCCTATGTCCTTTGACGATGTTATCTCACAGCCACATATCACCTCTACTCTTCGTAATCAGGTGCGCAGCGGTAAAACTGCTCATGCCTACCTATTTACAGGTTCAAGAGGTACAGGAAAAACTACTTGCGCACGTATTCTTGCAAAGGCAGTGAATTGTCCTGATGCAAGGGATGGTGTACCGTGCCTTGAATGTGATATTTGCAGAGATGCTGATAAGGGTACTCTTTCCGACATTATAGAGATCGATGCTGCATCAAACAACAGCGTGGAAGATATTCGTGATCTTCGTGAAGGCACCGTTTATATGCCTGAGAGATGCCGCTGCAAGGTTTATATTATAGACGAGGTGCATATGCTGTCGCAAAGCGCATGGGGCGCACTTCTTAAAGTTATGGAAGAACCTCCAGCATATGTGAAGTTTATCCTTGCAACTACTGAGATACACAAGGTTCCAGCTACTATTATTTCAAGATGTCAGCGTTATGATTTCAGAAGAATACGCAATGAGGATATTGCCGGCAGATTAAGTTTTATTTCATCGCAGGAACAGCTTTCACTGCATGAGGACGCAGCAATGCTTATCGCTAAGCTGTCCGACGGAGGTATGAGAGATGCTATCTCACTTCTCGATCAGTGCGGTGCAGTTTCAGAGGATATTACTGTTCAGGTCGTGTCTGAATGTGCAGGAGTCGCAGGAAGAGGTCCTCTTTTTGATATACTGGAGGCTGTCGTTTCCGGAAATGCAGCTGATGCTCTCAGAACAGCTGATGAACTGTACAGCCGCTCAAAGGATATGACAAGACTTTGTGAGGAGCTTACAGATCAGCTGAGAAATGTTATGCTTCTGAAGCTTGGAGGCAATACATCAGATATGCTTTCCTGTATGCCGGATGAAACAGGTCGGCTGACACTCCTCTCTCAGAAATTGTCAATGGAAGCCATACTCTCACATATCGCAGCATTTCAGGATTGCCGTGAGCGTATGCAGCGAAGTCCGAATAAGCGTATAGAGCTTGAAATGACTTTGATCGCTGCCGCTATGCCAAAGCCTGTTATAGCTCCTGTGGTTCAGGTGCATCAGGAAAATATAGCGTCGCAGCAGCAGAATGTACAGCCTGTACAGGAGAAAAATGAAAAACCGGTCAGCTTAGACAGCGCAAAGAAAAAGCTAAGACCAGAGGATTTCAAACCGCTTGAAAACTGGATGGATATTTTAGAGGAATATCGCAGTGTTAATCCGGCAGTATCAGGAAGTCTGGCAGAATCAAGCGCATTTGTAAACGGCGGCTATATGCTCATCGTTACAAAAAACAGATTCTTTCTTACTCTTCTAAAAAATCGTGAGAATGCACGTTCTCTTGGAGATACGGTCAAGCGTATTTTGGGACGAGAATACAAGATCCTCGGAAAATGCAGTGAAGAGGGTCAGAAAGAAAACCTTGCGCAGGGAATAATTAAAAAAGCAATAGACAGCAACATTGAAACTGCTGTTGAATAATTAAAAAAATTATCTTTAAGGAGATTTTAACAATGAAAGCAAGATTACCTAAGCAGAATCAGGGCGGGGCACAGAACATGAATGCTATGATCCGTCAGGCACAGAAAATGCAGGATCAGATCACTGCACTACAGGAAGACATCGGCGCACGTGATTTCTCTGCAACAGCAGGCGGCGGTGCTGTAGAGATCGTAGTTACAGGCAACAAGACTGTAAAGTCTCTCTCAATTAAGCCGGAGGTTGTAGATCCAGAGGATATTGAAATGCTTCAGGATCTTATCATCAGTGCATTCAACGAAGCTGTAAGCAATGTTGAAGAAACAACAGAGACTGAAATGAGCAAGATCACTGGCGGCGTATCTCTGCCGGGAATGTTTTAATCAATAATGGCTGACCATAACGCACTGCCTCTGGTGGTGCTGACAGAGCATTTTGCACGTCTGCCCGGTATAGGCAGGAAAACGGCGGAAAGGCTTGCATATCATATAATCTCACAAAGCGATGAAGAGGTCTCTGAATTTTCAGATGCACTTCTTGCGGCTAAGCGTGAAATACGTCATTGCAGCTGCTGCCAGAATCTGACTGACAGAGAGTTTTGTCCTATTTGCGAGGATGAAAGAAGAGATCACAGCACTATATGTGTGGTAGAAGGTCCTAAGGATGTAACTGCATTTGAACGTACTAATGAATATAACGGCGTATATCATGTGCTTCACGGACTTATATCTCCGCTTGACGGCGTGATGCCCAATCAGCTAAAGATACGAGAGCTTTTGGCGAGGATCCAGAAACAGGACGTGCGTGAGATAATCATGGCAACAAACCCTACGGTTGAAGGCGATGCAACGGCGATGTATATTGCATCACTCCTTAAACCTATGAACATAACGGTAACAAGGCTTGCATTTGGCTTGCCGGTAGGAGGCATACTTGAATATGCCGATGAGGTAACGCTTTATAAAGCGCTTGAAAATCGTAATAAAATGTAAGAACTCGTCTTCACAAGTTAAGCGTACGTCTTTTCGGCAGATTTCGCTTATGAAGACAAGTTCTAAAATAAAGGCTGTATCCTGCGTGGGTACAGCCTTTATAAGTTTATTTGTTCCCAATTCAGCCGTTTTCTGAATACACTGAATATATACTCGTCGCTATTGCAAAGTGTCAAGTATAAAAGGAGGCTTGATATATGTCGCCGTGCGAACTGACAGCATCAATAACAGCACTTGCAAATATGCTTGCCTGCAAGCTCACTCGTGATGAACTGGCATTGCTTGCAACGATCTGCACACAGCTTGGATATACTCTTGAGACTATAAATGTACAGCAGGAGATATGCGGCAGAAAAATTGAAAGCAGAGACTGATTTTTGCATCATCTTTGCTATGCTATAAGAAAATAAAAAAATATGGTCGGGAATTTTTAATTCCTGACCATGTTTTTTGTAAATATATGCATACTATGCATTATTTATCATTTATGCTTCCACAATGCGTTATCACTATCAGGCTTCTTTTTTGTGAGCTTTAATTTCAGATATGTCTTTAGCTTGTGTTTCGTATAGCTGTTCAATAATAATTTCTGCCTTTCCCTTATTTCGCTCTGTAAGCTCACGATATAAAGAAATTATTTTTATCTCATCTTCGCTTAATAAATTATCATCTTGAATTTGTTTGATATTGGTTCTGCCTGAAAGGTAATCCAGACTAACGCTGTAATAATTTGCAAGCTCAATAGCACGTGCAAGGGGTATTTCACGTTCGCCTTTTTCATATTTTCCATAGTATTGTGCAGTTGTACCAAGGTAATGTGCAATGTCCGATTGAGTTTTATCAGAGTCCTCACGCAAATCCCTAATCCTTTGATAGTACGGCATAAAATTACTCCTTTTTAATAAATTTTATCATAAATGACTAAAAGGACTTGACTTTGCAGTCTAAATAGACTATAATATATTTGTAAGCAGTCATATTAGATTAAAAGTTGCTTTTTTGATTGCTGAAAATATTTAATTTAAAGGAGAATTTAAAAATGAAAAAACTAAATTTAATTTTTACTGCTATTATTGCAGTTGTAAGCATGGGATTGTTTGTGGGGTGTGGCGGATCTCAGGAGGCTAAAGCTGTGCAGGAAATGATTGATAAGATGCCAGATACATATTCAGTTGATATTGACGATGAAATTTTTAATGTTCGCACTGCATTTGACTCACTTAGTGAAGATGATAAAAAATATGTCAAAATAGAACATTTAGAAGAATTGGAAGAAGAGTATAATAAAAATGTTGCAAATGAAATTAATGATTTAATTGAAAAGATTACAATTTCTGATGATAGTGCATCCACAATGAAAAAAGGCAGAGACGATATTGATAAAGTTATGAAACAAATTGAAAAGCTACCTGATTCGACGAATACTTTGATTGCTTATGATATGCTTTTAAAAAAAGTTCAATCATTATCTAGTAGTGCTTCCACAGTGCTTAAAAATGCAAATGATATACTTTTAATGGAAGATTTATATGATAATATAAATTTAATTAATAGCGCTTACAGCACTTCAGCAAAGTATGGTTATGCTTGTGATATTGCATCTGATATATCTGGTCTATCGAATAAGTGGTCATCAAAGAAAGGAGTTCTTAGTAAAAAAGCTGAAGAATTAAAAGATGCTTGTTTGTATAAAGAGGACTTTGAAATTGCGGTGTCTGTTCTACATGTGATAGAAGAATCGTCTTCGTTAAGTGATTCTATTCAAAGTTATTATAATCCATTTTTAAATGGAAACATTCATACTTATATTGATGATTGCCTGAAATGGGAGCAAATAATTAAGGAAAATATTTAATTTAAAGGAGAAATGATGTGACATTGTTGGAAGCAAAAAAAATTGGAGTATTTCAGAAAAAAGATTACTTGAATGGATTGATAATGGTTTTATTCCAGAAATTGAAATTCAAAATGGAAAAATTTTTATTGGAGAAAAGAAACCATTTATACCAAATAAAGGAACGAATATTACAGTTGAGAATGTACGTAAATACATATTGACAGCGTGTAACAATCTTGAATATATTGATTATCGTATTTTTTGTATTCCATCCGAGCAGTTCAGTGAAATTTTGTTACAGCTTGAAGAAAATAATTACATTCACAGAAATATACCGAATGCAGATTGCTTTAGTAATCGTAATTTTACTATTACGGAACAAGGTGAAAATGCTCTGAAAAGAGGAAAGTTTAAATTGAATAAGCTCTCCTTTAAATTCAAATTCAAATATTTAGATGTAAGTTCTGAATTTGAAAGGAGAATGAAATATGAATAAAATAACGATATGTCCCTTTTGCTGAGGGTGTCGGGAGGCAGCGCCTCCTGACATAATTTGGATTTATTTAAAAATTGATTTGTGTGAACCATGTTTTTTTAACCTTGACAACCCACTTTCAATATGCTAAAATAAGCCTATAGACACCTATTCAACATCTCAAAGTTGAAAAGTTGAAAGAGAAGTTGAAAGTTTAAACAATGCAGAGGAGGGTCATAATGGCTAAAGCAATAGTGTTTGATATGGATGGCGTATTATTCGATACAGAGCGTGTATGCCGAATAATATGGCTGGATATATGTAGGGAGATAGGCTTTGAAAACGGCGAAACTGCGTTAAAAGAATGTACCGGACTTAACAGAAAGAGTGAAGCGGAATATTTTGCCAAAAATTGTCCGGATATAGATTTTGAGTGGTTTATAAATCGTTTATCTAAGGGTTTTGCTAAGTGGATAGACGAAAACGGAATGCCTGTAAAGACGGGTACAAGGGAACTTTTAACATGGTTAAGGGGAAATATGTGGAAAACTGCTCTTGCAACATCATCAAGACTTGAAGCAGCTCTGCACCATCTGGAGGTGACAGGACTTACTGAGATGTTTGATGAGATGATAACCGGAGATATTGTTGAAAAGGGCAAGCCTGATCCGGAAATATATCTTACAGCCTGTGAAAAGCTGGGTGCTGTGCCATCTGAAACATATGCCGTTGAGGACTCCAGAAACGGTCTGTGGAGTGCATATAACGCCGGAATGAAGGCTATCCTCGTGCCAGATCTTATTGAGCCTACAGAGGATATGCTGAGGATCGCCTACAGAAAAGAGGATACTCTTCTTGGAGTAATGAACTTTTTAATGAAAACTGAATAAGAATGAAAACCGTCCTGTAAAAGTAGGGTGCGCATAAAGAAGTTTTCGCCATAGCACTTATGATTTTCAGTCAAAAGTGCTATGGCGTTTGTGTTTAAAATGTAACGGTTTTTATGTATAATTATTACTAAGACAAATCGGAATTTATAGGAGGAAAAATATGAAAAAATGGTACAATGAAGAATATGAATTTGAAATTGAAGTTGTAGGCTTTCTGCGTGGCGATCATACAGAAAGTTATTGCCGCAACGGAGAAGAAATTGGTGATAAGTATCACTGCACCTATGGCTGTCCTGTCAATGAGGACGGATATGGGATATGTAGTAAAACAATGATGATGATGTACCCGCTTATGGAAGCAATTAGAAGTGGTGGTGATTTGGAAAATCTTGGCGGAGATGGAAAGTATAGCAAAAACATTGTCTGTCCTGATGGATGTGTGATGTTCCGTTTAACTGCAAAACCTCTTGGAAATGAGAATTTCCATAAGGGTGGCTACTGGAAAGAAACATAATCGATTTATATGACAAATTCTGATTTATGCGAGTAATCGAATATTAACAATAAGCCCCGAAGCGGTTATCAATAATTGCTTCGGGACTTAAACTTCTTTATTAGTATCGAACTAAAAAGGGAGGTTTTGCTTTGTTAAAAGTTAAAAATGGCAAAAAAATTCCCCTCTTTTTCAAGAGGGGAAAAGATTTTCGATCATAAAATAGGAAGAGCTGTAAGTCTTCCGGAAAGGTGCTGCATAATAACCGTTACGTCCTTTAATGAAAGTAAACTATCACAGGAGCAATCAGCATTGGCAAGCTGTTCCACGTTTAATGAAACTGCACCTACCAAATATTTGTGCAGTAAAACTGCGTCAGCTACCGTAACAGCTCCATCGCCGTTGACATCACCGTAAATAGATGCGTATGCACTATTTACTATAACTTCATTAAGCTCGGTTGCTGTTGTTGTAGTCTCTGAAACCTCTGTTGTAACCTCAGTAGAGGTAGTTTCAGTTGTCTCAAAGGTCATCTCTGTTGTTGATGTTGTTGTTTCTGTTTCAGTAGTAGTTTCTTCTGTCTCAGAAGCTGTGGTTGTTGTTTCGATTATTGTTGTTTCAGTTGTTGTCGTTTCAGTTGCTTCCTCTGTAGCAGCAGTTGTAGTAACCTCTGCAGCGGCGGTTGTTTCAGAAGGCTCGGTGTTTTGCGCAAGACTTAAATATTCCATAGAACAATAGCCCTCATAGCCGCCATAGCTAACAACTGCCCAGCCGCCTCCTGTGGAGGTGACAGTTACAGATGAGCCGCTTTTAATTGTTGTAACAATAGAGTAATCGGTTCCCGGACCGCTTCTCATATTGAGAGAAGAAGCAATTACGGTGTATGTTCCTGCGCCGTCTTCGGTAAACTGGATAGCAGGAGTGGTTGTTGTCGTGATATCCGTTGTGGCAGCAGCTCCGCCGAAATCCAGTTGGCAAAGATGATTATAAACCATATTTGCTCTGTCAACAAAAGCGCTGTTTGAGCTGTATCCGTCATTTAAAGTTGCCTTGTACATATCATCAAGAGTTACAGCGCTGTAAGATCCGGCATATGAAGCCGCGCGCTGTGCTACTCTTGCTGCGATTCCGCAGCCAAAATTATAAATATCAGCATAAAGGACAAGAGCACCAGCATCAGTAAGACCCATGTTCTGTCCTGAAATTATGTAACCCTGAACATCTGAGGATGCCTGTGCATCCTGTGCAGCGATTCCGCATTCAGATCCAAGCAGTGCAGCAGCAGCGCTTGCTTCAGATGAAGAAAATGTACGATAATTCCAATTTGTCGCACTCATAACCTCATTGTAAAGAGATGAACCTAATGTCGCAGCTGCGAATGTAGGATTGATCTCACAGGCTCTTCTCATAACATTGAGCGCTCTGTCAGCGTGCCACTGAAGCTTTCCGACGCTTACTGCGCCGCAGTCATTAGGATTTATAGAGCTATAAGAGCCCTCGTGTGATATTATACAGTCAATTGCTGCATTAGTCATTTCTTCCAGCGATACGGCTGAAGCATTGGATGACGAGATAATTGATGACAGCATAAGTACGAGTGCGGTCACGCAGGAAACCCCGACAGCCGAAATTTTTTTAAACATATTAAGCTTACTCCTTTTTCTAAAAACAATGTTTGAAACTTGCAAAGCAGCAGTCAAGGCTGCATTGCTGTACGGCGTTATGAAAAATTATTTGCCGTTTGCAATGCATCTGCATTATCAATATTAAATTGTAAAGTTTCTGTAAGATTTGCAAACAGCTTCGGCATATGCTTTACTTCGGCACATTGTCCTGTACGCTTTAAGTAAGCGCCAGACAGCTTCTGCTTATCTTATTTGCATTGCATGATATTTGTATATATCACGACGGAAGATTCCGACACCAAAGCCTGCGGATAACGCAGGATATGTCGATTACCGTACATTTACTATTATATCATATCTGTAACCAAATTGCAAGACTTTTGGAATATATTAAGCACTTATTCATTTATACGCTATATGTGTTTACTGATTTTATAAAAATATTTCAGCGTATATTACAATAAATATAAATGTCATAATTCTGATAAGTATAATTTTGTTTGTTTTTTTGTGTGTATATAATTAACCAAAGCTGCCTGTCTGAAAGCATACGGGATATGAAATGTAAAAGCAGTGTGATTTTTGTCGAAAAATGCTGAAAAAGAATTTAGCAAAAGCAACGGTTAATTTTTTGTGTTTCATAAATATTTGTGGAAAAAGGCTATTGAAAAAAGCGTGAAAATTAGGTATAATATATATAGTGGTGGTACATTCGGCGCTCTGTACTGCAAAGACTATGGTATATTAGTCTTATAAAATAATAATATTCGCCGGAGGATGGAGCTAAAAATGGCTGATAAGAATACAGCAAAACGTACTGAGCTGAAAGAGAAGTTTGTAAGTCGTCTTATGCTTGAGTGTAATGTTGCACCGAGCGATGCTTCTGACAAGCAGATCTATCAGACGATCTCTGCCATGATGGTTGAAACTCTGAAGCGTAAGCGTCAGCACTTCACTAATCGTGTGCATTCTGAGGGTCGCAAGCAGGCATATTATCTTTCAATGGAATTCCTCATGGGTCGTTCACTTAAAACCTCACTTTACAACTTGGAAATGGTTGAGGATTTCACCGCTATTTTAAAGGAATTTGATATCAATTTGGATAAGATATTTGAGTGTGAGCCTGATGCAGGTCTTGGCAACGGCGGTCTTGGCAGACTCGCAGCCTGCTATCTTGATGCGATGGCTACACAGGAGATCCCTGCTAAGGGTCACTCCATTTGCTATGAATACGGTATTTTCCAGCAGAAGCTTGAGGATGGCTGGCAGACTGAATTTCCAGACAACTGGCTTCCGGGCGGCAGTGTATGGCTTGATGCTAAGCCTGATGAAGCTATCGAAGTTCATTTTGAAGGTGATATCAAGGAATACTGGCAGGATTCCTATCACTATCTTTCTCATGAAAATTACAATACAGTAGTGGCTATCCCTTATGATCTCTATGTTTCTGGATACGGCAGCGAGGGTGTCTCAACACTTCGTCTGTGGCAGGCTAAAGCGCCGAGCTTTGATATGAAGTCATTCAACGACGGTAACTATGAAAGCGCTCTGAGCCAGAACTCTATGGCTAACGCTATCTCCAAGGTTCTTTATCCTAACGATAATCACCTTGAGGGTAAGTCCCTGCGTCTGCGCCAGCAGTATTTCCTGTGTGCAGCTGCTATTGGTGACATTGTAAATCACCATATGAGCGTTTATGGAACACTGGATAATCTTCATGAAAAGGTTGCTATCCACATCAACGACACACACCCGACTCTGGCTATTCCGGAGCTTATGCGTGTACTTCTTGATGACTGCGGATACACATGGGAACACGCATGGCACATTGTAACAAATACATTCGCTTATACAAACCACACCGTAATGGCTGAGGCTCTGGAAAAGTGGGATGTTAATCTTGTAAAGCACGTTATCCCGAGAATTTTCTCTATCATTGTTGAGATCAATAACCGTTACTGCGCAGAGCTTATGCAGCGCAATGGATACGACAGCGCAAAGACAACACGTATGTCTATTATAAAGGACAATCAGATCCACATGGCAACGCTTTGTGTTATGGCATCTCACAGTGTAAACGGCGTATCAAAGCTGCATTCTGAGATCATCAAGGAGTCTGTATTCCACGAAGAATACATGGACACACCAGCTAAGTTCAAGAATGTAACAAATGGTATCGCATACAGAAGATGGCTGTATCAGTCAAATCCGGGACTTACAAAGCTTTTGAAGGAAAAGATCGGCAATGGCTTCCTTATGGACGGCAGCGAGCTTAGAAAGCTTGAAGTATTTGAAAACGATAATGATGTACTGGAATCACTGCGTAAGATCAAGAAGGAAAATAAACAGAGATTTGCAAAGTATGTTAAGCATAAGAGCGGAATCATTCTGAATACAGACAGTATTTTTGATGTACAGGTTAAGCGTCTTCACGAATACAAGCGTCAGCATCTGAATGTAATGAACATTATGGCGCAGTATCAGTATTTGCTTGACAATCCGAATGCTGATTTTATACCAAAGACTTATATCTTTGCAGCAAAGGCAGCACCGGGCTATTATCTGGCAAAGCAGATAATAAAGATGATCTGGGCACTTTCAGAAGAAATTCGCAAGAACCCAAGAATTTCTCAGAAGCTGTCAGTATACTTCCTTGAGGACTACAAGGTAACACTTTCAGAATTGCTGATGCCTGCAAGTGATATTTCCGAGCAGATCTCACTTGCTGGTACAGAGGCATCCGGTACAGGCAACATGAAGCTCATGCTGAATGGTGCAATAACACTGGGTACACTGGATGGTGCAAACATTGAAATTGGCGATGCTGTAGGCGAGGACAACATTCTTATCTTCGGTATGAAGACAGATGAAGTAAATGCGCTCAAGGCAAGAGGATATAATCCTGAGCAGTATTATCACAACAATGGCATTATACGCAATTGCATTGATCGTATGTATACAGGCATTAACGGATGTAAGTTCAACGAAGTGGCAAATTCACTGAAAACATCAGACCCATATATGGTACTGGCTGACTTTGATTCATATGCAGAGGTGCAGAAGAGAAGCTCAGAGCTGTATCGTGATGAGAAGAAGTGGACTCAGATGTCACTGCATAATATAGCAGGAGCAGGCATATTCTCAGCTGACCGTGCAGTAAATGAATATGCAAAGGACATTTGGGGCATTAAGTAACAGCAAAAATAAGAAAACAAGTTATCAAATATAAAAGGGCTTTCTGTTATGT
This sequence comes from uncultured Ruminococcus sp., assembly GCA_947176075.1. Lineage (GTDB taxonomy): Bacteria > Bacillota > Clostridia > Oscillospirales > Ruminococcaceae > Ruminococcus_C. The sequence continues at coordinate 4,694 of CAMWPG010000016.1, read as the reverse complement.
ACTTGACATAGACAGAAAGCCTTTTTTAATAAAAATTTTTATTTTTTCTTACTGTTTACTTTTTGCATGAACCTGTCAATGCCTACCTGAACCCTCTTATGTGTGCAGCTGCCTATTTCTCCGCATTCATCCATTGCCTTTATACTATATGTTACTTCTCTGCCGCTTACACCGATTATCTCAGCTTCAGCCGTTATTTTCATTCCCTCCGGAGATGCTGACGTATGACTAAGTGCCAAATATGTCCCTACCGTAGTTTCACCTTCCTCTAAATACGGCTCTATCGCCTTACACGCTGCCTCTTCCATGAGAGCGCTCATCATTGGTGTCGCATAAACCCTGAGTGAGCCGCTGCCTATATTTACTGCCAGTTTGCTGTCATCTGCTATAGTCTCAGCTACTGCTTTCGCTCCTATCATTATCGGTTTCATAATAATTTTCTCCTTATAATAATTATTTCTTCTCAGCTTCTACCTCAGCTGCCGTTTTCTTTCCTCCAAGTATATCAAGCGCACTTGGCGATACGATATCTCCCAATATATGATCGTATGTCAGCGCATCAAGCTTTTCATTTGATTCCTGCTTTGGATTATAATTCGTTGAATATATCGGAGTTACCATCATTTCATCAATCATAGTCTGAGTGAATGCGTCTCGTGGTGCATCTATCCATTCCATAACGACATAGGGCAGATAAAATACTGATATTTTCTCCTCCGGAAGAATGCTCTCATTCAGTCCGCAATTGTTCCACAAAATATATTTCTGTTCATAAAGCGCTGCACAATTTTCACTTGTGATTCCAAGCTGTGCATATATACCGTCATCTCCTCGCAGAGACGGGAAGTGATCTCCTATGAAAAGCACTACAGTAGGCTCGTCGAATTTTTCCATTCGTTTAAGGAAATCGCTCAGTTCATCCGATGAATGCTTTACCCATTCCAGATAATTGTCAAATTCATCGCCATCTCCTTGTGTATATGGCTGATGATTCTGCATTGTTGTGGTATGAATGAACATTGGTTCTTCGGATTCTTTAAGCATGGTTTCAATTTGCTGAAGTATTGTATTATCATCGATATACGTACCGAAATATTTTACCGGTACAGTGAAATCCGTATCGAATATCATTGCATCATATCCGAAGTTTGCATATATTCTGTTTCTGCCGTAGAAGCTTGAAATATATGGGTGAACATATGCTGTATTATATCCCCATGCCTTATAATATGCAGGCACTGTCGGTTGTGGTCTGTCAAGAAGAACTCTATTAGGCATACTCGGGTCATCAAGGGATTTTACCGGCAGTCCGAACATAAGCTCGAACTCAGTTCTGACAGTATAGCTTGCATATGTAGGAGCGATAGCCATGCCTTGGTATCCCATATCGGCAGCTTCATCCAGTCCATCGTATGTATTTCCTATTACGTCCTTTAATTCGTCAAATACACGAAAATCTGCAAAGGATTCTGACATTATTACAATAACATTCGGTTTACCGTTTTTAAAATGATCTTCTCGTTTCTCCGGCTCTGAAAGATATGGATCAATAGCGCTGCCGCTGTTTTCTTCATAATTTTCCGGTTCAGCTAATTTTGAAGAAAAGCCCTCTGAGCCGGTCTGCATAAAGAATGCGATAAAGCTGTTATTATCATACTTTTCGTTAAGTATAAATGTATTATCTGCAGGCTTTGTATCGATTCCGAAAAATCTGTATATTGGCTGTGATACATTCGGAAGCACTATCAGCAAAACGCATATGGACAGGCTTGCAATGCCGGATACTATCCGCACAGGGAATTTTATTTTCTTACCGATTTTTGGATTCATAATAAAAGCTGCTGCAAGATAACCTAAAACTATCAGCACTGTTATTACCAGTCTTGTAGTTATCTTTATATAGGCAAAGCCTTTTAGAGCCACAATATTTCCTGTTAGTATCATATCCGGCATCATAAGATGATTTCCGTTAGTGCCGTACTTAAACAATTCTGCTATGCTCATGGTCATTACAGCGATCGATTGTATCAGCATAGCGATAAAGCCACGCCGGAGTATCAGCATAAGACCCCAGAATATTGAAGCCATAAGCAGAACATCAAACAGCATTATTCCGGGATGCTCTGCAATAAAAAGAACCAGCTTACTTGGATATTTATTGACAGTAAGCTCGGACATACATACTAAAAATACGGGAAAAAGCGCAAGCAGGAAAAGATTGGTCATGGGATACCTAACAGTATTTTTATTCTGCCAGTTTCTTAGCTGCAATATTTTTTTGCAGAGCTTTGCCGAATTATTCTTGCACCAGCTTAGTGCGCTGCCTTTCATAATCTCACCTATCCTATAAATAATTGATTTAAATTGCCTCGCACATACGCTCACTATGTTCGCTCCGTGCGTATCGGCAAATGCAAAATAAATTTGTCGTTCACTATAATGTGCCTGTTTTGGAGCAGGCGTTAAATATGATCCTTGTGCTTTTATATTACCATATGCACAGTAAAAGTTCAAGTGCTTTCTATTTATTTTAAGTATTTTATATAGTTTTTCGTGCAATTGCTCATATAAGAATTCAGCTGAAAAACATTTTTAGTCAATACGCCCTTTTATTTTTATGCTCCTAAATTTTTTGTTTTACTCAAAGCGAAAAAAAGTTCTTGACATATGATTCAAAACGAGTTATAATAGTGATGGAAAGAGTGATTTTTCACTCATTTTGAAAAATATGACAGCTTAGAAAGGAGCAGGATTTGTATGAGACTTATAGAAATGCAGACGCTTATGGAAAACTATAGAGTAAGCTGTAATCTTCTTACAGAAAGAATAGAGGATATAAACAAACAGCTTAAATCAAATGTGACAGAAGAAATGTACAGGGAGCTTTCCAGCCGCAGACGTACTCTTAGAGAGGAACGGCTTGATATTCTCAATACGATGAAAAGCCTTCAGGAGTATTGCCGATGAAAAGATGTTCATTATATGATTCATTGAAATTTACTCCATTTGAAGAGTACGAGGATGAAAAATGCTGGCAGAAAAAAGCTGCCGAACTATTAAAAGTCGTAATTTCGTCACGGCTTGCACGGAGACAAAAACAAGTAATTGTGTTATACTATTATAAGGGAATGCGTCAGCGGGAAATTGCAAAAAAGCTTGGTATATCCGAATCGGCGGTATCCCATGCAAAGATTGCGGCATTAAAAAGAATAAAGCTGTATTTAGAGCTATTGAGGAGGTAAAAATTATGGAAACACCAATATATGATTTTCTTATGAAATATTCAAAACGATCTCCGCTCAGAGCGCATATGCCGGGACATAAGGGCGTATCGCCCGTATCTGATCTTGAAAAGCTATATTCTCTTGATATAACGGAAATATCAGGAGCGGACAGCCTTTTTGAAGCTGATGGAATTATAAAAAAGAGCGAGGAGAATGCAAGCAGGCTGTATAACACTGTTGAAACAGTATATTCCTGCGGAGGTTCAACTCTTTGTATTCAGGCGATGCTGCACCTTATGAAGCAGGAAAACAGATGTGTAATAGCTATGCGAACAGTACACAGAGCTTTTTTGAATGCCTGTATTTTGTTGGGAATTGAGGTAATATGGATCTATCCGCAGGAGAAGAATGGTATACTTTCAGGCAGCTACAGCACTGCTGATTTTGAAAAGGCTGTACTTGAATTAAAGGGAACACCCTTTTGCATATATGTGACATCTCCAGATTATCTTGGCAACATGGCGGATATAGCGGCATTAGCAAAGCTGTGCCATGCTTATGACTCGCCGCTGCTTGTTGACAATGCTCACGGAGCGCATTTGGCGTTTATGCAGGAAAATATTCATCCTATGGCACTTGGAGCAGATCTTTGCTGTGATTCTGCTCATAAGATGCTGCCGTGTATTACGGGCTGTGCGTATCTTCACACATCAAATGATAGATACAGGGGACGGCTTAAAGGGGCTATGGGTATGTTTGGTTCTACAAGCCCGTCTTATCTTATGCTCATGTCACTTGATCTATGCAACAGATTTCTTGCAGAAAAGGCGGCAGCGAACATATCGATGGTATGCACAATGGCTGATAAAATGAAAAAGCGATTATCTTATAAAGGAAAATACATATTCATGGGAGGAAAAGATCCGCTTCATGTGGTTATTGATGCAGCTGGTATGGGTGCAGACGGCAGAAAGATAGCCAATGAGCTTGAAAAAAATGGCTGCTTTCCTGAATATGCAGGACGTGATGCAGTAGTTTTGCTGTTGTCTGCATCTGAAAGAGCAGAAGATATTGAGCGCATGGAGAGAATATTACAGGATTGCAGCGTAAAGGCTAACGCTCAGGAAGCAAAAAAAGAACCGCCGTCATTTCCAAAACCAAAGTCAGTAATGGATATGCGGTCGGCTGCATTAGGTGCAAGTGAGGTTATATCTGTCAATCAGGCGGAGGGCAGGATTTGTGCAGGAGTAAGAGTTCCATGTCCGCCGGCAGTACCTATAGTTATAAGCGGAGAGATGATAGACAAATCGGCAGCAGAAACATTAAAGTATTATGGTATTGAGACGATAGAGGTTATAAAATCACTATCTACAACTTAAGCAAGGGGACGCTGTCCCCTTAAATCCCTGCCAAAGGGCTAATGTCATTAAGCTAAGAAAAACGAAAATAGTCACAGGAATAAAGAGAACC
>CAMWPG010000015.1 GCA_947176075.1 uncultured Ruminococcus sp. | reverse complement strand
GCAGTACATATAAGCCTTATCTCAGCAGTACATGATAAGGTTTTCATATCACCGCCTGAAGGCTTTGCTTCAAAACTTACCATCTGAGCATCTGCCGTGCCTGTAAATGTCTCGTCTATTCCTTCCAGATCTATGATCTGACTGTATGGACACATTGACATATGCAGCGATTGTACAGAAGATTCGGTTTCTGCTCCTGAGCGATATAATATATCTGCGATTATCTCACCTCTGAGAACAAGCTTCCCTGCAATTACGCTGCATTCTCCTTGTACTGCTCTTGCACTGCATCTGAGAATAGCTTCGGCAGGCGGCTTAGAAGAACCCAAATCAATATCCTCGGAAAGAGTTATATTTCTGGAGGTTCTCTTCATTTCTGAAACGGCTGTAACAGATCTTTGCTGAAGCTGAAGTCCGGCATTATCAGAGCCGTCGCTGCTGCCTATATCAGATACGACCTCCTGCATACGCTCTGCGCTTACTCTTATTCTTATAGAAACAGCACCTCGTACATCAAGTCTGCGTTTGCCTGTAGCACGGCAGTTCTGGTAGTCGGTTTTAACATGAAAGTAAACAGCTCTGTCGCAGCCTTCGGGTACATCGGCAGTTTTACTGTATACTGCATTCTGAGAAACACAGTGCAGCACAGGACTGTCCTCGCTGCAATAGGTCACACGTATCATTACACTCAGATCATAGCTGAGCTTTCCGCCTGACAGCTTATAATCGGTAATTGAAGCTGATGCAGTGCAGCATATTACACGAAAAATTTCAGGGTCATAATCGGGTAAAACGAGGCTTTGGGTGAAGTCTTGTTCCTGTACCTCATCAAGAATAATCTCTGTTACAGGCAGACATTCAGTGCAAACTTTACATTCCATTTGGTATCCTCCTTGTACATTGCTTTTTTGTTAAGTATATGCGCTGCATTTGGAGTGTATGAGTAAATACTTATTATGATCTGAGCTTTTTATTATAAAGCATAAACACACTAAAATCTGTTTAAATTAAGCAAAAAGCGAGCTTATGTCATTGAAAAATATGTCGATATATGTTATAATAAATACAATAACCTGTATTAATTTTAAATCCATAGGAGGAGTATGATACTATGTATATTATTGTAAAAGAAAATGGGATGGCTAAGAGAATTGTAAATACAGCCACATCTTCGGCTATTACTATTGATGAGCTGGGAACAGGTGCTGCTACAAAATATGTAGTGGCTGCTTATTATGGTGAAGATGCAAAGGGAGCAAGAAAGCAGATAGCTATTGACAAATTTGATACATATAGCCAGGCGCAGAACCTTTTGACTCAGATCTCTACAAGCATTGCAAACGGTGAGAGATCATGTATAGTAAACAGCCGGTAATGTTATTAAGAAAATAAAGCGCAGAAGCTGCATGGCTTTTGCGTTTTTTATTTTGCCTGACCTCGAATCATCACTTTTAAGCCGCCTTTTATGTATATCGCAGCATTACAAAAGCCTTTCTTCCTTGCCATAGGCGTTTGCACTGTTTTTACAAGTGCAATACTTTCCTTTTTTGTAACTACAGTAAAAAAAGATATGCCCTTGCTACAGCATATGGAAATTTTTTTATTGTCCCACGCTGTAAACTGCGATCGGAATGTTATGAGTCTTGTCAGAAGCAGAGCCGCGGCAGGGACAAGTACTATTCCAGACAGCGGAAACAGTATTTCACATGCATAGTATTTTTCATATGATATAATAAAAAGAAATCCCAGAATAACACCTATAATGGTCAAAGGCTGCCATATAAAGCTCCACAAGGAATATGGATTTGCGATGGATCTGTTTTTCTCAAAACCTGAAAAAAGTGCATTTATAGGAGCATCTTCTGATAAAACAGGGACGAGCAGCGTGTTTTTATTTCTTCCTTTGGTGCTGGATGAATATGTTATAAACATCGATGCTCTTTTGAATGCCCTGCTTAGAAGTCCCTGTTTGATGATAGTACATTCGCTTGAAGAAAGATATATACTCGTCTTTCTCCTTGGAAAAAAGCCTGATGAAATACGTATAACCGACGGATCTATTAATGTACGGAATCCGGCGCAGCGCAGAAGATTTATGACAAATGAAAGAATGCGGCAGAAAAGAAGTACTATAAGAATAAGTATAATAATTTCAGGTACTGCACGAAATACAGATGCTGCTGCACTGCTCATTTCACTTAGCGCTTCTGTTATATGAAGCTCTGAGAGTATTTTTCCTGCTGCATTTCCGGCTTCAATAAAAAATGCAGCTATATAAAGCGTACCGGATAAGCTGCTTGAAAACAAAAATGAATACACAAGCACCCTCCATAGATTTATTCTATATGTAAATGCTGAGCTGCTGTTTTCTTTGCAAAGAGGCATTTTATCAGAAAGCTCTTCAAAGTCTTTTTTTCTTAGCCAAAGCGTAGGAATATTAACGCTGCCGGCTGCTCTGGTATCTATTCTGAAAAGCAACAGTTTTAATAAAAACGTAGTTTCTATAGCTGACACGGCAACGGCTGTTATTTTTTCAAATGGAATTGATATGCGGCTTTGAAACAATATGCCGCTTACTGCTGTAAAACATTTTTCATCCACGCAGAATCTGCATCTGAACCATTTAAGAAATGCATGACTAAAAATAAACAGCATAACCATAATATCCATCCATGCACCTTTCAGCCACAATACAAACGCCTCCGGTGAAAACGGAAAAAGAGATAAAGAACGCAGCAGCGGAAATAAGAGCATCCATAGATTAAGTGCGCAGTATCTAAGTATTTTTATAGGGTGTTCATGCTTCATTCGATGTCTCCTCCATATTTGTTATCTTGCTCAGAATGCTTATTATTTCTTCTGCATCCGTTTTTTTCATAAATGGCAGAACAAGTCGTTTTCCATAAACGCAAAGCACTGAGAAATTAAGTCCTGTGTATTCAGAAAAAGGAGTGCTTATAGTATATATAAGCTCAATCCTATTTACTTTCATATGTCTTTCACATACCGCAATAATACCGCTTTTAAGTATTATTTCATTGTCATTTATATAAATGGCGACCCTGCTGAGCGACAGCGGGATATATATAACCGAAATAATCGCAATTAATATCAGTATGATTGCTGCAATATAAAAAGCCGATTTATTTAAAATCATCCTTGCTGCTGTAAAAACGAGTGTTAAAGCTGATAAAAAAAGTATTGTCAGCGTTATAACAGTGCTTCTTGGAACTTTGTATTTTTTGTTCATAATAAGATCGTTCCTCCAGTCTAAGAACTTGTCTTCATAAGCGAAATGCGCGGATTTTCGAGCAGATTTTGCCAATGACAAGGCAAAAATCCGCAGCTGTACTTTGTGTACTGCAAGGATTTTTAACGCAGTTCAGTGGAAAAATCTGCCGAAAAGGCGTACTTTGAGCTTGTGAAGACGAGTTCTAATGTAATATAATCATTTATATATATATTATATACTGTATGCGATGCGAAATATGTCGCAGAAAAAAGTGAGGTCAGATTATGCTTGAAAGAATAAACGCTTACATATGGAATGCAGGACTTCTCACACTGCTTTTAGGAACAGGGATATTTCTCACGGTAAAAACAGGCTTTTTTCAGCTGCGCCGTGCAGGATTCATTTTTAGAAGTATACGTAAATCTCTTAAAATAGGCGGAGCTTCTCAGTGGAAGGTATCATCATCTGCTTTAGCTGCTTCAATGGGTACAGGTAATATTGTGGGCGTTACAGCGGCAATTGCAATAGGAGGTGCAGGCGCAGTTTTCTGGATGCAGATATCGGCATTCTTCGGAATGATGCTTACCTATGCTGAAAATATTCTTGCAATGAAATTCAGACGCATTGACAGCGACGGAAATATAACAGGCGGTGCAGTGGCATATCTGAGATATGGTCTTGGCAGCAAAGTCCTTGCATTTATATATGTTTTCCTATGCGTTCTTGCTTCTCTTGGAATGGGCAATATGACTCAGGGCAGCGCAGCAGCACAGGCTATATCAGATTCATTCGGCTTGCCGCCTGTTATAATCGGCATAGTAACATCATTGTTTCTGCTGACTACAGTCATAGGAGGAGTAAGAAGCATCGGAAATGCAGTACGTTTTCTTCTGCCGTTTGCAGCTGTAAGCTATATGCTTATTGCACTAATTGTTATATTCATGAATTTCAGGAACATACCCACTGCACTTTCAGAAATATTTAAAAGCGCTTTTGGCATAAAGCAGGCAGGTGCAGGTATATTTGGAGGTGCATTGTCCGCAGGTCTGAGACACGGCGTTTTCTCTAATGAAGCCGGACTTGGCAGCAGTGCGCTTATACATAGCAATGCAGAGGACAGCGATCCGTATTTACAAGGAATGTGGAGTATATTTGAGGTGTTTCTCGATACAATGGTATGCTGTACGCTTACTGCACTTATGATACTGACATCCGGAGTTCCGATAGAAATGGGAGCAAAACCTGTAGCGGATGCTTTCAGCGTTGTTTTAGGTGATTTCGGAGGAACTGCGGCATCTGTAATGATCGCTTTGTTTGCTGTATGCACAATGCTCGGCTGGTGCTGCTGCGGAGAGACTGCTGTAAGAAGCATCAGCAGCAAAAAAAGTGTGATTTTAACATACCGTATGGTATTTTGCATATTAGGAGGATTTGGATGTATGGGCGCATTGTCAGATATCTGGGCGATTTCAGATATAGCAAATGGTCTTATGGCAATTCCAAATCTGCTTGCACTGCTGCTGCTGTCAAGGTATATCACTGTCCCAGATAAAAAATACGCTGCATAATTGATGTGGAAAATAATTGTTAATATGTATAAAATAACGAAAGGTACATAAAATTCATAAAGAGTGCTTGACATCATTTTTGCTTTTTTAGTATAATTATAAATACATATGATTGTACGTTTTTTTGATAAGTAGGGCAAACTCTTCGCCGCTTGCAGTGAAGCAGCGGCATTTTATCAATTTTCAGAAGCAAGTATGATGAATGCCTGTATGGCAGGAAAAGTAAAAGAATGATAAGGCGGCTGCGTATTTTTAATAGACCGCCTGATATTTTATTTGACAGTTTATGTAAGATTATAGATAGTATTAGTTTTGCAGCGATGCCGGGAACGGAATGAAGGCTCGTTAGCAAAATGGATTTTGAAATGTAATGGACAGCTGTCATCTTCTGCCGTGCAGGGCACGGAAAGAGAGGGTATTTTTTTGGCATCAACAGAAGGCAGAGATAATCGCAGCATGAAAGCTGCACAGAATGCGGGCAGAGCGCAGCACCGCAAAAATTACAGAAACAATCCGAAAATTAATGAATTTGAAGCAAGATCTGCTGCAAGAGCTGTAAAAAACAACAATGTGCGCAAAGAAAACAGAAAGAATCCTGTTCGGATAATTCCCCTTGGCGGACTTAATGAGATAGGAAAGAATATGACCGTATTTGAATGCTGTAATGATATGTTCATTCTGGACTGCGGTCTTGCATTTCCTGATATGGATATGCCTGGTGTAGATATAGTTATACCAGATTTTACCTACGTTGTTGAAAACAAAGATAGAGTCAGAGGAGTAGTGCTGACACATGGACATGAGGATCATATCGGCGCTCTTGCATATCTTCTCAAAAAGATAAATGTTCCGATATATGGTACAAGGCTTACCCTTGCACTGGTAAAGGGAAAGCTTGAGGAACACGGTCTTGCAAGCACAGCAAAGCTTTGCGAGGTGCAGCCGAGAAAAACAGTTCATCTTGGATGTATGGCAGTCGAGTTTATAAAGGTAAACCACTCTATACCAGATGCAGTTGGTATGGCTATCCATACACCAGCGGGAATCATCGTCCATACAGGTGATTTCAAGGTGGATTTTTCTCCGATTGACGGAGAGATCATAGATCTTGCACGATTTGGTGAGCTTGGCAGCAGAGGAGTTCTTGCGCTCATGGCGGATTCCACCAATGCTGAACGTGTTGGATTCACACGTTCTGAAAAAACGGTAGGCGGTTCATTTGAAAAGCTCTTTGAAAGAGCCGGATCAAAACGTATAATCATAGCAACATTTTCTTCAAATATCCATCGTATACAACAGATTATTGATAATGCTGTACGCCATAAAAGAAAAGTAGCAGTTTTCGGACGGAGTATGGTTCATGTCATGAACACTGCTCTGGAGCTTGGATATCTGAAAGTTCCAGAGGGAACTATCATTGACATAGACGATATGAACCGATATCCTGACGAGCGAGTGGTGCTTATAACCACAGGAAGTCAGGGAGAGCCTATGAGTGCGCTTACACGAATGGCAATGAACGGGCACAAAAAGGTAACTATAACTCCAAATGATTTTATAATTATTTCGGCAACTCCTATTCCGGGCAATGAGAAGTATGTTACTCGTGTAGTAAATGAGCTTATGCGTGCCGGTGCTGAGGTAATATACGAGGCTATGTACGAGGTACATGTTTCTGGACACGCCTGTCAGGATGAGCTAAAACTCATACAAGCTCTGACAAGACCAAGATATTTTATTCCTGTACACGGAGAATATAAGCACCTTGCAAAGCATGCACAGATAGCCGTTTCTATGGGTATACCTGAGGAGAGAATAATTATCGGCGAAATAGGCAATGTTATAGAAATAGACAGTCAGTCTATACGTGTTGTATCACAGGTTCCATCCGGACGTGTGATGGTAGACGGCTTAGGTGTGGGTGATGTTGGCTCAATAGTCCTTCGCGACAGACGTCACCTTGCACAGGACGGTTTGATAATAGTTGTAATAGGAATTGAGAGAATAACCAATACTGTAGTTTCCGGACCGGATATAATATCAAGAGGATTTGTATATGTGCGTGAGTCCGAATCACTTATGGAAGAAGCACGTCAGGTACTTTTAAACGCTCTTAACAGATGCAGCAATCATGATCTCAGAGAATGGGGTACGCTTAAAACAAAGCTGCGTGATGTTTTATCTGAATTTATTTATGATAAAACAAGGAGAAGTCCTATGATACTGCCAATTATTATGGAAGTATGAGGAGCTGTCCTGAAACAAAAAGCTCCTGTCTATGGAGGAAAAAACGATGAAAAGAAATAAGGCTGCATTTTTTCTTATACTTTCGGTACTCATGCTCTTCGGCACAGGTATCCCCTTTGTTATTTATGCAGCAATAAACGGATGGAATGGCTTTGCTTTTTCACTTATGCCTGCTATTATATTCAGTATTATTATGCTTGTATTCGGTATTGGCGTGCAGGACAAGCTTGCGCCAGGGCATTTTATGAACGAAGCAGTTCAGGAGCTTGTGGGAATGTCTATGCGCCGGCTTTCTGTTCCGGTAGTGCTTACAGAAGAAAACGGCAGGATATTCTGGTATAATGATAAATTCAAAGGGCAATTTTTACAGGGAAGAAGAAAAAATACAACGTTTCAGGAATTGCTGTGTATGAATGTCAATACTCTGATGGATGGTCATGATATGATGCTTGAGCATCAGGGTCGAAAATATCGTGTACACAGCGAGACTATCCGTATGAACGACTCAAAAAAGGTTTATGCTGTACAATTTGTGGAAATAACGGATCAGGTCAGACTCCAAAATGAGCTGAGAGAATCAAGACCGTGCGTTATGCTCATGGTGATAGACGGCTATGACGATGTAATGCAGTATGCTAAGGAGAGCGAAAAAGCACAGGTTTCGGCAGAAGTAGAAGTGCTGCTTGAAAACTTCATGGCCGGCACTAAGGGCGTTGTCCGAAAAATAGACAACGATCAGTTCTATGCGGTCATGGAAACAAGATATCTCTATAGTGCTATGAATAAAAGATTCCCCATTCTTGACGAAGCAAGGAAGATATGTGTTGCAGGAAGAATAAGGATCACATTTTCCATAGGCGTTGGAATAGGTGGAACCTCTCTTGAAGAAAGCGAGAAAATTGCAAGGCAGTCTCTTGATATGGCTCTCGGAAGAGGCGGAGATCAGGCAGCTGTAAAGATGGAAAACGGCTTTAATTTTTACGGCGGTGAGTCTAAGGGCGTTGAGAAACGCTCAAAGGCTATGATACGTTCAATGGCGCTTGCTTTGCAGGAAATGATAGAAAATTCCGAGCATATATATGTTATGGGACATCGATTCGGCGATCTGGATGCTATAGGTGCAGCCTGCGGTATGGCAGGAGCAATAGCTCTTATGGGTAAGCCGGCGTCTGTTGTTGTAAGACGACAGAGCTGTCTTGCCGGAAATCTCATTGATAGAATCAAGTCCTGCGATAATCTGCTGAGATTCATAGAACCTGAACAAGCTGTGATGCAGGCAAATGAAAAGTCATTGCTTATTGTAGTCGATACTCATAATAAGGACATACTGGAAAGCTTTGAGCTTTATCAAAAGGTGCATAATGTGGTAGTTATAGATCACCACCGAAAGAATGTAAATTACATTGAAAACGCAGCACTTTTTCATCATGAACCCTATGCTTCGTCAGCCTCTGAAATGGTAACTGAGCTTATACAGTATTTTCGTCTTGAAAAGGATATTCCTGCGGCATATGCAGATGCACTTCTTGCAGGAATTACCCTTGATACAAAGAATTTTGTTATGCGTACAGGTGTACGTACATTTGAAGCGGCTGCATATCTCAGACGTATAGGAGCAGATACTATTCAGGTAAAATCTCTCTTTTCCGATACTATATCAATGTATCAGATGCGTTCACAAATAGTAGCACACGCTGAGATATTTAAGAACAATGCTATTTCAGCCGTCAAGCTTCAGAACAGCTCATGCAGGCTTCTGGCGGCTCAAGCGGCAGATGAGCTTTTGAGTATACAGGGGGTCGAAGCATCTTTTGTTTTATATCTAGACGGCAATGGCGTCAGCATATCTGCACGTTCACTTGGAAAGGTGAATGTTCAGCTTATAATGGAGGCTTTGGGCGGCGGAGGTCATCAGACAATGGCGGCAGCACAGCTCCCATCGGCAACATTACAGGATACAAAAGAACGTCTTTTGCAGGTGCTTGAGACTTATGAAGCCGATAGATACAGAAATTAATTTTGAAAGGAACATTTATTATGAAGGTTATTTATTTGCAGGATGTAAAGGGTTCTGGAAAAAAAGGCGAGGTAAAAAATGTGGCAGACGGCTATGCACGCAACATGCTGTTCCCAAAGGGTCTGGCAATAGAGGCAAATGCTAAGAATATGTCTGAGCTTGCAGGAAAGAATGCCTCCGCAGCTCATAAGATAGATGTTGAAAAACAGAAGGCCAATGAGATAGCAGATACTATCAGCGGCAAGACTGTAAAAGCTATTGCAAAGGTAGGCGCAGGCGGCAGATTATTTGGTGCTGTTACTGCACAGAATATTGCAGACTGCATTGAAAAGCAGTATGGCTGCAAGATCGACAAGAAGAAAATTTCTCTTAAAACTGATATAAAGAATTTCGGTACTTATGAAGCAGATATTAAGCTCTATGCGGGTATTTCTGCCAAGGTAACTGTAGAAGTTTCTGAGAACTGATGCACAATTATGGGCGACATTTGTTCGCCCGTATTTTTTCTTTGATAACAGAAGCTTAAACAGGAGGTGTGATTTATGGCTCAAAGTCAATTTGAACAGCTCGAAATGAGCGGCGAACTGCCGTTTAGTCTGGAAGCAGAGCAGACTATCCTCGGTGCAGTTCTGACAGATCCCGATGTCTTGTCTACAGTCCTTGAAAAGATAAAACCCGATTGCTTCTTCAATGACCAGCACAAGACTCTTTTTCAGATAATCGTGCAGATGTTCACATCGGGTGAAAAGGCTGATGTAATCACAGTTCTTAATACTGCAATGCAGCAGCGTTTGTTTGATACACCTCAGGAGGGCAGAGCATACCTTGCGGCACTTATCAATATGGTGCCTTCTGTTTCTAACATTGACAGCTACTGCAATATAGTTGCAGAAAAATTCTATCTAAGAAGTCTGGCATTTGCTGCGAGATCAATATTGCAGGACGTTCAAAGCGGTGAGGTAAATGCACAGGCTCTCCTTGACAGTGCAGAGCAGAAAATATTCGATATCCGTCAGGGAAAATCTGTACAGGGTCTTGTCAAGATAGGAGACGCTATATGTGAGGCATATGACCGCATAGGCAAGATATCCGGTCCTGATAAGGAAAAATATTTGGGAGCACGTACAGGATATAAGTATCTTGATACAGTGACATCAGGTCTTAACAAATCTGACCTCATACTAATAGCGGCACGTCCGGGTATGGGTAAGACTTCCTTTGCAATAAACATAGCAACAAATGTTGCAAGACGAAACGATAAGGAAGTCGCAGTGTTTTCACTTGAAATGTCCAAGGAGCAGCTTGCGACACGTATGCTTTCTACAGAAGCACTGGTTGATTCACATAAGCTAAGAAGCGGATATCTTACAAATGAGGACTGGGTCAGACTCGCTCAGGGCGCTGGTGTGCTAAGCGGTCTGCCAATGTATTTTGATGATACCGCAGGAGTTACAGTTCAGCAGATAAAGGCTAAGCTCAGACGTATGAAAAACTTAGGGCTTGTAGTAATAGACTATCTTCAGCTCATGACATCTACTCTTAAAACAGATAATCGTGTGCTTGTTATTTCTGAGATAACAAGGCAGCTGAAAATTATGGCTAAGGAACTTGATATACCGGTAATTTTGCTTTCCCAGCTGTCCCGTGGACCTGAAAGCAGAAACGATAAACGTCCTATGTTGTCAGATCTTCGTGAATCGGGTTCTATCGAGCAGGATGCAGATATTGTAATGTTCCTTTACAGAGATGCTTATTATAATAAGGACAGTGCATCGCCTAATATTTCTGAATGTATCATAGCAAAAAACAGACATGGTGAGACAGGAACGGTTAATCTCGTCTGGGACGGTCAATTTACAAGGTTTAGCGATGCGGAGATGCGTGATGAACACTAAGGAAATTTTTTTGAAAAAAATGGAGCATTTTATACTCGATGAAAAGCTTCTTCTGCCTGGCAGCAAGGTCTGCTGTGCGCTTTCAGGAGGAGCAGACAGTGTGGCGTTGCTTTCAGGACTACTTATGCTCAAAGAGCGACTCTTAATAGAAGAAATAACAGCGGTTCATATAAATCATTGTCTAAGAGGCAAAGAGAGCGACAGTGATGAACAGTTCTGCCGTGAATTGTGTCAGAATCTTGGAGTTATGCTTCATGTACATCGATGCGATGTAAATGCCTATCGTGAAAAAAACGGAGGCTCTATTGAGACAGCAGCAAGACAATGCAGATACGCAGCCTTTGAAAAAGAAGATGGACTTATTGCAACAGCGCATACTGCCTCTGATAATCTTGAAACGATCATTCAGCGGATTGCAAGAGGAACAGGACTTCATGGTCTGTGCGGCATCCCTTTAAAGAGAGACAGATTTATAAGACCTGTTTTATTTGCTTCAAGACAGGAGATAGAAGAATTTTTAAGTGAACAAAAACAAGACTATGTGACTGACAGCTCTAATAATTCTGATGATTATACAAGAAATCGCATTCGGCATAATATCATACCTCTTTTGCAGGAACTGAATCCATCGATCGAGAAAACGGCTTTTGCGATGTGCAGATCTCTGAGAGCTGATGATAAATTTTTTAAAGAAGAATGCAGTAGAACATTCAGCGAGCATTTTAAAGAACCGATGTGTCTTACAAAAATATCTGATATTCCGGCTGCTGTTCGTACAAGGTGTGTTGCAATGCTTTTAGATAAATGCAGTCTATCTTGCGATTCGAGGAAACTCAGGGATATTGAAAAAATAATAAGCACTGGAGGCAGATGTCACCTTGCAGAAAATTTTGACTGCTTTGTTTCAAAGGGTGAGCTTGTGATACGCAAAAGAAAAGACGAAGCAGAAGAAGTAAAAGAAATACCTCTGAATATAGGCGAACAATCGATTTTTTCCGGCATATTTTTTCAAACTCGGCTTGTAACAGATATAAATGAAATAAACAGCTGTATAATTAACAAAAAATTCGCAAATCATTTGCTCGATTATGATAAAATAAAAGGGTGTATCACACTTAGAAGTCGCAGACACGGCGATCGAATGCAAATAGCCGGTCGTGACTTTACAATATCAATCAAAAAACGAATACAAGAGGTCGTTCCGCTTAGAAAACGGCAGACTCTTCACTTCCTTGAAGATGACGAAGGAATAGTGTATGCTGAAAATATAGGCATTGCAGAGCGTGTGAAGCCTGTTTTGTGTGAAACAAAGAGACTTTTAATTGTTGATATCACATATGACGAAAACAAACCTCTTGAATGAGAAAAGGAGTGAATGCTTTGACACCAAAAAAGAATCGTGGCATTGGTGCATATCTGATCGTGGCAGCACTGCTTGTTGCAGGATTCATATTTATGCTGCAAAGCTTTGGCAGCAGTTCTTCTGATGCGGATTACTCAGAAGTGCTTTCATATTTTGATGAATATGAAGTAAAGGAATATACCCTTGATCTTGGCGACGGCGATCTTACACTTATATTGCAGGATGATAAGAGAATCGTGTACGAAGTACCCGATGTAGGCTTGTTTGTTAACAATATTTCAGAATATCGTCAAGAGTACAATAAGAGAAATCCTGATGCTCCGCTGAAAATGGACTACATCAAGGCTACTGATTCCTCATGGCTGCTGTCACTTATACCTACATTTCTTATACTTGGAATGTGCGTTGTTATGATTATAGTAATGATGCGTCAGGCTAGCGGAGGAAATAAGTTCTCCTCATTCGGAAAGGCTAATATTAGAAATCAGATGAATACCAGAACGGCAACTTTCAAGGATGTAGCAGGTGCTGATGAAGAAAAGCATGAGCTGGAGGAGATAGTTGACTTCCTGAAAAATCCAAAGAAATATAGCGATATCGGAGCACGTATTCCTAAGGGCGTACTGCTTATGGGTCCTCCCGGTACTGGTAAAACTCTTCTTGCAAGAGCTGTTGCAGGAGAAGCAGGCTGTCCATTCTTTTCAATTTCAGGTTCTGATTTTGTGGAAATGTTTGTAGGTGTAGGCGCATCTCGTGTGCGTGATCTTTTTGAACAGGCAAAGAAAAACAGCCCGGCTATTATATTTATTGATGAAATTGACGCAGTAGGACGTCACAGAGGCGCTGGTCTGGGCGGCGGACATGATGAACGTGAGCAGACTCTTAACCAGCTGCTTGTTGAAATGGACGGCTTTACAGGCAAGGATAATGTAATAGTCATTGCTGCTACAAACCGTCGGGATATCTTAGATCCTGCGCTGCTTCGTCCGGGAAGATTTGACAGACAGATAGTAGTAGGTTATCCTGATATATCAGGACGTGAAGCTATACTGAAAGTCCACACCAAAAATAAGCCGCTTGCAGCAGATGTTGAGCTTTCAACTATTGCTAAGACTACAGTCGGATTTACCGGCGCTGACCTTGAAAATCTTGTAAATGAAGCATCGCTTCTCGCAGCAAGAAGAAATAAAAAGGCTATTACTATGGAAGAGATATCCGAAGCGACTATCAAGGTTGTTGCAGGTCCGGAGAAAAAATCACACCGCAAAACTGAAAAGGAAAATCGTCTTACAGCGTATCATGAAGCAGGTCATGCAGTATGCACATATTACTGTGAGCATCAGGATAAGGTTCAGCAGGTTTCTATTATACCAAGAGGTATGGCAGGCGGTTATACTATGTCACTGCCTGAGGATGATAAGTCCTTTATCACTAAAAAAGAGATGGAAGAATCTATCATCACACTGCTTGGCGGACGTGCGGCTGAATATCTTATTCTTGATGATATCTCAACAGGCGCTTCCAATGATATCGAACGTGCTACAGCAACAGCACGTAATATGGTAACAAAATATGGCTTCAGCGAAAAGCTTGGACCTATGGTGTATGGAAGCGATCATAGTGAAGTATTCCTCGGCAAGGAGATCGGCTCTTCGAGAGATTACTCTGAAAGGGTCGCAGCTGATATTGATACTGAGGTAAGAGGTCTTATTGAAAACGGATATGCTGCCGCTATTGACATACTGAACACTCATATAGATCAGCTTCATTTGCTGGCTAAGTATCTTCTCATTCATGAAAAGATCGACAGAGATGACTTTGAAAAGCTTATGGCTGGTGAAATGCCTGAATCTGCCTTTGAGGTAAAAAATGAATCTACAAAAAATACAGAAAACATAGACGATGAAAATAAAACAAAATCAAATGAATAAGTAACATTAAAAAGAGCTGATGCAAATAAAAACGCATCAGCTCTTTAAATTTATATATAGCTAAAAATTACTAAGAATTATCAGAAGATACATTACAAACAGGCTCAGGACAGCCTTTTTTTATGTCGACAACTAAAAGAATTATACCTACAGCAATAATGCAAAGGCTTATCCATGTAGATGTTGAAAGTCCAAGGTAAATTCCACGCTCAGAATCATCATATCGAAAGCGCTCCGTAAATATTCTTATAATAGGATATAAGAAGATGTATATATATACTGTACAGTGATGACGTTTTGTTTTAGACATATAAAACTGCATTATAACAGACAGAATAAGCAGCAGCGCAGCTTCAAGAAGCTGTACAGGAAAAAGCTTTATTCCGTTTGGCGCACCAAGAGAATGTGTAAATGCTATCCCAAATTCCTCAGACGGAATACCATAGCAGCAGCCTGCCATAAAGCATCCCACTCTTCCGAAAGCGTGTGCAAGCGGAATTCCCGGAGCAATAGTCATAATGTAGAGCCACGGCGTTTTTTTCTGGGTTTTAGCATATATCATAATTGCCGCAAGTCCACCCATAAATCCACCGTAAAATACAAATCCGCCCTGCATTACAGACATCAGAGTGTCCATATTAAAGCCATCTTTTTTAAATATATCCATTATAAAATCAAAATCAACTATAAAATAGAGAAGCTTTGCACCCAGAACTGCTCCCAAAATTACAAGGGCAGAAGCTTCAATAAGGTCGTATCGATTAAGCTTGGAGTATCGGCAGTTAAACAGCGCAAGCAGCAGCGCAAATCCTCCGCCAAGAACGCAGCATATGCCATAGGTTCCTATTACAAGCTTACCAATACTTATCAGTGGATACATATAAGCACTCCTTTTAAGAACAGGAAAGGCTGCTAAATCAAGCAGCCTACATCCGTTTATTTTCAAGGCGTATTTACATAAAAATAAAACGCACTTATTTTATGTGAATAAACCTTGATTTAAGCAGATCCTCAGCAGATCAGTTAAAGAGATCGTCAAGCTCTTTCAGAGAATCCTGAAGCTCCTTAGTGTCGATATCGCCATAAATGCTGGTTGCTACATCAAGAGCTTTATAATAATTGCAAGCGTTGCAGATAATGCAGCTCAGACCAACGATAACAGAGAAAACGAGACCGATTATACCCATAACAAGACCAGCTGTACCCTTACCTCCATTCTTCTTAGCAGAAGAACCGAGTGCGATTCCTACTATACCAAGAATAAGAGCAATAAGAGCAAGCCAACCGCCAGCTCTTGAAAAGATTCCGGCAATCAAACCTATCAAAGCCAAAATCATACTGATAAGACCAGCAACCATTGCTATGGTACTAAGTGAATTCTTATTTTCCATTATAACATCCTCCCTTCTAAAGTTTGAAAAAAACCTGATAGATTTTTTACATTTATATTATATCATATTATAAATGCTGTGTCAATATTTGTCGTAAAAAATTATAAATTCTAAGAACCTGTCCGCATATAATTCCTACGTGAACAGGTTCTTATTAATGTCTATCTTCGGGCAGCCTTTTGCTGAGCTTTAAGTATTCTCACATCATATCCTACAAAATGATGATTGACATATGTAGCAAATATTCGTGAAGTTATTCTCTCTTCGTATTTGTGAGAGATTCCGCTCCAGTCCATATTTGTGCTTATTATAGTAGGGAGACAACGGTTTATTCGAGTGTTTATTATATTGTATATCATAGATTGATAAAATGGCGTATCAAATTCCGTTCCAAGATCATCCAGAATCAAAAGATCACATTCAAGCAGAAGTGACAGCGTATCATTCCCGCTTGTGTCACGTCCGAAATGTTCATTTTCAACCTGCCTTAGAAAATTTATAACTGAGTCATAAAGTACACTGAAGCCTTTTTCAAGTACGGCGGATGCAATGGATAATGAAAGATGAGTTTTTCCAAGACCTGTTTTTCCAAACATAAGAATACTTGGAGATTCTTTTGAAAAGCTTGCTGCATAGCTCTTGCAAAATTCAAATATCATCTCCATAGCTTTATAACAATCCGTACCATTTTCGGTTTTACGTCCATAATAATAAGATAGATCAAAGCTTTTAAAGCTGCATAAATTCACCTGAGCATTTCTGTTAAGCTCTGAAGCGGCTATCTTTGCGGCAAGAGCTGTAAGGCAGCTGCAATATGTACCGCCGCTGTAGCCTGTATCGCTGCATTTTGGACAGGTGTAGGCGATATTTAGATAATCCTCCGGATATCCATTGGCAATAAGAAGCTTACGCACCATTATCTGTGCCTGTTGGTTTTGCCGTTTCAATGCCTCTACACGATCAGCAGTATTTTCACCATTCCTTATTATCTGCATAAGATTACGGCTTGTCTGAAATAACTGTCTGTTTATTTCTGCTATTTCAGGTATAAGAGTATTTATTTCTTCAAATCGCCTATCGTTTTCGGTTTTAGCACGATTTCTTCTTGCGCTTATTTCAGAACGTGCCTGTTCAAGATGTTCGAGCTTCATTTATTACTCCTTTATCGTTATTCATCAATGTTATAAATAAGTGAGCGGTAAGCGTCAGCCATTGGACTTTCAGGAATTTCGGTTTTCTTCTTTCCGCTGCTCTTTTTATTTTTTATATTATTGCTGTTTTGAGTCAATTTATCTCCCATATCGACCTCCTCACGTGTTTTATATCCTGATTTAGCCCAATCGGTGAGTATCTTATTCATATATGGGAGTGAACGTTTATCAGTCTGTTCGATAGTCTTTTCATAGGCATATCTTATAAGATCTGTTGGAATATTAAGTGACTGCCAGCTGTCAAAAAATTCCCTCTGCTTAGGTGTAGGAGGTTTTTGCATATCAATAGTTCTTGCAACTATTCCATGATAAGAACGGCTCTCCTGATCTTTTACAATAGCATCATTTATCTGCTGCATTGTACACAGTCCCTTATTCCACCAGCTGTACAGAAGCTTTTCTGAATACTGCATAGAGTTTTTATCCATGCTGCGGCAATATGACATTATCGTAAGAATAATATCGCTGGGGATCTGTAAATACTGATACTGCCATAAAAGTGACCGCTGCTGCATATGAGTCAGCGGCTCTCCTATTAGCTGCTCTGCCATGCGAAAAAGTTCCATCATTCCAGAGTTCCTTTTAAGCTCTGACGCAATTTCGATTGGAGTAAGAGTAACCTCGCTGCTTGAACGCTGTACTACAGCAACGGCAGCAGGCTGTTCTTTAAATAGCGGTTCAATTTTTACAGCTGAAGAAGTCTGTGATGTATCATCATTAATTTTACGTGGTGCGTCAGCTTTAATATTGGTATTTTTGATTGTTTTTTCATATTCATTAGCTGACGAAAAAAGCTCAGTTTGTTCCCAGAATAACAAGGCTTCTTCGATAAGCTCTTCATTCATGGAAAGAGCTTTTGAGATCTGCACAGTGTCTATTTCACTGCACTGATGACGTAAGAGATATAGCAAAACCTTTAACTGTGACGGTGTAGATAATTTAAGGTATTTGTCAACAACATCAGTCGGAACACCGAACATCATTCCCCAGCCATTTGTTAATACAGACAGCTTCATATAAAAAACCTCCAAAAATACTCTGTAAAATACTTGACAAGATAATATAAATGTGTTATAATATATATAAAGTGATTTGCCGGTGTGTCGGAATGGCAGACGAGACGGACTCAAAATCCGTTGTAGGTGACTACGTGTGGGTTCAAGTCCCACCACCGGCACCAGCACCTTTTTCATTATGAAAAGGGTGCTTTTTATTTTTTACGTTCAAAAAACAAGGTAAAAAAATAGCCGCTTGAATAGCTTCAAACGGCTCTGTTTGCTGTGGCGTGCCTGGAGGGATTCGAACCCCCGACCTACTGGTTCGTAGCCAGTCACTCTATCCAGCTGAGCTACAGGCACATCATTTCTCACAACATAATATATTATACCACAACCAGAAGTTTTTGTCAAGCATTTTTTTGAAAAAAATTATTTTTTTAAAATTTGTCCGTATCTCACTCAATTTCAATGAATATAATAGCTTTTTTTGAATGCATATGCATCTTTTTCAAAAAAAATCAGAAAAAATTTGCAAAAGGTATTGACAAGCCGCAAGATTTCTGGTATAATTAAAGACGTTGCATGAGACATTAGCTCAGTCGGTAGAGCATACGCCTTTTAAGCGTAGGGTCGAGGGTTCAAATCCCTCATGTCTCACCATATTTGTGAATCAAGGTATATGTCCACCAATTAAAAGTCCGTAGATTGCGGGCTTTTTTGGTTTTTATAAGCAAAATTTTTATGTAAAAACCCGTAAGTTCAAATTTACGGGTTTTTATTGCTATTGATTTTTTACAGAGATTTTTTAGAAGAACCTTTAAGCCACCCTCTGAATATTCCGCCTTTGAAAATAGATATTAGAATAAAAAATATATCAGCAACAATTATAAAGAGAAATGACGGCATCATCGCACGGGTAAATTTTACCCCAAAACGTCTTCCTCTGCTTATCGCAGTTCCCATACCGATATTGTAAAAAAGTACGCCTATATTAAAAAACAGTATAATCCCCCACTGCTTGGCAAGATAAATAAGAGCATCCTGTAAGGATGAGCCTGAAATTATATTCAGTAAGAATATACCAAAATAAATAAAGAACATAATGCGCATTACATTCAGCATTACACCTCCGCCTATGCCGATACCACCGCACCAGTTTATGCCGCTTCGATTGCAAAAATTTTCAAATACCTGCATCAAAACACGATTTTGATTTCCCTCAATAAATCCTCCGTTTGAGATCACATATACATTCAAATCAAGAGAATTTTCACGGCAATACTGTTCCAGTTCTTTCAAAAACATTAGCACATGAGAGGGCACTCCGTCAACATATAATGGCAGACAAAATACAATCGAATCCGCTTCTGATACTGTCTCCAGCAGTCTTTTATGATCGCCCTTATTTCTCAGTTTTTCCTTAATAACCTTGCCTCCGACGAATAATCTTTGCAAAAAGAGAAAATATGACGATACACTCATCTTTTTCTTAGGACTTGCATTTATCATGACTGTTTTCATAGAATTTCCTCCAGCTTCTCAATATCATCGCTCCAATGAAATTTAGATTTAATAAACCCGAAATTCACGGCATTTCTCTGTACCATCAGCTCAAATGTAGCTTTTTCTGCTTCTGTAATATCCCCATACGCAATTACTGAAAGCAATTCATGCTTTCCATATCTAAGCGTATGATGCATCTGCTTCGCCCTATAAGTGCTAAGCGGCGTGGATAAGCCAATGCTTCTGTCAAGAATATTTTTGACCGCCGGACTATAGGCTCCGTAGCAATTTTGAGTTATCAGAATAAGCTCATCTGCATTTCCAATAACACGGCACGCTTCTCTCAGCATATCCTTTATAAAGCATTTCTCCGGTGTCTTTGTCCAACAACCGAAGCAGCCTTGACAAGGTGCATATTTTCCATCAGCACATATCAGTTCATCACATTTGTTCTTTAATAAAGCATTGTATTGCTCTCCAAGATCATGAACGATCACTCTCATATCAATTACCTCTTTTCATAACTTCAATGATTCCCATTAGCGTATTTGTCAGCAGCTTTGCGTAATATGCTTCATCATAAGTAATCGAATTATTTGCTATCATACTCGCTGCACCGTGAACGCAAATAAAAAGTGTTTCAAAAATTTCTTTCGCCTGCGGCTCTGAAAGCCCCATATGCATACAAAGCGGCTGGATAACCGGATTCTTTCCGTTTGCATCAAGCAAATCACGAAAGCTTTGGTTATGGAATTTATCCGACTGAAACAGAAATCGAAACAAATGCTTATTCTCATTTGCGAAGCTAATATACCGAAGTCCAATTGACAAAAGCGGATCATGAACGTTTTCATCTGGAGTTAAGATATATCTTGTGTGCAATTCATCAGCAGCTGCATATACATCTGATTTTAAATCACTCACAGATTCATAATGATACATTACGGGCTGTGTAGAGCAGCCAAGTTCGGCTGCAACTCTGCGTACATTAAGACTTTCTGCGCCCTCTTTTTGCACAACCTTTAATCCGGCTTCTACGATCATATCTTTATTGATTTTTGCTTTTGGCGGCATTTTCATCGTCCTCCTTAATATCACTATCGTTATATAACATCCGTATTATATCATAAAACTCAATCTATGTCAAGTCTTTTTTCAACAAAAAATCTTTAAACACCATATTTATAATAGCATTAATAGTAAATTTTTACAGAGAGGATTTGCGTAACTTTCTATGTGGACAAATTCTTACTATAAATATAAAAAAAGCGTCCCGATAAAGACAGGCGCTCATAAAGAAGTTTTCGCCATAGCACTTATGATTTTTAGTCAAAAGTGCTATGGCGTTTATATTGACAATGTAACGGCTTTCATGTATAATTATTACTAATATAAATCAGAATTTATAAAAGGTGAATTAAAATGGAAATACGAAGATTTCAACCGGAATATGCAGAAGAAACCGCACAAGTTATTGCCACAACTCTAAAAATAAGCAATAGCAAGGATTATTCTGAAGAATACATCGAAGCCAATATTTCTTCCCATTCGGCAGAGGTATTGATTAAGAGAGCAAAGGAAGGACATATGTATGTTGCTTGTGAAGATTCACGAATTATTGGATGTGGTGCTATTGCAGGATATTGGGGAAGTACTACTGAAAGTATACTGTTAACAATTTTTGTGTTACCTGACTATCAAGGCAAAGGAGTTGGAAAACAAATCATTCAAACTCTTGAACAGGATGAATACTTTTTAAAAGCAAAACGAATTGAAATTCCTGCTTCAATTACAGCAGTCGAGTTCTACAAAAAAATGGGATACGATTACAAAAATGGAGTTACAGAAGTAGATGATGAATTGCTCTATCGCTTGGAAAAGTTCAGATAAATTCTGATTTATTCGAATAAACCAATAATTAAAATAAGCCCGAAAGCAGCTCTAAAAACTACTTTCGGGCATTACTTCTATATGCGTGTATTCATCTTATCGGACGCTTTTGTAGCATTTTATTAATTTACAGCCTACATTACAGGAAGAGATTCAATCTGCTGTGCACAGTACCTAAGCAGTGCAGTTGCATCACTTGCATCAATTACACCACCGTTTGTGTGGCACTCAGCATTGATCTTCTGCTGATCATTGAACTTGATAATACCTACAAGATACTTATTTAAGTATACCAAGTCAGCAACAGATACAGCATTATCAAGGTTGCAGTCGCCAATGAGAGGCGTCAGCGGATTTTTATTTGTTGTTGTAGTTGTTGTTTCACCAGACTGCATTGTAGTAGTCGTTGTTGTCGTTTCACCGGACTGTATTGTAGTAGTTGTTGTTGTTTCATCTGTATTTTCAGCTGACTTAATAATATAGACATCCGTTACAACAACGTTTGAGTTGTCAAGCTGCTCACCGCTGCCATCGTTTACCCACCAGATCTGTACAAGACCAGTTTTCTGCTTCTTTGCTTCTGCTGCAAGCTCAGCAATTGCTTCCTTATCCGTTACCTTATCCTCTCCGCTGTTATAGGAAATCTCAGCCGGTTTAGAAAGATCGATCTTAACAGTATCAGAACCAGCGATCTCCCACTTGTATGATACCCAATAATCCACATCGCTGCCTACAGAAATACCGACACATCCATTTGCAAAAGTCACAGCCTTGTCAGCATCAAGCTTAACATACAGAGTATCACCAATAGGCTCGCTCAGTGTGAATCTATAACCGTCAGCGCCTTCCTTGATATCCGCCTTTATCTCAGTTGTAGGTCCGCTCTGTGTAGTAGTTGTTGTCGTCTTTGTTGTTTCAGTAGGATTTGTTCCTGTAGAAGTTGGCTTTGTTGTTATATTGCCGTTTGTGTAAAGATCCTCCGGAAGCTCGTCAAGAGTGATACAGTACTCACTCTGATACATATCAATAGTATCCTTCTCGGTATTGAATACTGGGTTTGTCAGGAAGTTTATATTATCGCTGCCGCCGTCGTACCAAGTACAGAAATAAAGCCATGCAGCCTTGTCATTTACCAGATTATCAACAGTAGAAAAGCTGTCGTTTTCAGCCATTGAAATCATCTTTGTGCTGTCATACTTATCCTTGATGCCATAGAATACGCTTGCAATAGCACTGTCATCGTGCTTAATTACAGGAGAACCTGTTGACCAGTCGGTACAGTTATACTTATCATAGCCGATGATATCAACATATTCGCCGCCCGGATACCAATCAGCAGATGTTGCAAAGTTATAGCTATTCCATTCCCAGATAAGGTTGTGAATACCAAAATCCTCTGTC
This sequence comes from uncultured Ruminococcus sp., assembly GCA_947176075.1. Classification (GTDB taxonomy): domain Bacteria; phylum Bacillota; class Clostridia; order Oscillospirales; family Ruminococcaceae; genus Ruminococcus_C. The sequence goes on along the minus strand of CAMWPG010000015.1, from coordinate 6,584 downwards.
AATACCTTATATGTATATATCCAAAGTTCCTTGTAAACCTTTGAGCCTTCTCTGCCCCACCAGAACCATGAACCAGTTTCTCCGCCGCCACCTTCTGCTTCGTGATAAGGACGCCAGATAACAGGAATATTAAGATCCTGAAGCTTCTTGAATTCGCCTGCAAGGATAGTAAGCGACTGCATCAGATACTCATTTTCCTTTGTTCCCGAAATAATAGCCTTTGAAGGTGAGAAAGTTGTCTTCTCGCTGTATGTAGTCTGCGACCAGTCAATTTTGCTGCCGATAGTATAGCTGTCTATGTCATTAGGAACATTAAGATGCCATGAAGATGTTGCGATACCATTCTTATTTTTTACCCACTCTATAATACGATCTGTAGAACCATCGTCAGAACCGTATGCAGGGCAAGTGAAGTTACCATAGTCAAATCCTCTTATAGCAGGCATATGTCCTGTGAGATTCTGAAGGTATTCAAATTCATATTCCAAGCCGTGAGATCCGCCGCTGTAGATCTCCTGCTGTCCTGAAATGATATGCTCTCCGTAAACAGAAGCCATGTAACTCATAAGATTCTGAGCTGCCGGAATGGCATTCGTGTCACAGCAGGTCGTGTCCGAGGCAGAAACAGTAGACGCAGCAGCGCTTTCAATTGTGAAATAGTCAAAATTTGACCAGCCCCATGATTTAGCAATAGTCAGAATATTTTCACCCTTATTGAGTTTTACTGAATAAAAAGAAATCTTCTCAAAGCCATCACTCTCCGGTATAGATATAGCTCCCTGCGAAACACCATTTATAGATGCATCCTGCTGCTTTGCTCCTCCGATACCGCCTGCATACATATAGATATTATACATACCTTCATCTTCAACATTAAACTTCATGTTGATCGTTCCGCTGTTAGTCATTTTAAGATACTTTCCGCCGCTTGCCGAACCATCGCTTTCAACAGTTACATCTCCTGAGATTTCAGCATCCTCAAATTCATATTTTTCATCAGCTGCAAAAGCACTAAGCTGCATTGCAGCAGCAATATTTACAGCCATAACAGCTGAAATAAATATCGGCAACGCTTTCTTAAATTTTTTCATCACAATACCTCCTAAATATTTTCCAACATAAATGGAATTTTAATGTTATTATTATACCACAAAAAAATTGACCAGTCAACTATTTTTTTGAAAAAGTGTTATAATACGTACAATTTTATCGAAAAGCTCTGAGTGCAATAAGTAAAAATTCACCTAAACTGATTAATGTCAGGCTTATATTTAAAGCCTGCTTTTTCAAGCTTTTTCATAATCTCATACTTGTCAATATTCAGTGATTTGCAAAGCTTCTCAAAGGATGAATATTCATCTCTTAATCGAGTGTTTATCACACTCATAAGCATTATAGGGTCATTAGGCAAATTCATATATCTTTCTCCTTTCAATATCATTTATATTAAGATAATACCGCACAAGGATCGTGCGGTATTGCCTTATTTTTCAATATGCATACTGCAAAGCTTAAAGCTAAGCCTGCTCTTTACATTTATTTCTTCCGATGTTTCCTTAACGGCATTAAGTGTGCCTGCCTTTATTTCAATATCGATCTTTCCAGCTTCACCGATAAGCTCAACAGGGATATTAAGAATGATATCGCTCATTTCATGCCTGCGCAGTTCTGATCTGTTTATGATCTGTCCGCTTATAGAAAAGCTTAGCTTTATACCGCAAAGCTCACATTTAGGATGAGGTATGCCTGTAATCTTCAGCTTCAGAGGACGGTCTGCATCAGTTACATAGAATAATATTCTTGCATTTTTGCAAACTATCCATCTGCCTTCGCTGTCAGGAAAATGTATACCCTCCGTGTAAATATCAGAATGTCTTGAAAAGCTCAGAGAACAGCCGCTTTTCAGCTTATACATATCCTTTTTGACATCTTTCATTAATATAAGATAATCGCAGAAACGTTTGCAGTAATCAGAATTGTAGTAGAAGAATCTGTCACGCTTTTTCTTGTCTTCTTCAGTAAATGCAAAATCTGTCTTAATATATTCTTCAAGTGAGTCTATACATTCCTCTTTTGTATTTGCAACTCCCCATATATATTCCTCCTTTCCCTCATAAGGCGAAGGAAGATCTGTTTTATGCCCATGCTCAATACAATCCTCACTGTCCGGAATATTCATGAAAATCACAGGCTTATGCTGAAACCACATTTCAAAGCACATGGATGAGTAGTCTGTTATAAGGATAGCAGAGTTTTTCTTAGCATTTGCGATCTCTGCATCTTCCAGAATGTGTATTCCGTCAAGAATATCCTTTCCGCATACAGATAGTACCGTATGATGGAGAGCGACTTTCAGCGTATATCCATTATTTTTCACAAGATTTATGAAGCGTTTATCTTTCAGAAGTCCTGATATCGTCTTTACATAAACAGACTCCTCAACATTCTCTATATCTTTCAGATAACGTCTATGTGTAAAATAAATGAAGATGCTTTTCTCATGCTTTGCAGAATCCGAACTGAGAAGATCCCACCTGAAAAGACCGTTTGGAATAAGATTTTTTTCATCATAGCATCCTCTTTCTATGAAAAGCCTGCGTTCAAAATCATTACTTATCATTATCTTATCAAAAAGGAATGAGCTGTACGCTGATTGAGTAATAAAATTATCCTTGAAAAAGTTTACTCCATGCTGCGTAAATATAAGATAGACATAAGGACTTTTTTTAACAGCATCTGTAAGACCTATATTAAGAGCATGCATAACCTGAAAGCCGCTGCATATAAATTTTGTATTCACAAGAAGTTTTCTTAAATTAAGTGCGAAACTTCTATGCTTTTCTCTTGAATATGGTATTATACGATCGCCATACTTTTTACGTATACTGTCATACTCAGGAGAATGTTCATTCATAATATAATACGGTAAAAGTCCGCTTTCATGTTCCTTGCTGAAAAGATATTTAAACAGCTCGAATTCATCCTGAGGAGAGGTATCCTGTTCAAGTATAAGATCGCAGGTTATAACTATATTGCGCTTATTATCTGCACATACTGCCCTATGATTCAGGTGAGATATAACTACTCTGAAAAGCTCATTGCTCATGGTATATAATGGTCCGTTCATCATATTATTAAAAAACACCTTTCCCGCATCTGCTCCCATAGCTCTGTGGTTATAATGCGAAAGCATCAGACTGAATATTTCTTCGTTAATTTCGGAAAGCGAGTTTCCCAGCCCCATATTTAAAAATTCACGCAAAAGCACGGAAACGCACCTCTTTTCAGCGTCTTATAGTGAACGACAAATTTATTTGGCGTTTGCTATTTGCCGATACGCACGTAGTAAGCGCGGGTGAACGAATGTGCGAGGCATTAAAATATTTTATTACAGTAAACGTCAAATTATTTTTGACGTTTACTATAATAATCCCTCATCTTAGAGCCTGTCCGGTATCTTTTTATATATGGGAATATGCACATAAAAGATGCTGAAAGGCTCTTATCCACAGACGAGAGACTTTTTATACAGCAGTTATATCTTTTCAAGAGCCTGCTTAATATCGGCAATTATATCCTCAACATTTTCAAGTCCAACAGACAGACGAATCAGTCCGCCGTCTATGCCTGCTGCTATGAGCTGTTCTTCTGTAAGCTGTCTATGTGTTGCAGATGCCGGATGCAAAACACAGGTACGGATATCAGCAACATGAACTTCAATGCTTGCAAGCTCAAGTGCATCCATAAAACGAACAGCAGCAGGTCTGCCGCCCTTTATGGAGAATGAAATAACACCGCATGTACCATCTGGGAGATATTTCTGAGCAAGAGCATAATTTTTGTCCGTTTTGAGTGCCGGATATGTTACAAAGTTTATTTTGTCGGACTTTGTAAGGAATTCTGCGACCTGAGTGGCATTTTCACAATAACGCTTCATGCGCACAGGAAGCGTTTCCAGACCAAGATTCAGAAGAAATGCTGAATTTGCAGCAGGATAGCATCCAAAGTCACGCATAAGCTGCATTCTTGCCTTGATGATATAAGCCATATTTCCAAAGTCTCTTGTATAAACAACGCCGTGATAACTCTCGTCTGGTTCTGTGAAATCCGGGAACTTTCCGCTTGCTGCCCAATCAAAATTACCGCTGTCAACAATAACGCCGCCGCCCTGTACAGCATGACCATCCATATATTTTGTAGTTGAATGAATAACTATATCAGCGCCAAATTCAAATGGTCTGCAAAGCACAGGTGTTGCAAATGTATTATCTACAATAAGCGGAACACCCTGCTCGTGAGCTATATTTGCAAAACGCTCTATATCAAAAACGGTAAGAGCAGGATTAGCTATAGTTTCACCAAAAAAAGCCTTTGTATTCGGCTTGAATGCCTTTTTAATTTCCTCATCTGAGGCATCTGGCTCTACCCATATGCACTCAATTCCAAGTTTCTTTAAAGTAACGCTGAAAAGGTTTACTGTGCCGCCGTAAATAGTAGTTGCAGAAATGAAGCTGTCTCCTGCACTGCAAAGATTCAGAATAGACAAAAGAGATGCAGCCTGTCCGCTTGAGGTAAGCATTGCACCGCTGCCGCCTTCAAGTGCAGCGATCTTCTTTTCAACAGCATCACATGTAGGATTTGCAAAACGTGAATACATACACTCAGTAGGCATATCAAAAAGCTCTGCTACATGTTCCGTAGAATCAAAGCGATATGTTGTACTTTGCACTATAGGCATTACTCCCGGAGCGCCGTTCTCAGGCGTATATCCGGAGTGCAGACATTTTGTTTCTATTTTTACGTTTGGATTGATTTTCTTCATTGAAAAACGCCTCCTGATTTTATAATTATTTTAAAATAATATGATTATATCATTTTTGCATGAATATTACAAGCATGATATAAAAATTTTGTGTTTTTACGTTCTTGTCTTTTATTTCTGAAAATCACTTCATAAGTTCTTCGTTTTCAAAAAAGTGTTTTTTCATAGCCTCAAAGCTTTCTGCGCTTATTACGTGTTCAATACGGCAGGCATCCTCCAGTGCAGTTTTTTCAGATACTCCTAAAAACATCAGCCAGCTTGATACTACTGTATGCCGTTCATACATAGTTTCAGCAATTTTTCTGCCTTTTTCAGTCAGTGTAATATATCCATTTGCATCTACCAGAACAAATCCGTTTTCACGCAGATTTTTCATAGCAATGCTTACGCTTGGCTTTGAATAAGAAAGCTCGTTCACTATATCAATAGAACGCACATCACCCATTCGTTTGCTTAGTATAAGTATTGTTTCAAGATAATTTTCCGCTGATTCTTTTATTTGCATATATGCACCTCCTAAATTATAGTAAACGTCAAAAATAATCAAATGCGCCGTAAAGCGGTATTGTCTTATATATTTGTATTATAAATCCCTGTAATGTACTGTACCATTATAGAGACAAGAGTAACCGCAAACCAACAGCAGAATCCTAAAATGATAGGCTTACCGCCTTTCTTGATAAGATCCACAACATTCGTATTAAGTCCAATTGCGCCCATTGCCATAGCTATAAAGAATTTAGCAAGCCATTTCATTGCCGGAACGAAATTGTCATTATAAAGTGATGTAAAACCGCTCTCAGGAATGATCCCTACTATAGTTGTTATCACAGAAGCTGCAATAAAATACAGAATAAACCACGGAAATATCTTTGCAAAAGAGAATGAAGATGCTTCACCGCCATTTGACTTTGCTTTTTTAGTTCTGTAAATTGCAAGAGCAAGTGTTATAGGAATAATCGCAAGTGTTCTTGTAAGCTTCACAGTTACTGCTGCCGAAAGAATACCGCTTGTATGATAAAGATTCTCTGCCGTTGCAGCAGCAGCTGTTACGGATGATGTATCATTTACCGCAGTCCCTGCGAATATTGCAAAGCCTTCTGTACCAAAGCCAAGCGCCTGACCAAGTGTAGGAAAAATAAGTGCTGCAAGGATATTAAAAAGAAAGATAACGGATATCGATCGTGCAACGTCATCATCATCGGCATCAATTACAGGTGCTGTCGCTGCAATTGCAGAACCGCCGCATATAGAAGAGCCAACGCCTATAAGGCAGGCTGTCTTAGAGCCGATCTTCATAACTTTCATAAGAACAAATGCTGTGATAAGTGATATAGATATTGTTGAAATAATTACAGGAAGGCTCTTTCCGCCTACCTTTGCAATAGTATTAAGATCAAGAGAAAATCCGAGTATAATTACAGCCCATTGCAAAATCTTCTTTGATGTAAACTTAATACCTCCTGCAAATATGTCATTTTTAGCAAGCTTCGGCATAGCAAGTGTGATTACCATTCCCATTAAAATAGACAATACCGGCGCACCGATAAGTTCAAATGAAAAACCGCCTATGCTAAGCGATGCGATAAATGTCGCAAGTCCTGCAATGGCAACACAAAGAATAATACCGACGAGATTTTTCTTTAAAAATTTCATTAAACGACCTCCTGTATTTTGCTTTATTTATTATAACATAGAATTATTATAAAATCAATCTATATTTTTAAATTCTTGACATAATATTATTTGAGTGATATAATAT
>CAMWPG010000014.1 GCA_947176075.1 uncultured Ruminococcus sp. | reverse complement strand
TAATGCCTTCAGGATTACCCTTAACTGACTCTGTCTAGTTTATCTAGTCGAGGTTAAGCTCTTTTTTAAGCTTCAGCAGTGTTTTAAAAAAATTGCTGCATAAAAAAATTTTTATTTTGATTTTATTATAACTTCTCCGGTCTCATCATACACCGCAGGAGCCGCACCATTTTCAATACAATCCTTAGTTACGATAACCTTTCTTGCATTCTCAACAGACGGAATATCATACATTGTTTCCATGAGTATATCTTCAATGATTCCACGAAGTCCTCTTGCGCCTGTCTTACGTTTTATAGCCTTTACTGCGATGCTTTCAAGGGCATCATCTTCTATCAACAGCTCTATATTGTCATATTCAAAAAGCTTCTGGTACTGCTTTACAAGAGCATTCTTAGGCTCTGTGAGTATACTCACAAGCGCTGTCTCATCAAGATCGTCAAGCGTAGTAATAATAGGCAATCTACCCACAAGCTCCGGCACTAAACCAAACTTTACAAGATCATGCGGAGTTACCTTTCGGAAAATATTCGCCTGTTCCTCTCTCTTATTAGAAATTTCAGCACCGAATCCAAGAGAAGACGGTGTCATTCTCTTCTGAATAAGCTTCTCCAAACCATCAAATGCACCTCCGCATATAAACAGGATATTCTTTGTATCTAAATGAATAAATTCCTGGTTAGGATGCTTTCTGCCGCCCTGTGGAGGAACATTGGATACTGTACCCTCAATTATTTTAAGAAGCGCCTGCTGTACACCCTCGCCGCTTACGTCTCTTGTCAATGACGTATTCTCCGACTTACGGGCAATTTTGTCGATTTCATCAATATAGATTATACCGCGTTCCGCAGCTTCAACATCAAAATCAGCTGCTTGAAGCAAACGCACAAGAACATTTTCTACATCATCGCCTACATAACCCGCCTCTGTGATCGTCGTTGCATCTGCAATTGCAAATGGGACATCCAAAATTCTGGCGAGAGTCTGCGCTAAGAATGTCTTACCAACGCCAGTAGGACCCAGCATTAATATATTACTTTTCTGAAGCTCCACATCTCCGCCGATATCCTGACTCATAATTCGCTTATAATGATTATAAACCGCAACAGAAAGAGCCATTTTAGCCTTATCCTGACCGATGACATATTCATCAAGGACATTCTTTATTTCAGCAGGCTTCAAAAGCTTTATGCTCTTTTTCTGCGCAGAATTCTTTTTTTTCTTTTTTGCCTTATGCACTTCGGTAAGTCCATTACTGTCAAGCATATCATAACAATAACAAACACACCTATCGCAGATATTTACATTTCCTGCTGAAAACATGCTCTCTGTAAGTTCCTCAGTTCTACCGCAGAAATTACATTGTTTTATTGAACGTTCCGCCATTTCCGCTCCTTATCTGTTTACAATAACCTTATCGATCAGTCCATATTCCTTAGCTTCATCTGCATACATATAATTATCACGCTCAGTATCAATAGCTATCTGCTCTATGCTCTTGCCTGTATTTGCTGCCAGTATCTCATTCAGTCTCTGACGTGTTCTCAGCAGATGATCAGAATGAATCTTTATGTCAGTACACTGACCCGACAGACCTCCTGAAATAAGCGGCTGGTGTATCATTATTTCACTGTTCGGAAGAGCAATTCTCTTTCCCTTAGCACCAGATGACAGCAAGAATGCTCCCATTGATGCAGCCATACCTATACATATGGTCGATACATCGCACTTGATATACTGCATTGTGTCATAGATAGCCATACCAGCTGTACAGGAGCCGCCCGGGCTATTGATATAAAGCGAGATATCCTTTTCAGAGTCCTGACTTTCCAGATACAAAAGCTGCGCAATTACAACACTTGCGGAAGCATCAGTTACCTGATCGCAGAGCATTACAATACGATCGTTAAGAAGACGTGAAAAAATATCATACGAACGCTCTCCTCTGCCTGACTGTTCAACAACATATGGAACAAAACTACTCATGACCATCATCCCTTCATTCAACAAAATTCTGCCGGAATATACCGGCTTTTTACGTTTGTATAAATACTACAGCAGGGCGAACACACGTCCGCCCCTTACTGCAATAATTATCGTTTATAATCGCTGATTATTCAGCAGCTTCTTCTTCCTTCTTGGAATTGTCAACAACAGCTGTTTCCTTAACCATATCCATAGCCTTAGTTACGAGCATATCTGTCTTGAATTCATCCATAGGAATGCGAGCCTTTACATCATCAAGAGTGAGGTTGTTTTCCTCAGCAAGCTTTGTAAGCTCAGCATCAATTTCTTCATCAGAAAGCTCAATATTTTCAAGCTCTGCGATTCTTTCAAGAGCAAGACGAAGCTTAACTTCATTTTCAGCTCTTTCAAGATAAGTAGCCTTGAGTGAATCAGAATCCATGCCTGTATACTCAAGATAAAGATCCATATCAAGACCATTCTGCTTGAGCTGAGAAGCAAAGTTGTCCATAAGTGTATCTGCACGATTCTCAAACATACAGTGTGGAATAGGATCCTGTACCTTAGCGATAAGATTTTCAATAAGAGCATTCTCAAATGCAGACTGTGCAGAAGACTCAGCGTTTTCCTCAAGCTTCTTTCTTATATCAGCTTTCAGTTCATCGACTGTATCAAAATCAGAAGCATCCTTTACAAATTCATCATCAAGCTCAGGCAGCTCTTCGCATGAAATGCTGTTTATACGGCACTTGAATGTAGCTTCCTTGCCTGCATAATCCTCCATCTGATAGTTTTCAGGGAATGTTACGACAACATCGAAATCTTCGTCAATGCTATGACCGGCTACCTGCTCTTCAAATCCAGGAATAAACTGACCGCTGCCAAGCTTGAGCTGGAAGTCTTCACCCTTGCCGCCTTCAAATGCTGTATCTCCAAAGAATCCTTCGAAATTAAACTTAACTTCATCGCCCATCTGTGCTGCTCTGTCGTCAACAGATACAACTCTTGCATTTCTTTGAAGCATTGTCTTGATCTGTGCATCAACGTCCTCATCTGTTATCTCACGAACATCCTTAGGAGCAGCCATACCCTTATAATCCTCAATATTGATAACCGGCTTTGTAATGCAGGTAAACTTAAGAAGAGCACCATTTTCCTTATCAACAGACAAAAGCTCAACCTTAGGAGCATCTACGATCTCAATGCCTGCCTCTTTAATAACGCCGAACATCTCCATATTCAAAACCATATTGATAGCCTGCTCATAGAATACATTTTCACCAAATGTACGCTCGCACATTTTTCTAGGAACCTTGCCCTTACGGAAACCCGGCAGGGATATATTCTTCTTTTCATACTGATAAGCAGCCTCTACAGCCTTTTCAAAGGTTGCAGCATCGATCTGAGCTGTAAGCTCGGACATATTGATGTCAGTTTTTTCGTTTGACTTTAAAATCATTTTTATTTCCTCCATTATTTAAATCTATTGTAAGTATGAACCTTGCAGACCTTTTTTCTGCAAAAGATCTCTTCAATACACGCCTTATTATTATACCATATCTTATAAAATTTGACCAGTAGATTTTCACACTTCTCCGTTTAGCACAAAATCACATGATTTTCATTGGCATAAAATGTAAATAATCACTACTTATCATTTCCATTTTTGTATCTTCATATACACCCTGAAATGCGTGAACATGACCTTTTCCATGTACATGACCATAATAGCAGCTCTTTATCTTATACTTATAAAGCACTTCTAATATATCATAGTTGTAAGAGCTGCCGTAAATCGGCGGATAATGAAGAAAAACAACAGGGCAAAGTCCTGCTTTAAGCGCAGACTGAACTGAAACTTCCAGTCTCTGCACTTCTCTTGCCAGAACCTTCGCATCAGCCGCCTCGCCGGGCATATTTACCCAGCCTCTCGTACCGCAAATGCCATATTCACAATAATCATAATGATTATTGTGAAGAATATGAAGACTATCATAGCCTTTTTCTTCAAAGAAGCTCTCCATCTTTTTAAGGGAATTCCACCAGTAATCGTGATTGCCTTTCAAGATTATCTTTCTTCCCGGCAATCTGTGAACAAATGAAAAGTCAGCATCAGATTGCTCAAGACTCATACCCCATGACAGATCGCCTGCAAGAACCACAGTATCCTCTGCACTGACACTGCATCGCCAATTTTCTTCCAAGAGCTGCTGATAATTTTTCCAGCCGCCGAAAATATCCATCGGCTTACTTGGTACTCCTAAAGACAGATGCAGATCTCCAATGACAAATAAACTCATATCTTAGGAAAGACCAAGCTCTGAAAGAACAAATTCCTTCATATTGTTCTTGTCAATACTGCCGCTGAATCTGCGCTCCTTTGTTTTAAGCTCAGAAAGTGCAGTCGGAATAGTGATACCTGAAAGCTCTGACAGAGTATCCACCATTGCATATTCATCACCTGATACACGACTGCTGTCCAAAGCAGACAGAACGCTTTCGCTAAACTTATACGGACTTGCTGTAGAAGCGATCAAGGTCTTTGTTGTATCGCCTGTTTCAGCCTTATAATCCTCATAAACCTTAACTGCAACTGCTGTATGAGTATCGCAGGTGTATCCATAAGTCTTATAGATGCTGCCAATAGTTTCCTTTGTAGCAGCATCATCACAGTAACCGCCATAAAACAGTTCCTTCATAGAGGTCTTTATATCGTCAGAGACTTCATATCTGCCCTCGTTTGCCAGCTGTGTAAACCACTCACGTATCTGTGCATCATTTTCGCCTGAAAGCAGATACAGAAGTCTTTCCAGATTGCTGGAAATAAGAATATCCATAGACGGTGAACAGGTAGCGTAAAATTCACGATTTCTGTCATAAATGCCTGTACGGATAAAGTCTGTAAGCACCTTGTTTACATTGGATGCACAGATAAGCTTTGCGATCGGCACACCCATCATCTTTGCATAATAAGCTGCCAGAATATTACCAAAATTACCTGTAGGAACAACTATATTTATCTTCTCGCCCCATTCGATCTCACCCTGTGAAGCCATTGTTACATATGATGAAACGTAATATACGACCTGTGGTACAAGTCGTCCCCAGTTTATAGAGTTTGCGCTTGAAAAACGCATACCTCCGTTTTCAAGTGTTTTAATAACATCATTATTTGTAAAAATAGCCTTAACTCCGCTCTGACAATCATCGAAATTACCCTTTACTGCGCATACTGTAACATTTTTGCCCTCCTGAGTAACCATCTGGCGCTTCTGCATATCGCTTACGCCTTCCTCAGGATAGAATACCATGATCTGTGTACCCGGAACATCCTTGAATCCTTCAAGAGCAGCCTTACCTGTATCTCCCGATGTTGCAACAAGAATAACGATCTTGCAGTCAAGGCTCAGCTTTTTGACAGATGTGGTGAGAAAATAAGGAAGTATCTGAAGAGCCATATCCTTAAATGCGCAGGTAGGTCCGTGCCACAGTTCAAGCATATATGTTCCGTCAAAGAGATGTGCGATCTCAGCAATATTTGATGTTTCAAAATTCTTTTCAGAATAGGCATTCTCTGTACAATAAACAAGCTCAGCTTCTGCAAAATCAGTGAGATACTTCGCAAAAACTGCAGCAGCTCTCTGTGCATAGGTCATATTAGAAAGGCTTTTCAGCTCTTCCATAGTTATAGCCGGAATGGATTCCGGTATGAACAGACCGCCCTCTTCTGAAATACCTCTTGAAATTGCAGCCGAGCTTTCTATACGCAGACTGCTGTCCCTTGTACTTTTGTAATACATAATAATCACCTTTTCCCATTTGCTTTATATTTATTTAAATTTTCTCGCACATCCGTTCACTGCGCTCACTTCGTGCGTATCATTAAATAGCAAAATCCAAATAAATTTGTCATTTGCTAAAAAAATAATAAATCACAATCCTATATGTCAAAAGCATTTTCAAAATAACTGATGCTATGAACATAGCTGCCTGACATACAAACAAGTGCCACATCAAAGCATGGCTGCAAATCTATAATATGCTCTGAACAAAATTTGAATGCCGCACGTATAAGCAGCTTTTGTTTGCGCCTATCTACCGCTTCGAGTCCTGAATAAAGATCATCAGGCTTTCGTGTCTTTACCTCTATAAAATGAATTTTATCGTTTTCAACAGCGATAAGATCTATCTCTCCGCCTTGCACACAATAATTTTCTTCGAGTATAGTGAAGCCTTTTTTCATAAGGAACTCCATCGCAGCCTGCTCGCCCTTTACACCTTTTATTCTATGGTATAAACTCATTCTTTATATAGCTTCTTTAAGAATGACATTCGATGTACAGGACACGGACCATACTTTAGTATCGCCTCATAGTGCGCCTTAGTTCCATAGCCTTTATGCTTTGCAAATCCATACTCAGGATAAATCTCATCAAGCTCTCTGAGTTTTTTGTCTCTTGCAACCTTAGCAAGAATAGAGGCAGCCGCAATGCTGGCAGAATTTGCATCGCCCTTTATAACAGTTTCAGCATCAACAGGAAGCTTTGGCATTCTGTTACCATCAACAAGAACATAGGAAGGCATTTTTTCAAGACCTTCAACTGCACGTCTCATAGCAAGCATTGCAGCACCAAGAATATTAAGCTCCTCAATTTCAGCAATAGTTGCTGTTGCTATGCAATAGGATTCTGCATTTTCACATATCTCCTCAAAGAGCAGTTCTCTTTTTTTCTCTGTAAGCTTCTTGCTGTCATTTATGCCGTCTATTATACAATCAGGATCAAGTATAACTGCTGCTGCATATACATCCCCGGCAAGCGGTCCTCGCCCGGCTTCATCGACACCGCAGAGTACAGGGTATACCTTTCTCTTTTCTGCATCAAATTCATAAAGCTCATGTGTACTTTTTTTAGATGTCGATTCCTTAGCCATTATCTATATCCTCCGGTGATTCCAGAGTCATTCTTCCGAGCTTTCCGCTGCGGTATTCATCTATAAGCGTAATGGCAGCTCTTTCGGTATTTACCTCGCCGCCGGAAACAAGCATTCCTCTTTTTCTGCCCATTGTTTCAAGCAGTTCTATTCCGCCCATTTCAGTAAATTCTGTCATTTTATATCTTGCTGTGAGCGTATCTGGATAGCTTTTTGCCAAATATTCAAGCAGCAGCATTGCAAGTGTCTCGATATCAACAACATCATCATTGATAGCACCTGTAAAAGCAAGTCTTTTTGCTGCTTCCTGATCATCAAATTTCGGCCAAAGTACACCGGGCATATCCAGAAGCTCCATATTACTGCCTATTTTCACCCATTGCTTTGTACGTGTAACACCCGGTCTGTCCTCAACCTTAGTACGCTTTGACTGAGCCATGCGGTTTATAAAAGAGGACTTTCCAACGTTAGGTATACCTACGATCATAAGCCTTATAGGCGTACCCGCCATACCAGCATTCTTTCTTCTTTCAAGCAGTTTTGAAAGAAGCTGCTCTATTGCTCCTGTGAAATTTTTAACGCCTCTGCCGCTTTTGCAGTCCATAGCTATCGCAGGTATTCCCTGCTTTCTGAAATAAGATATCCACCTATCAGTAAGCTTTGGATCAGCCATATCAGCCTTATTCAGAATAAACAAACGAGGCTTGTTATTCACCATACTGTTCATATCAGGATTTCGGCTGCTCATCGGGATTCGTGCATCAAGTATTTCCACAACAGCATCAACCAAAGAAATATTTGCACCGATCATTCGGCGTGTTTTGGTCATATGCCCGGGAAACCATTGTATATTACGGATTGTCAGCTCAGACATCACATTCATCCTTTCGCATTTCAAAAGGTTCAGTCATAAATTGCACCGAATTCAGATATAGGAGAAAAACGGAATAATGCCTTACCAAGGATCTGATCCTTTGATACAAAACCAACTGCACCGGAACGGCTGTCTGTTGAATTTTGACGATTATCGCCCATTACAAAAATATATCCCTCAGGAATTCGAACCGGATACGCAAATGCGCCGTAATTTGTAGTTGTGGGATTATTGATATAATTTTCTTCAACAACTTCACCGTTTACTTTTACCTCTCCAGTAGTGAAATTGATATCCAACTCATCACCGCCAACAGCAATTACACGCTTGATAAGCCGCTTATCCTCAGCAATACCTGCACCTTGTATTAAATTACCACTCGTATCATAAGTCCACGAAACACTGTTATCAACTATGACTATATCTCCACGCTCAGGCGTATAAAACAGATCGGACATAAATAATCTGTCTTGATCCTGAAGTGTCGGTTTCATAGATTCACCGTCAACTGTAACAGGACGTGCAACATATGCAAAGAACAGAATAACAGCAAAAATTGAGATAAACACCGCTTCCATAACATCAAGAATGTCACCCAAAAATGAGCCCTTCTTATTTTTTTCATTTGACTCTGCCGTATTATTTAACTTTTTCATACCGTCCTCTTTTCTAATGCACTCTGCGGATATTTTTTAACAATATAATAAAAAAAGGACATAATGTCCCCCTTGAATCTTGATGCCAGGTAAATCGGAAGCGCTGACTGCTTTGCCACGCCTCCGCCTGACCTCTCGCACTTAGCGAATCTGTTCCTTGACCTTTGCAGCCTTACCTACACGGTCACGCAGATAATAAAGCTTAGCTCTGCGAACCTTACCCTTACGGATAACGTCAACCTTCTCAACTACTGGAGAGTGAAGTGGGAATACACGCTCTACTCCGCATCCGTGAGAAAGGCGACGAACTGTGAAAGTTTCGCTGATGCCGCCGTGCTTCTTAGCAATAACTGTACCCTCAAATATCTGGATACGGCTCTTATCGCCTTCCTTGATTCTAACGTGAACCTTTACAGTATCACCGATAGAAATAGCCGGAGCTTCCTGCTTCATACTTGACTCGCTGATTGTTCTTAATGCATCCATTTTTCTTTCCTCCTGATTTTCAGACATTCATTCACGTACAGGCGGTCAATTCCTGCTTGCAGTCCTTATATGAACTTGTCCGTCAGCGGATTGTCTGATTTAATGTCGTTTATGGCATTACACTCACTCATACAAAATCATATAAGCGGATTTTAAATGCTCTATTATAATACCACATCCAGAAAAAAATTGCAAGTGTTTTTTCAAAAAAATTCAGTTTTTTCATTGCAAAGCAGCTTTTTACGGCAATATTTTGGAAAATCAAATAAAACTTGCTCATTTTTTCTAAACTCTTCTACAAGAAGCGCTGGATTTACATTGACTGTACTGCCTGCCGGAAGTCTCAGTTTCAACACAAGAGCATTTTCTCTTGTCTCCTCTGAAAGACACTCTGTCAGCTCTTTAAGATCCATTTCACGAAAACCACGCTTCGTTTTTTTCTCTACAATTATCTTCTCCTGTGATATAAATTCATTCCACTGCAAAAGAAGCTTTTCGCTATCTTGGCATGGCAGTATTATATCATATTCAGCGTATGCTATCTGACCCATTTTATGCTTTGGCTCATAACAGCTGATTACATCTATTCCGTCAGGAAGTACCGCCTGCATACGGCTTTGCACTTCATCAAATGAAAGAGCTTCACTCAGACCAAGCTCAATCACTTCATAATCGCTTTCAAATCCAAGGGACAGCGCTGCCGCAAAAACTATCTGCATATGCGGATGAAATCCCTCTGAATATGCTATTGGCAGCTCTGCACGTCTTATACATCTTTGAAAGCAGCGCATAAGATCGAGATGGGAAATATATTTAGCTCGTCCTTTTTTAGTGAATTTCATTCTTACTGTAGTTTTCAAAAGCAAGACCTCCCTACCTCACGGTTTACTCCGCAGCCGCTGCAATTTTTGCGGCAATGCTGAGTTGTCTCCGCTCTGAGAGCTTTTTTATGCTCACGAATGAGAAACGACTTGTCCACCATATAATTAAGATGATCCCCTGGCATTATCTCATCATAGTCTCTTCTGCGGCTTGCATAAAATTCAGGAGCTATCCCACACTTTTCAAATGCTGCCTCCCAGCATTCCCACTTAAAGCGATCACTCCAGCTATCAAAACGGCTGCCGTTTTTCCACGCTTCATAAATAACATCTGACAGCTTCCTGTCTCCTCGTGCCAGCACACCTTCAAGCTGACTTATTCTGAATTCATGCCAGCTTACTTTTATTCGTCTTGCATTTCTTGGATTTATTGAACTGACAAGATGCTCCTGCTTATGACGAACTTCTTCTTCTGTAGCCTGCGGTTCAAATTCAAATGGCGTAAACGGCTTCGGCACAAATGTTGCAATACTTACAGATACCTGAACCATTTTACCTCTTGGTCTGTCAGGATTTTTAAAAAACAGCTCTATGATCCTGTCAGCAATATCTGCAATGCCTGCTATATCATCATCTGTTTCAGTGGGAAGTCCCATCATAAAATAAAGCTTTACATTAAAATAGCCGCCCGAAAATGCAATTTCAGCCGTATTCATGATTTCCTCATCAGAAACGTTTTTATTTATTACATCTCGAAGTCTCTGCGTACCTGCCTCTGGAGCAAATGTAAGACCACTCTTGCGAATGCGCTTTATCTTTTCCATCAAAGCATCTGAAAAATTATCAACTCTAAGAGACGGCAGCGACATACTCACACGCTTTTCCTCTGTTACCTCCAGAAGCTTTGTGAGCATTTCATCGATTTCGCTATGATCGCTTGTGCTTAGTGAAGAAAGAGACAGTTCTTCATAGCCTGTATTTCTGCACAGATCAGCAGCCTGACTGCAAATAGTATCGGGACTCTTTTCACGGAATGGTCGGTATATAAATCCTGCCTGACAGAAACGACAGCCTCTTATACATCCTCTGAGAACCTCTACCACAGAACGGTCGTGTACTATTTCTGTAAACGGAACAACAAATGTATCCGGATAATACACCTTATCGAAGTCCTTTATAATACGCTTACGAACAATTTTTGGTACATTTTCAAGAGGCTGAACTGTCTTTATTGTTCCGTTCTCATTATAGCTTACATAATAAAGAGACGGTACATAGATACCCTCTATCTTTGCAGCTTCACACAGAAATTCACTGCGTGATGCGCCTTTTTCTTTCATCTGAGCATAAAGATCC
Source organism: uncultured Ruminococcus sp. (assembly GCA_947176075.1). Taxonomy (GTDB): domain Bacteria; phylum Bacillota; class Clostridia; order Oscillospirales; family Ruminococcaceae; genus Ruminococcus_C. The sequence continues at coordinate 18,447 of CAMWPG010000014.1, read as the reverse complement.
ATCACTTCAAGATTGACCTCTTCGCCCTCACCAAGAATAAAGAAATCAAAAAAATCGGCAATAGGCTCAGGATTACACACGCACGGTCCTCCGGCAAAGATCATCTTATCAAGAGACTCTCCTCTGTCCTTTGCATATATCGGAATTCCTGCCAGATCAAGCATATTCAGAATATTTGTGTAAGCAAGCTCATACTGGAGAGTAAAGCCGATCATATCAAAGTCTGCCACCGGCGTAAGACTTTCAAGAGCATAAAGCGGTATGTTTTGCTCACGCATAAGTTCCTCGAAGTCTGTATCAGGAGCAAATACTCTCTCACAGCAAAACTCTTCACGCTGATTTATAAGACCATAAAGTATCTTCATTCCGAGATGTGACATACCTATTTCATATGTATCAGGAAAACAGAAGGCAAAGCTCACCCTGACCTTTTCTCTATCCTTTACAATGCTTCCTGTTTCACCGCCTATATACTGAGACGGCTTCTGAACTCTCAGAAGAAGAGGTTCAATTTTTGAAAGAATACTGATAGCACTCAATCCCTTCATTTATTATTCCTCTATATTGTACTACAAATCAAAAAAATAATCAACCGCTATAAAAAAATTTCTGAAAACAAGAGATACACCAGAAGCATATAATATGTAAAATTAGTTATATTGCAGAGAAATCCCATAAATATCATAAATATCGGAGTAAATATAAATATACTTCTCAAAATTCGCTCTGCCGTAAAAAAACCAAGTCTTGTAATAGAAAAAGCACAGCAAAGAGCACCGCCGCCGTCGAGTCTGCGGCATGGCAGTAGGTTTATAAGCCCTATCATAAGCTGTGCCTGTGCAGCTGATGTACTGCATGAAAAAAGTGTCATAAATGCCCACGCAGCTATATTTGCAAACGGTCCGGCAAGAAGCATGATAAGCTCCTGTTCATAACTGCACAGAATTTGCTTTGGACATATGCGTATACCGCACCCATGAAATATTATGCTTTCGGTTTTCATATGGAAAAATGTCATCACCGTAAGATGCGAAAGTTCATGCAGTGCAGCGGCAATAAAGCCACAAATAAATATCTCTGTATTGCCCATTGCCGATAAAAGAGCACACACTGCAATAAAACTGAATTCTACTTGAATTTTAGTTCCTGCTATAGGAAAGCATATCATCTTTTAAACCACGCTTCTATTGCCTCTGTAATTTGCACTATAAAAGGCTCAGCCGGTGCATTTGTTTTTTCTGTATAAACAGACAACAGATCATGCTGAAAATCTTCGCTTATAAATTTAAGCAAAAATACTGCAAGAGCCAGAATAAGACAAAGTATACACTGGGTAAGGATCACATCATCCCCGTGAGTTTTTTTCTTTCCGGAGCTGTTTTCATCTATGTACAAAATGTTCTCTTTCTGTCCTGAGATCTCCTTCGGAATATGGCTCAGGGCATTCTCCGCTTCATCATTCTTCTTGATATCTTCTGTCTCCATAATCTCACCTCAATATTAAGACTATGCAAAAAAAGAGCGCATGAGAACTATTTCTCTGCGCTCCTTTAAAGCTATGATCGCAGCAGGCAGTTATAATTCTTCAGGCTGCTCACGCTTTATTTTGAAAATTATCCTGAATATTCCAGACAATAGCTTCGGACTTTTTACGACTACGATTTTCATCTGTAATCCCTCCTCAGTCTGACTTAATAGTCAGATATGTTCCAAAAAACTATGGCGTTCCATTCATTCTATTCAGAAAGTGCGGATTTGGTTCAGACTTCCTTAGATTCTATTACAATAAGAATGCCATCTCTCAAGGATATCTCTGCAAATGGTTCTTTTATGTGATTGCTTATTCCAATAGGAAAATCATTTGTAAGTATACCGTCTGACAGAGTATACTCTGTTCCACTGATGTTTACCCCTGTGCATTTTTCTGAATATGCAAAAACAGAAAAGTAAAAGCCTTCACGCCTTTTAAATCGTCTGCTGGTATCGTGGAGCATAAGCGAGACATGTTCATTTTCGCTCATGAGTATGCCATGTGCTCCGTTTTTCTCTATAAACATAAGAGTCTGGATATTTGCAATGGTGTGATCAAGACGTCCGCCCAATGCGCCGTAAATAAATATTTCATCTGCTCCAATTCTGAGTGCTTCTTTTACAGCGATTAAAGTATCTGTATCATCTTTAGTGCGTGGGAATGTCCGAATATTTTCAGTACGAGGAATAAACCCCAGCGAATCAAAATCACCAATGATAAGCTCAGGCTCTATGCCAAGCATCTTTGCTGCCTTATATCCCTTATCTGCACACAAAACAAGAGCATTCTCAGGAATATTAAGCGTACTTAAATTTATCTCTCCGCCTGCCAGAATAATGCACTGCTTTCCCATTACTTTTCCCATTCCTTTCTGCGCCTTGCTTCTTCATACATAGCCGCATATGAGCTGTGACGACTTTTTTCGATTTTGCCGTCATTCACAGCAGCCAGTACTGCGCAGCCCTTTTCGCATATGTGTGCGCAGTCTGCAAAGAGGCACTGTCCTGTAAATGCGTCAAATTCCGGAAAACAGCCGGATATCTCTTCCTTTTTTATAACAGCATATTGATCCGTCTCGAATGTAGAAAATCCCGGCGTATCTGCAATATATCCGCCCAGAACAGGATAAAGAGACGCAGTTCTGGTTGTGTGTCTGCCACGTCCAAGCTTATCACTTACCTCTGCTACCGGTATATCGAGCTCAGGCGCTATGTGGTTCAGAAGCGTTGACTTTCCAGCTCCTGAATTTCCGGTAAATGCGCTTATTTTCCCCTCTATCAGCATTGCTACAGCTTTTATAGTATCAGCATCATCATAGTCAACTGAAATTATAGTAAGCTCTGATTTTTCATACACCCTGCGTATCTCTTCATCAGATGCAAGATCTGTCTTTGTTATTACTATTACTGGCTCAATATTCTTGTACCTTGCAACTGCAATAAATTTATCAAGCAGCAGGTAATTCGGGACAGGCTTGCATAATGATACTACGAATATTAGCCTGTCAAGATTTGCAAGCGGCGGTCTGATTATGCTGTTTTTTCTCGGCAGCACCTCGGTTATTACACCATTTTGAAATGTGACCATATCTCCTGCATAAGGAGTTATTCCCTGATTGCGAAATACACCGCGTGCTTTGCATACAGCAGTTATACCGGAAGAGGACTCTACCGTATAGAGTCCTCCTACACACGATAAGATCCTGCCATGCTGCACTAATTTAGCATCAGCTTGTTTCATTTTCTTATCCCCTTATAATCTGTCTTAATTTACAATAGATGTTACTGTTACGATCTCAGTTTGAACCGGAGTTGCAGTGGTTGTTTCAAGAACTGTTACCGAACCAAATCCACCGTCTATATCCTCTGAAACTACCGTGAATGTGCTGTTTGCAAAATCAAAGTTATACGTACCAAGACGTGCAGTAAGTCCGGATTGAGCGCTTGTAACAGATACAACCACCTGCTTTATACCTTTATCCTTAATATAGACAACTACCATGCCATTTGCAGCAGTTTCCGTTACAAATGACTGAGACTCTACTATATTACCGTTTATAGAGAAGTCAAGCGTGTATTTGCCTCTTGCATTATATGGAAGATACAAACCAAAGGCAACCTCTCCCTCAGGTGCTTCTCCGTTGCTTACCTTAACATGGATTTCAGTACCTGAAACTACGATCGTATCCGGCTCTATATCCTGTTCGACTATAACATCTTTATCCTCATTTGATTCAACCTCTTCTGGAACAAGCTTGAGATTCAAGTGAGCAACCTCAACCTCGACCTCTTTAAGAGTTCTGCCGACAAGCTTCGGTACTTTTATTTCTTCAACTGCAATACCCGTGCTTATATATAAAACTATAGTCTGTCCAGCTTCAGCTTCTGTACCTGCCTTAGGCTCGGTTCTTATTGCCTTGCCCTTTTCAATCCCATCCTCCATTGTGCTTTCTTCAGATACCTTTCGAACTGTAAATCCAAGAGCTTCAAGCTGGGCAGCAGCTTCTGATCCATCAATATTTGAGACATCCGGAACTGTATTTCTTTGTGTGCCAAGACTTACTGCTATAGCCATACGAACCTTACCGTCTGCATCACGCTCTATCTCCTGTCCTGCCGCAATGCTTTGATCAAAAATAACGCCCTCTGCATATTTATCATTATAAGTTTCCTTTTCAATATTAAGAACAAGACTATCTTCATAAATTTGTACAGCATCTGTATACTGCATACCAACAAGATTAGGAATAGTTGTCAGCTTATCGCTGCCCGGACGCCATGCACCTGCAATTATTGCAACAACAATAACTGCACATATTACAACAACCACTATTGTTACCGACGTAAGTATAGGAACAAGCATAGATTTTTGTCTTACTGGTTCTTCATCATAATCATCGTAATCATCATCGTCATAATCTTCATATCTGTCATTGTCATCAATTACATTTTGATTCAAAGGCTGCTTTGCAGGAGGAACTGTCTCACGTTTAGGTGCAGGGGTATATCTTCTCTCCTGAACTGCCTGCTGTTTTGGAGGAACACGATAATATCCAAAAACTATCTGGTTATTATTCTTAAACGCTTCGATATCCTGAATCATATCAGTAGCTGTTTGATACCTTACCTCTGCATCCTTTTCCATGGCGTGCATTATAATTTCCTCAAGACCTGATGGAATATTCGGATTTATGTCACGAGGACGTCTTGCTACATTTTGCATATGCATAACTGCAATAGAAATAGGATTATCAGTATCAAACGGCTTCTGACCGGTAAGCATTTCATAAAACATAACGCCTACAGAATATATATCGCTCTTTTCATCAGTAAAATCGCCTCTTGCCTGTTCAGGACTTATATAATGAACAGTTCCTATTGCCTGATCTGTAGCAGTCATACTCTCTTCACGTGCAAATTTTGCTATGCCAAAATCCATGACCTTTATAGTTCCATCCGTAAGCAGCATAATATTCTGAGGCTTTATATCACGATGTACGATTCCACGATTATGAGCTGTCTGAAGCGCACGAAGTATCTGTATAATAAAATGAACAGAATCCTTCCAGTTAAGCACACGCTCGCTGTCAATATAATCTTTAAGAGTTATTCCGTCAATATACTCCATGGCAATATACTGCATTTTCTCCGAAAAGCACATATCGTATACTTTTACAATATTCGGGTGAGAAAGAACAGCAATTGCCTTCGATTCATTTCGGAATCTGCGCTGAAATTCTTCATTGCCTGAAAACTGCTTTCTAAGGATTTTTACAGCCACCTCTTTATTGTCAAGCACGTCATGAGCCTTATAAACCTCTGCCATGCCTCCCTCGCCGATAAGCTCAGTGATCTCATATCTGCCGTCCAGACGGCTGCCTATAAATTGGTTCATATATAACCTCCTTTATATTACGGCTGCATAACAACTGCAACCGACACATTATCACGTCCACCCTTATTAAGAGCCAGCTCAATAAATTGATCCGTCTTTTCCTGTGCTGAAAGCTGTTGTTCAAGAACATGAGCAATCTCGGCGTTTCCGCAATATCCTGATAAACCGTCAGAGCAAAGCAGCAGAGTATAATCCTCGCCTGTATGATCTATTCTGAAAAAATCAGGTCTCACTGTTTTTTCAACGCCTACCGCTCTTGTCAGCATATGTCTTTGAGGATGGTTCACTATCTCAGACGGCGATATCCTTCCATGCTCAAGCAGCATATTAACTACTGTATGATCAGTAGTGATCGGCATAAGTTCTCCATTTTTATAATAGTACGCCCTGCTGTCTCCTACATTTACAATAGATATTCCTTTCTTATCTATAAATGCTGCAACACAGGTAGTTCCCATTCCAAAATTCTTATAATTAATTCTTGCAGTTGTATATATAACTGAATTTGCTGCTGACACTGAGGAAATCAAAAGATTTCTAAGTGCGTGTGCATCCATATCTTCTCTGTATGATTTATTAAAATGTGCTAAAAATTCTTCTTCAGCAATGCGACTTGCTTCTTCTCCGGCACGTTCTCCGCCCATACCGTCAAACACTGCTGCCAAAACGCAGTCTCCATATGCAAGAGCAATTACTCTATCCTGATTTTCATCCCTTACACAACCTATATCGGTATATGATGCGTATTGCATTGCATTCACCTCCGTATCTATCCGTTCTCAATTGCATTTCTTCTAAGCTGTCCGCAGGCAGCCTCTATATCGCTGCCAAGCGTACGGCGAATAGTAGCATTTATTCCATATTTTTCAAGAAGCTCTTTAAACCTCACAGTAGTACTTCTTTTACCATGAAAGCTTCGTTCTGCTATAGGGTTTACAGGAATAAGATTTACATGACACTGCATTCCACATAAAATTCCTGCAAGAGCATCAACATCCTTTTCCGCACTGTTTATATCCTCTATAACCGCATATTCAAATGTGACTCTTCTGCCTGTTTCCTTAAAAAAAACCTTCGCTGCTTCAAGCACCTGCGATATATTATAGCTTCTATTTACGGGCATTATCTCGTTTCGCTTATCATCTGTAGGACTGTGGAGTGATATTGAAAGAGTTATGCCCCGTGCATCATTTGCAAGCTCATATATTTTAGGTACTATTCCACAAGTAGAGAGGGTCACATGACGCAGACTCATACCCCTGCCTCTCTGATCTGAAAGAATTTTAAGAAAAGCTATCACATTATCATAATTATCAAGAGGCTCACCAATTCCCATAAGTACAATGCTGTCAATACTTTTACCCATATCACGCTCTGCCTCATATATCTGAAGAAGAATTTCTCCCGGTGTTAGATTTCTTACAAAGCCTGCAATAGTCGATGCGCAAAATTTACAGCCCATACGGCATCCTACCTGAGTAGACAGGCAAACGCTTACCCCATGATGATATTCCATCCAAACCGTTTCAATGTAATTACCGTCTGAAAGCTGATATAGATATTTTACAGTATTATCTATGGAAGATGCAAGCCTTTTTACGATTTTTAGTCGATTTATACAAAATTTCTTTTCAAGTCTTTCCCTGAATTGTAAGGATAATGTTGTCATTTCAGAAAATGATGTCACCTTTTTTTCATGAAGCCAAGCAAAAATCTGTTTGGTACGAAATTTTGGCTCACCCATAAGTATGATTTCTTCCATAAGCTCATTATAACTAAGTGATAGAATGTCGATAAGCTCCATAAAACCTCCATCATTTTACTCGTCTGAATTTTGCCATAAAAAATCCGTCGCTGCCTAAAAATGAAGGCAGAAGAGTTATCATACTGCCAGAAAGCTTTTCGTGTATCTCGGGCAGCAGAGATATCATTTCAAACTCAGGATGACATGATAAAAATTTTTCTGCCACCTGCTCGTTTTCCTCTTTAAGAATAGTACATGTCGAATAAAGAAGAACTCCGCCTATCTTTACATAGCGTGCTGCGTTTTCAAGTATAGCAAGCTGCACCTTTGGCAAACCGTCAAGTTCCTCCTCGCTTTTGTATCTTATCTCAGGCTTACGTCTTATTACGCCTATTCCTGAACACGGCACATCACATAGAACTCTGTCAGACTTAGGGATTTTTTCATTATATACAGAGGCATCGCCTTGATTTGCGTATATATTTGGGAGATGAAGTCTTTCTGCGCCATTTGCAATAAGACCTACCCTGTTTTCAAAGAGATCAAAAGCATATATCTTTCCCGTGCCATGCATCTGCTGCGCTATTGTAAATGTCTTGCCGCCCGGTGCTGAACACAGATCAAGCACTGTCTCTCCTTCCTCAGCTCCAAGCGCCATTGCACATAGCTGAGAAGCAATATCCTGAACATGAAATCCGCCTTTTTTAAAAGATTCACATTCTCTGACATTTCCGCCATTTCTAAGAATATAGGCATTTGGCACAAATTTATGTTTTTCTATGCCATTTTTCTCAAGCTCCGAAAGCAATTCATTTTCAGTTATGACCAAAGGATTTCTTCTTATAGTAAGAGGAGGGACATTAAGAGAATCTTCAAAAAATGCACAGGCATTTTCCTCACCCAAACTCTCAATCAGTCTCTTCACAAGCCACTCCGGAACAGAATACATAATTGATGCCTTTAAAATGATATTTTTCGGATAATCTATTTTTTTATTGTCTCTTATAAAACTTCTGAGAATCGCATTAACAAAGCCTGACGCACTTGACTTTCTCATCTTTTTAGTAAGCTTTACACTTTCGCTTACAGCTGCATTATCAGGAACATTCTCCATATACAAAAGCTGATAGAGCCCTGTCCTCAGTATCTGCAAAACAGCATTGTCAAGCTTTTCCGGCGGCTTTTTACTGTATTTTTTTATTATATAATCAAGCGTGATCTGTCTTTCCAGCACTCCGTAGCAAAGCGCTGCGCAAAGTCTCTTATCTCTTGCTTCAAGCCCTGATTTTTCAAGAGCATGGTCGAGCATAAGATTTGAGTAACCGCCATTCTCTTCTCTTTGCAAAAGCAGCGTTACGGCTGTCTTTCGTGCACTCATCTTTTTTTATTTGCTATAGCGAGAAGTCTCAGAAGCTGGAGCAGCGCATTGGCAACAGCTGCAACATATGTCATAGCAGCTGCACGAAGAACCTTACCTGCCTTTGAAAGCTCATCACCATCAAGGATATTGTAATTTTCGAGAGTATCAAGCGCACGGCGGCTTGCATTGAACTCAACAGGAAGAGTAACTATTTGAAACAGTACCACCAGTGCAAAGAGAATAATTCCAACATAGATCATTCCTGTGCCAAAGCTTGTGCTTGCCATGGCAAGACCTGCTATAAATATAATATACCACAGCCTTGAACCAATATTAGTTATAGGAATTATCGCTTGTCTGATACGAATAGGCGCATAATCAGTTGCGTGCTGTACTGCATGACCGCACTCATGGGCAGCAACACCTATCGCTGCCACTGAAGCTGAATTGTAAACGGATTCTGACAGACGAACTACATTTGCTTTGGGGTCATAGTGATCGGAAAGGCTTCCGCTTACCATTTCAATGGATACATGATAAAGTCCGTTGCTGTCAAGTATCTGCCTTGCAGCCTGCGCTCCTGTTATCCCTCTCGAATTATAAACAGAGGAATAACGCTTGAAAGTAGCTTTTACATTCACTGAAGCTATAACACAGATGACCATACCTATAATAATAGGCCAGATACTCATCCAGAAGCTTGTTGTTTGAAAATAATATGGCATAATAATATCTACTCCTTTACTTCCCCAATACAGTTGCTGCCTCTAACTTCTTTCCCCTGAGATAATCCTCTGTTTTCATACGTTTTTTGCCTTCAGGCTGTATTTCACAAAATTGCAGACCTCTTGAATCACCGCACTTTACAATAAATTTATCAGTATCTACAACAGTACCGTTTTCAATTTGCTCTGCATATGAAAGCTTTGTAACGCATGAAGCATACACTTTAAGTCTCCTGCCTTCAATCAAAGTAAATCCGGTGATACTTCTTATTATATTATGAAGCTCAGCTGCGGGCTTATCAAAGTTAAGCTCTGACATTTCCTTAGTTATTTTTGAAGCATATGATGAATGAGAATCGTTCTGAGGCTCTGGTGTGACAGTTCCCTCTTCTAAGCCCTTTACAGTGTCGAGAAGAAGCTTTGCACCCATAACAGACAATCTGTCATGCAGACTTGAAGCAGTTTCATTCTCTCCTATTTCAGTCGTGCTTTTCAATAGCATATCTCCTGTATCAAGTCCCTCGGCCATAAGCATTGAGGTAACGCCTGTTACTTTTTCGCCGTTCAAAACACTCCACTGTATAGGAGCTGCTCCTCTATAGGATGGCAAAAGAGAAGCATGAATATTTATACAATTATATTTTGGCAAAAATAGTATTTCCTTTGGAAGCAGCTGTCCATATGCCACTACAACAATAAGATCAGGAGCTATATCTCTGAGCACCTGCATGGACATATCCGCATCCTCGCCCTTTCTGAGTGACAACGGCTGATATACAGGAATGTTATATTCAATAGCCGCAGCCTTTACAGGCGTCGGTATCATCTTATATCCTCTTCCCTTAGGCTTGTCAGGCTGTGTAAATACAGCAGCTAATTCATGCTCGCTCTCTGCAAGGGCACGAAGACACGGAACAGCAAAATCCGGCGTACCCATAAATACGATTCTCATTATTTTTCCATTTCCTCCGGTGTCAAAAATCTTTCTACCACATCAACAAAAAGTCTGCCGTCCAGATGATCGTTCTCATGGCATACACACTGCGCCCCAAGATCAGTAAGAGTCATCTCATACCAGCGTCCAAATCTATCCTGTGCTTGAAATTTGCACTTCTTTGGTCGAATTACATATCCCCATTTACCCGGACATGACAGGCAGCCTTCCTGAACTTTCTGCTTTCCGCTTGTTTTTATGATCTTAGGATTGATAACCTCTATCATTTCTTCACCGCCAAGATCCATTACAAAAAGCCGCCTGCAATATCCTACCTGAGGCGCAGCGAGACCCACACCGTCTGCTTGTTTAAGCGTTTCTTTCATATCATCAAGCAGCTGATGCAGCTTTTCGTCAAACATTTCAACAGGCTTACATATACTGCGGAGAACTGTATCTCCTTCTTTCACTATCCTTCTGATTGCCATAATATCCTCCATTCATTATACACCGATATCACCATTCATATCAGCATAAATATGTATTTTTGTAAATTCCTTTTGTGTATAAACTGCTTTTAATATTTCCCTTATAAGATCACGGTATTCTTTTGTATTCTTGCATTTTAATATAATGCGGTAACGATATTTACCGCCGATTTTTCCATAGGCAAAGGGCATGGGTCCCAACACTCTAAGAGGCTTATTAAAGCCTGTCTGACGCAAAAGCTCGCCTATGCATTTTGAAGCATATCCTGCTGCCGCTGCCGTAAGAGCTTCTGAAGCACCTACAAAGCCTATTACGCATATATCACATACCGGAGGAAAAACAAGCGTTTTGCGCAGTGTTATTTCCTCATTATAAAAACTTTCATAATCCTGCTGTGCCGCAAGCCTTAAAACATAATGCTCCGGCATAAATGTCTGCAAAATTGCTCTTCCCTTTTTCTCACCTCTGCCGCCTCTTCCGACAACTTGTGTTATAAGAGAAAATGTTCTCTCATAGCTTCTGAAATCTCCTGCAAAAAGCGCCTTATCAACTGATAAAACTCCGACAAGCGTAACATTTGGAAAATTAAGTCCCTTGCCTATCATCTGTGTCCCTGCCATTATGTCATATTCTCCACGAGCAAATGCTGAAAATTTTTCCTCATAAGCATAGCGTGACATTGTAGTATCAGCATCCATTCTAAGAATCTTTGCATCTGGCAGCGCCTTTTCAAGTGCTTCTTCCAGTGTCTGTGTACCAAAGCCCATCTTTCTCATGCGTTTTCCACCGCAAAAACGGCATATTTCTGCCATAGTCTCAGTATGTCCGCAGTAATGACACATAAGGCTTTCGTTTACCTTATGATATGTCATCGGAACGCTGCAATTCGGACAGTACACCGGCTTATTGCAGTCGCAGCAGCTTATTATTGTATGATAACCTCGCCTATTCAAAAGAAGTATAGACTGCTGCCCGGCAGCAAGATTTTCTTTAAGCGCTGTCATCAGCTCATCGCTGAATGGCGTGTCATTTCCCAGAAGACGTTCTTCATTCATGTCTACTACAGAAACTGTTGGAAGCGGCATATCCGCATATCTTTTTTTCATTTCAAGAAGAGTATAGATACCCTTTTGCGAATAGTAATAGCTTTCAACAGAAGGTGTTGCAGATGCTAAAAGCAGTGTGCAGTTATTTTTACGGCAACGCTTTTTAGCAACATCTATGGCATTATACCTCGGTGAGCTGTCAGATTTATACGCCCTTTCGCCCTCCTCATCAATTATAATAAGACCTAAATTCTCCATAGGTGCAAAAATCGCACTTCTTGTTCCGATAACAATTTGCACATCACCATTTTTTATTCTCTTATAGGAATCTGCCCTTTGTCCCAACGACAGCTCACTATGAATGACGGTTACCTTTGACCCAAAAATACTGCAAAATTCATTTACTATCTGAGGCGTCAAGGCAATCTCAGGCACAAGCATTATTACCTGCTGTCCCATAGATATCGTCTTATGTATAAGCTTTAAAAAAACGCTCGTTTTACCGCTGCCGGTTACTCCATGAAGCAAAAAACAGTGTGGAATCTTTTCACGTACAGCGCATAAAATCTTTTCAAAAACAGGCTGCTGTACTTCTGAAAGCACTATATCTTCTGCATCACGTGTCTTTTTTATAGCTGGAATATCACGAAAATGCTCTCCTGTGTATCTTTCAACAACGCCTGCTTTTACAGCTCCTGAAACTACAGCATTAGTTATACCGCAGAGATAGCAAGCTTCTTTCTCAGAAAGCGACGGCTGCTCTTCCAAAAGCTCTGTAAGTTTTTTTTGCTTTGCTGTAATGCGGCTTTTGAGCTGCATTTCCTTATAATTCTCAGTAAGGCGCAGCATTTTTATGCTTGAATCACTAAGCCTTTGCTTAGCATAATCAGTCATTTTGAGTATTCCCTTTTCAAAGAGTGAATCTACAGCTCTCTGTTTTTCCTCATTTCCCTCTGACTGTAAAAGCCTGTCAAAGCTTCTGCGGCTTTTAGCTGCCTTCAAAAATCCTATAAGGCTTTTTTCGGCGGATGTAAGGAATGTGCCATCCGGAACAGGCATAAGCTTAGCCTTTTGACAGATCTGCACCTGCATACCAGCGGGCAGAATAGTCCTGATAGCATCAGAATACGTGCAAAACGATGTCTCTTTCAGCCAGAAGATAAGCTCAAGCTGTTCATCATTCAGAAGAGACTCTTTGTCCATAACAAAAATTATCGGCTTGATATTAGGATCAAGCGGTTCACTTGTTTCCTCAGCATCAAGCACCATTCCTACACGTTTTGAATTATTCCAGCCAAAAGGAACAGCCACACGGCAGCCCTTATCGACAGCTTCAAAAGACGTGTATGTGAACAGCCTGTCAAAGGAATATGCCGTATCCCATACAGCAACATAAACCTTCCAATAGGTATTCATCACACACGCCTCTTTCCTTTAATAAAAATTTAATTTTTGTCCTCTATGATACGATATTTACCGGAAGCAAGCTCCTCAACGGCAGTCTTTACAGGCTTTTCTCTAAGAATTTCATTTTTTTCATAAAGTTCGTCAGCAATTTCTCTTGCACGTTTAGCAACACCAACTACCAGAGAGTAACCACTTTCGTTTTTTGATATGAGCTGATTCATTGATGGTCTAAGCATATTCATGGATTAAGTACCTCACTTATAATTTGTTCTTTATTTTTAGCAGAGATTTTCTCTGCAATTATGACAGCTGAAATGTCTTGTACAGCCTTTTCAAGCGCAGCATTCACTATAATATAATCGTAATCTTTGGCACAGTGGATCTCACGCTCTGCCTGCGATATACGTTCGGCAATGACATCCTCTGTTTCTGTTCCACGCTTTCTAAGTCTTCTTTCAAGCTCGCTAATAGAAGGCGGAGCAATAAATATAAGTACAGCATCCGGACAAAGTCTCTTTACATTAGAAGCGCCAATTACTTCAATCTCAAGAAGAACATTCTGTCCAGCATTACGCCGGCTCTCTACCTCTTCACGGAGCGTTCCATAATAATTACCGCAGTATGTAGTATATTCCAGTATTTTACCCTCAGCAATAAGCTGCTCAAACTGCTCCTTTTTCATATAATGATAATTGACCCCGTCTGTCTCTCCGTCACGAATATCACGAGTAGTTGCAGACACTGAATAGCAAAGCTCTAATTTATCCTTAACTGCACCAAGAACGGTACCCTTTCCGCATCCAGAAGGTCCTGATACAACGATAAGCAAGCCTTTTTTCATATATATTTCACCCCATTATTCTATATTCTGAATCTGCTCACGCAGTTTTTCTATCTCTGATTTCATATCAACAACGCATCGGGTCACCGCTAAATCCTGTGCCTTTGAACCCATTGTATTAACCTCTCGATTCATCTCCTGAATAAGAAAATCAAGCTTTCTGCCTATAGGCTCATCGGATTCAATGAGACTGCGGAATTGTTCTATATGACTTCCAAGGCGCACTGTCTCCTCATCTATTGCTATTTTATCAGCAAAAATAGCAGATTCTGTCATAATTCTTGATTCCTCAATATCTCTGTCTGCAAGCAGCTCTGTAATTTTTGCATAAAGCTTATTATAATATCTTTTAGCAGTTTCCGGAGCATATTCCTTAACGTTATTCAACAGCTTCTCAAGTGAATCAAGACGATTTTTAAGATCTGCGTACAGTTTTTCGCCCTCAATTATACGCATTTCAAGAAATCTATCTGCTGCCTCATTTACAGCAGGAAGCACAGATGCCCATACTGTTTCCTCGTCAAGCTGAACTTTTCTTAATGAAAAAATATCTGAAAAACGCATTATTGAAGAAAGTGTAAGATCATCGTCAAGTCCGAGCTTTTCATTAGCGCTGCGCATCGCATTAATATAGGCAGCAGCAAGACTATTATTGATTTCAACTTCAATATCGTTTAAGCCATGTAGCTGAATGGATAAATTTACATCTACCTTACCTCTTGAGATTTTATTCTGAATTTGTTTTTTCACCTTATCCTCAAGGTAGCTGTAAGCATGAGACAATCTAATTGATGTTTCAAGGAATCTATGGTTGACTGAACGTATTTCAACAAGTATATCCATATTTTCAAGGGCAAGGCTTGATCTCCCAAAGCCTGTCATACTTTTTATCAAGGTGTCATCATCCTTCCGATACATATATATTTAATTATAACATATCTCACTCTGAAAATCAATAGTAGATTCTGAACATTTTCCGCATTCATTTCATAATTATTCAGTAAAAAGGACGGCACGATTTTTCGTGCCGTCCAAATATTTTAATTATAGAAAATTAAATTAGTCGCTAATTGGAAGCTTATCGATCTGCTGAGCAAGGAATCTCAGGAGTGCAGTTGCATCGTTGAATCCAATTTCTGTATCTGTATGACACTGAGCATTTCTCTTCTGCTGATCATTGAACTGAATAATACCTACAAGATACTTGTTCAGATATACGATATCAGCCATAGATACAGCACCATCCAGGTTGCAGTCACCAATCAGATCTTCGTATACAATCGTCTCATTTGTAACAGTAACAGTAACAGTAGCCTTATTTCCGTCAGCATCAGTTACAGTGATAGTTGTGTTACCTTCAGCAACGCCTGTTACAGTACCATCAGGAGAAACTGTAGCGATAGAAGGATCTGCTGATTCAAATGTGCAGCCATCCTTATTAGGCTTGATTGTATCAGTATCGCCAACCTTAACAGAAACAGAATCCTTATCAAGCTTAAGGTCATCCTGAATTAGTGTAGTGCCATCAGGAGTCAGTTCAGGATACAGCTCAAAGAGAGTACCAAGTGCCATCATAGCATCGCCTTCGTGCCAGAATCTGTGAAGCTTAAAGTAGTAGCCTTCTGTGTTGCCTGTAGAATCAAATTCAGCCTTAGCCTTCTTATACATGTCGCTGCTTGCATAGTTTGTACGGATATCGTAGAATGCTACGCCGTCCTTAATTGTATCACCATTAGGCATTGTACCTGTATAACGATCAGCACTGAGATTTTGACCATGACCATTTGCACGAGAACCATTTGGAAGAACAAGCTTTGTGCTCCACATTCTTGGGAGATTTGTGTTGTGGTCAGCAATAGACAGACCTCTGTCATCACGAGCCTTATCCCACATACGATCCATGAGCTGCTTACCAAGGTACAGAGCCTGTGCCGGATAATCAGCTTCGCTGCCCTTTGTTCCCTGATTTGCCTTATAAGAAGATTCACCCTTCTCAAGATCTGCACCTGTAATACCTCTTGCCTTAGCATAATAGAAGAGTGTATTAGCAAGTGAAGCTACACAACCGATATCGCCGTCACCGTAACCTACGATTGTGCAAGTCAGATTGTTGTTTTCAGTATACTTACCGCTCCATGATTCAGGCTGACCTGACCAGATAAGAGAAGCCGGAATAGAGAATGATGTTCCATCGTCTGTAACGCCCTGAGCAAGATCCGGAACTGTGAATTCACTTTCTTCTGTATCATATGGCTCATACTTAGCCTTGAATGTCTTTGTAGCATTAGCAGTACCGAGGATAGAGTTATCCAGGAACCAGCCAACCCATCTGTCAAGGAGCTTTTCAAGGCACTGCTCAAGATCCATGCCGCCGATGTTTACATCGCTCTTCGGACCCTCGCCTGTCTTAACGAGGTAGTACATTTCAGCAAGACGCTGAACAGCCCATACCTGGTTACCGATCCAGTGGTTTGAACCTGGGTCAGCATATACAGGGTGTTCCAGATAAGCCATCTTGTGGAATTCAGACTGACCAGCAGGATACTTTTCATAACGGCCAGCCCATGAGTTTGTACAACCGCCCGCAATCGGACCGTCCTTAGACATCAGCCACATATAGAGTTCCATCTGTGTCTGAAGTGATGTCTTATAATCTTCTGTAGCTCCCTGAGCCTTCATGCCTGCATTGATATCCTTATCATAGAGCAGACCATAAGCAGCCAGTGGGTTCTGATAGAATTCATGACAGTGAGAAGCACCGATCTGCCATGCCCAGCCGCCGTCAAGCGCGCCGCCCCATGATGTATACCAGTTCATCAGATAGTGCTTACCATTGTCAGAGCCACCGCCTGCATTCTTGTTTTGAGCACCGATCTGAACATAATACTTATCATACATATTGTTACGGCACTCGTCACCCATCTTACCTGCAAGAGCAGATACAGTCTGACTGCCGCCCCACTTAGAATCAACATTCTGATTACCTACGCCCCAACGATTTGCAGCGTATACAGCCTGAATTGCACGGTCTTCTGCGTCAGGAGCATTTGTATATGCAAACTGTGCAGCAACCTTATCTTCAGTATTGAAGAATGCCTTCATACCATTTCCAGGCACACCATACTTAAGTTCTTCAACAGATGCGTGAGGAATTGTTTCCCAACATGATTCCTGTTCACCACGCTGGAAAGTATTGATCATAGTAAAGTCACCGCTAACATTCTTCTGCTTATACTGAGAAGATGTACCTGCGCCAAAACCATACCAGTCATCAACGTCAGCCAGCCAGTTCATCAGATAGAGACCGCCATCGTTGGCATATGCATTACAGAAAAGGCTGTGAATCGGGTTGTTACCCTTTACGCCTTCATCCATGCCTGTAGGATAAAGCTCAACCTGCTCCCACTCGTCAGAATATGTTGCGCTAAGCTGATCGCCCATAGACATCATTCTGCCCTGTGCATCAGGAACCAGTGTAGCTTCCATTGTCTTCCAAGCCTTAGCAAGATCGCCGACTTCTTCAGAAGCAGCATCCTTTGTACCCTTAACAGCTACCCCGTCATTCTTAGCAGCATTTACAATGTTATCACGCATTGCAGCAACCCATACGAGGTAAGACATAGCTTCTGATGTAGTTTCATGACCGTAGTCAGGAGCTTCAATACAGAGTTCTTCAGCAGAATGGTAAGGAACGCCCAGACCGCCGCTAACTGTAGATGTTGAAGACATATATCCATTTTCAACACCGTTTGTAATTACGTCATCATACAGAGACATAAAGCGCTGTGCATAAGTTTCGTCGCCATATGCCTCAGCCTTTGTTCTTCCATCCGGATCATCACCGATTGCCTTGTTTACACACTGACCAGCTGATGCTACTGTAGGCATAATTGTAGCACAAGTAGAAGCAACAGCAAGAAATGCAGCCAAGAAAGCTTTGCTTTTTTTCATTTGCATTTGAAAAATTCCCCTCTCGTTAATATAAATTGAGTTTTTAAATAGAAATACCGACTGTCATTTTTCAGTTCACAATAAAATTACATATTTCCAGAACCATCACGCATAAACGACAGTCATTAAGCGCAGATATCATGTGTGCTTTTCACAAAAGGCTCACACGATACACGCATTTTCATATCTAAAATTATATACTACTTCACATTTTTTGTCAACCCAAAATACAAACATATTCCCCATAACGCTGTTTTTTTGTAGCTTTACACATATTCACATATCTTTATTTGTACATTTTTACCATAGCGATTGTATTCATCTATTAACTAAAGTAAGTATTTCGTTTTTTCTATTTTTTCGCATACGTCTTTCACATACCTTACACAGTTTTATGCTATTATCCATCTGCGCAACACGCTATCAGTTTATCCATATTTTTGCCCTGTCAATCATCTCATTTATAACTTTTTTCTTTGATTCATATAATAATTACATTTATTTCATTCCTGATATATATTATTT
>CAMWPG010000013.1 GCA_947176075.1 uncultured Ruminococcus sp. | reverse complement strand
TTTTACTCAAAATATAACTCCTTACCTTAAAACTTAATATATTATAACAGATAAAAAACAGCATGACCATAGAGATTTATCGCACAATATTAATATTAAATATTTAAATATGACAATATTGTAGCTTTTTACAAATGTAACTGCTGAATACGCTTGCTTCTGCGAGGATATTTTGTCGGAGTTTGCGATACTTTACTAATTACAATGAGCTTTCTGTCATCGCCGCAGAGATTATATGAAATTTCTTTTGATATTTCTCCACCAAGCTCTGAAATAGCATTAATAGCATCGACTGCATTTTCATTAGGACCTTTAAGTGCTATAAAGCTTCCTCCGACCTTTACAAACGGCATACAATACTCACATAATATTGGTAATGCAGCAACAGCTCTTGCAATAGCAATATCATACTGCTCTCTATATTCATTCCTCTTGCCCATATCCTCAGCTCTTCCATGAACACACTGCCAAAAATTAAGTTTTGTTTTAACTGCAAGCTGCTCTAAAAATACAAGTCTCTTTTGCAGACTGTCGAGCATTGTTATCTTCAGATCATTTCTATAAATTGCCATAGGAACGCTTGGAAATCCTGCACCTGTACCAACATCTATAATAGATGCAGACTTTGGTATATTAAATAGATTTATTGGATATATACTGTCGAGAAAATGTTTTCTCCATATTTCATCCGGCTCTATAATAGCTGTGAGATTAATTTTTTCATTATATTCCACAAGGAATTCACTGTATATTTGCAAAGCATCATACTGTTCTTTACTTAAATTAAGGCTGTTTTCAACAAATAAACATTGAATAGTTGAAAAATCAGTTTTCATTTTCATTTATCCTTTCTTGAAAGCTCCCATACGACCAAAACGGAAATATCAGCAGGAGAAACACCGGAAATACGGCTTGCCTGACCAATATTTACCGGTTTATGTGCATTAAGTTTTTCAGCCGCTTCAAGGCGTAAACCTCGTATTTGCGAATAATCTGTATCTTCGGGTAAAATTATTTTTTCAAGCTTTCTCATTTTTTCAACAAGTGCAAGCTGCTTTTCAATGTATCCCTCATATTTGATCTGTATTTCAACCTGCTGTCCTATGACGGGATCAAGTGAAGGACGCTCTGGATCAAATGATTTCAACATATCATATCCAAGCTGAGGACGCCTTATAAGGTCTGCAAGTTTACAACCTGTTGAAAGAGCAGTCGTACCTTTAGATTCAAGAAATACATTTATCGCAGCATCAGGTGACATATTTTTCTTCTGAACACGTTTTTTTTCTAATTCAACAGCTGCATATTTCTGAATCATCTTTTTATATCTGAATTCAGGCAGCAATCCTATTTTATAACCTATAGGCATAAGTCTTTCATCAGCATTATCCTGACGTAATATAAGTCTATACTCACTTCTTGATGTCATCATTCTATATGGATCCTCACAGCCCTTTGTAACAAGATCATCAATAAGAGTACCGATATATGACGTAGCTCTATCCAGAATCAAAGGAGACTTATTCTGAACTTTAAGTACAGCATTTATTCCGGCAATTATCCCCTGAGCGGCGGCTTCTTCGTAACCCGAACTGCCATTAAACTGACCCGCACCATATAAACCACTTATTTGCTTTGTTTCAAGCGTAGCTCTTAACGCTGTAGGATCTATGCAATCATATTCAATAGCATATGCAGGACGCATAATTTCAACATTTTCAAGACCCACTATCGTTCTTAAAAATTCCTGCTGCACATCCTCAGGAAGTGAAGTAGACATTCCCTGCAAATAAAATTCATCCGTATCAAGACCCATAGGCTCCACAAAAAGCTGATGCCGTTCTTTTTCAGCAAATCTGACTATTTTAGTTTCAATAGACGGGCAATACCGAGGTCCAATACCTTCTATTTGACCTGTAAACATAGGTGATCGATCAAGATTATTATGAATAATATCATGAGTTTTCTGATTAGTATAAGTGATATAGCACGAAACAACATTTTCAAGTCCCTCAATCGGAGTTTCAAATGAGAACGGTACTATATCTTTATCACCTTTCTGCTCCTCAATACGTTCAAAGTCAATACTTCTTCTGTGTACACGACACGGCGTACCTGTCTTAAATCTTCTCATCGGAAGTCCAAGTTTCACAAGATTCTGCCCGAGTATACGGCTCGGCAAGGCACTGTCTGGTCCGCTTTCATATGAAACATTACCTATATGAATACGTCCATTTAAATAAGTACCTGTAGCAATCACAGCAGCCTTTACATCATACATAGCTCCAAGACTTGTAACAACACCTATAACGCATCCATTTTCTACAATTACATCAGTTATCTCAGCCTGTTTAATAAAAAGATTCTCAGTATTTTCACAGATTTTTTTCATATAATTATGATACTTAACTCTATCAGCCTGAACTCTAAGACTGTAAACAGCAGGTCCTTTGCCACGATTAAGCATACGGCTTTGAATAAAGCAAGCATCTGCGGCCTTACCCATTTCACCGCCGAGAGCATCTATTTCTCTTACTAAATGTCCCTTAGCAGTACCTCCGATAGACGGATTACAAGGCATATTTGCAATTTGATCCAAAGATATAGTAAAAAGAGCTGTTTTACAACCAAGTCTTGCAGAAGCAAGAGCAGCCTCAACACCTGCATGACCTGCACCAATAACAGCAACATCAAAAGCACCCATATGGTACATAGAATCAACTCCTATAAAAAAATACAAATACAAAAATGTTCCACGTGGAACAATTTACGAAATAAGAATAGAAAAGCTCCACCTGAAACATAATAAGATAAAGCTAAAATGTTCCACGTGGAACATTTCTACCAAGCGGCCTGATAGAAATGTATAAAATCAAGATTCTGATAAAAGCATAATAAGATTTATCTCAGGCGGATTAAAAAGTCTAAGTTTTCCAAGACCTGCGGATACATATAACTGAGATGATCCTGAGCGATATAATCCTCGGGTAAATTTTGGAAAAAATTTACGTTCTGGAGAAAGCAGACCGCCTATAAAAGGAAGTCTTATTACGCCGCCGTGGACATGTCCTGAAAGAATAAGATCAGCATTCCAATCTGCATAGACATCAAATATCAATGGATTATGAGCAAGCAGAACTGTACATTCTGAGCGTACACCTATAGTCATTTGGAGTTCATGCAGGGAGTACGGATTGAGGGAATCATATTTAAAATTCTCATTACGATAAATGCTTGTATCAAGTAAAGCGCCTGTAAAGCAAAGAACTGAATTATCGTGACGAAGCAGATAAGAAGAATTCAGAAGAACATGAACACCCGCATTTTTAAGAGTATTTATATAGTCAGACTGAATATCGAAAGGCAGATCAAGCTCATGATTTCCCATAGAAAACAAAACAGGAGCGATGCCTGAAAGAGTCCTGCAAAATGCCTGAACGGACGAAAAATCACGCATATCACGAGAAATCAGATCACCAGTAACAGCAATAATATCAGGATTAAGCTTTTGTACACGCTTTATAATGCGTGACTGATTTTCCCCGAACTTTCTATGATGAAGATCAGATATCTGAATAATTTTAAGCCCATTAAAAGCGTGCGGCAAATTTTTAAGGCAGATTTTCTGTTTACGAGTAACGATTATCTGACGTTCTATCAGGCAGCATATGAAGAGAATTGCAATAATAGCAATTATAATAATAAAGAAAGTAATCATTTATACAGTCACCAAAAAAATAAATATGTACGTTATATAAGGACAATCATAAAAAACGGGTTTCCGGCAGCATTACGCTGCCGGTACCCGAAAACAAATTATTCAGTTATATCAGATATGGTATCGGATGGTAAAATTTCGGTATTTTCTTCTTCGTCAGATACATTATCAACAGCAGCTGTCTCAGCAGAATCATCGTGAGGTGCGCTTGTGAATGCCACAACAGTATTACCAGCAGTAACCTTCATTGTACGAACACCCTTAGCAGTTCTGCCCATAACACGAATATCCTCGCAGCGAACACGAATTATGACACCATCGCTTGATATGAGGATGATATCCTCAGAAGGTTCAACCATACGAATACCGCACACATCGCCTCTTTCAGAATCGGTATTATAATTTTTAATACCGAATCCGCCTCTATTTTGGATTCGATATTCAGATGCGGCGCTTCTTCTGCCAAAGCCTTTAGAGGTAATAGTAAGGAGGTCAGCATTTTCACGCTCTCGTGCAATAGCAATGACTTCATCGCCATCACGAAGAGATATAGCGCGCACACCATGAGCGCTTCTGCTCATAGGTCTAACATTATTTTCATTAGTACGCAGTATCATGCCATTTTTAGTAGCAATAAAGATATTATCATCACCCTCAGTCATAAGAACGCCTGCGATCTCATCGCCTTCATCAAGACCTATTGCAATAAGACCATTTTTACGAACATTTTTATAAGCTGAAAGCTCAGTACGCTTTATCTTACCCTTTTTAGTGACAATATTTACATATCTGCCTTCTTCAAAATCGGAAGTATAGAGTATCGCAGCAATATGTTCATCTTCACTCATAGTGATAAGATTAACAATATTAAGACCCTTTGAAGTTTTACCGCCTTCAGGGATTTCATAGCATTTGAGCTTATACATTATACCTTTATTGCTTATAAACATAATGTGGTCGTGTGAGGAGCTTATAAACATCTCACTTACACAATCCTCTGCGCGCTGTTTCATACCGTTCACACCTCTTCCGCCTCTGCGCTGAAGCTTATAGGTATCAGAGGGCATACGCTTTAAATATCCGCCGTTAGTATAGGTAACAACACATTCTGTAACAGGGATAAGATCCTCGATCTCCACTTCACCGCATACATTTTCAATCATAGTACGGCGTGGATCAGAAAATTTACGTGCGATTTCACGAAGATCAGTTCTAATAATATCCTTAACGAGCTTCTCATCAGAGAGAATAGCGATATACTCTGCAATTTTCTTTGTTATCTCATAAAGCTCATCAGTAACCTTTTTACGCTCCATACCGGTAAGGGCACCGAGACGCATCTGAACGATAGCATCAGCCTGTTCTTCAGTAAGTCCGACCTGAGCATCAAGCTGATAGTTATTCATGTCGTATTCACTGCGGTCAAGCAGCTCTGACATATCAATATCTTTAAATCGTTCAACAAGTCTCTGCTTGCCCTCAGGAATAGTCTTACTTGAACGAAGAATGTTTATAACCTCATCAATATAATCAATAGCAACCACAAATCCCTGAAGTATATGAGCACGTTTCTTAGCCTTTGCAAGCTCAAACTTAGTACGGTTAGTAATAACCTCTATCTGGAAGTTAAGATAATGTTCAAGTATCTGTTTGATAGAAAGTATCTTAGGCTCGCCATTTACAAGTGCCAGCATAATAACGCCGACAGTATCCTGAAGCTGAGTATAGCTATAGAGCTTATTGAGAACGATCTCAGAATTAGTATCTTTTTTAAGCTCAATTACGATTCTCATACCCTCACGACTTGATTCGTCCTGAATATGGGCTATACCCTCAACACGCTTATCCTTAGCCAGCTGTGCGATGCTCTCAACAAGACGGGCTTTATTGACCATGTATGGAATTTCAGTAACAATAATGGCGTCTCTACCACGAACCTTTTCAAAGTCCACCTTACTTCTGAGAGTGATCTTACCTCTGCCGGTATTATAAGCAGCACGAATGCCTGCCTTACCCATAATAATACCGCCTGTAGGAAAATCAGGACCTTTTATCTTATCCATGATATCTTCAACAGTGCAATCCGGCTCATCCATAAGAAGTTCCAGACCCTCTACGACCTCTCCGAGGTTATGAGGAGGGATATTAGTAGCCATGCCGACAGCGATGCCCACAGAGCCATTTACAAGGATATTAGGGTAACGTGAAGGAAGTACCTGCGGCTCCATAAGTCTCTCATCATAGTTAGGCATAAAGGGAACGGTTTCTTTTTGAATATCAGTCAGCATCTCAAGTGAGATCTTAGACATTCTTGCCTCAGTATAACGGTAAGCAGCAGGCGGATCGCCGTCCACAGAACCGAAGTTACCCTGACCGTCAACGAGCATATATCTCAGTGAGAATGGCTGTGCCAGACGAACAAGAGCGTCATAAACGGAAGCATCACCATGAGGATGGTAGCTACCGAGCACAGAACCAACGGTATCAGCACACTTATGATAAGCCTTATCCGGGGTAAGATTTTTTTCATACATTGTATAGAGAATGCGGCGATGCACCGGTTTAAGACCGTCACGCACATCAGGGAGTGCTCTTGAAACTATGACTGACATAGCGTACTGCAAAAATGACTGCTGTACCTCAGTGCTTATCTCAATGGGGACGATCTTACCGTCACGATTCTCAAGTTTATTATCCATATTTTCGTTATTTTCACTCATGTAATTTCACCTTTAAATTTTGCAGCGGAAATTCTTTCCAATCTTATTTTCAAAATTTTCACGAATAATCTCCGCCTGATTATCGTACAGTGCATACTTAGGGAGAACATAAAACACCTGTTTTCCACGGCAAATGAGGAAGAATTCATATTTTTCAATTACATACAGATCTTTATTATAGTAAATTTCCGTTGGTTTATTTTGAATAAGCTCCTCATTAGGAATATCCTGAATATAGTCCTGAGAGACAGTGCAGAAGGTTATTTTTTCCTGATCCATTGAGAAAACATACTCATCGCCCTCTATCTCACGAATAACATCCATAACACTTCTTCTCATTCTGCGTGGATTATACCACAGAATAAAAATAAAAGCAACGCATAGAGCAGTAAGGAAAAATGCTAACTTATTATCAGGATTCATTATTCCGTGATAACTGAAATCAACAGCAAGCAGCAGCATTATCAGCTGAAGTATTCTATTTTTCGGGAATATAAAATGCTTCTGATAGCTTTTGTAAGCTTCGCTGTAAATATCATGATTTATCTGATACGGAGCAGTATCCGGTATCAGTTTTTCTTTTGCAGTATTATTTTGAATATCAGTAACATCCTCATGACAAACAGTTTCTGTATTTTCTGTTATCTCATCAATTTTCTCTATATCATCTGCGCTATCATTATAATTCGTCATATCATCGTCTCCTTTGAATTATCAGATATCCAGATTCTGTACATATCGAGCATTAGTCTCGATAAATTCACGTCTTGGAGCGACCTTATCACCCATAAGGATAGTAAATACCTCATCAGCACGTTCAGCATCGTCAAGCTCAACACGAATCATAGAGCGTGTCTCAGGATTCATAGTAGTATCCCAAAGCTGCTGAGAACTCATTTCACCAAGGCCCTTATATCGCTGAACCTCGATCTTAGCATTACTCTTGTCAGTTTCCTTAAATTCAGCAATAAACTTATCACGTTCATCCTCATCAAAGGCATATTTAAATTTTTTTCCTTTAGATACTTTAAAAAGAGGAGGCTGAGCAAGGTAAATATTACCGTTAGTAATAAGAGGGCGCATAAAGCGGAAAAAGAATGTCAGAAGCAGCGTTCTGATATGTGAACCATCGACATCGGCATCGGCCATAATAATTATCTTTCCGTATCTTAGCTTTGATATATCAAAATCTTCACCAATGGATGTACCGAGCGCAGTAACGACAGGCATAAGCTTTTCATTGCCGTAAACCTTGTCAATACGTGCCTTTTCAACGTTCAGCATTTTTCCCCAGAGAGGAAGTATTGCCTGATATCGTCTGTCTCTGCCCTCTTTAGCAGAACCGCCAGCAGAGTCACCCTCGACAATATACAGCTCTGTGCCGTTAACGCCTTTTTCAGAGCAGTCAGCAAGCTTACCTGGCAAACTGGCACTTTCCATAGCAGATTTACGTCTTGTAAGATCTCTTGCTTTTTTGGCAGCTTCACGAGCCTTTTGAGCGGAAAGACTCTTCTCAAAAATACTTTTAGCTGCTTCAGGGTTTTCATCGAGAAAATCCATAAGCTTTTCATAGACAAGCTTTTCAATAAACGGTTTCACCTGAGGATTTCCAAGACGACCCTTAGTCTGACCCTCGAATTCACATTCAGTAAGCTTAACGGAAATAACTGCGGTAAGACCTTCTCTTACATCATCGCCGAGAAGTTTCATTCCGTCTTTAAGAAGATTCATCTTTTTGCCGTATTCATTGATAACCTTAGTGAGGGCATTTTTAAAGCCGACCTCATGGCTTCCGCCGTCTGTAGTATGAATATTATTAGCAAATGAAAGCACAAGTTCATTGTAGCTGTCATTATACTGCATAGCGATCTCACCAAATGAATCGCCGTCCATACCTGAAAAGTAAATAACGGAATCAGATAAAGGAGCGACACCTCTTACCTTATGAAGATGCTCTACGAAATGGCGTATACCGCCTTCATAATAAAGCTCCTCTGTAACTATAGCAGACGGATTTCTTTTATCAGAGAATATAATTTTTATTCCGGCATTGAGGAATGCCTGTTCACGAAGTCTTTTAAGCAAAACCTCGTAATCATAAACAGTACTTTCAAAAATTTCAGGGTCAGCCTTGAATGTAACAGAAGTACCATTTTCCGATGTTTCTCCAATAATTTTAAGCTCCTCGCTGTAGTTTCCACGCTCAAAGCGCTGAAAATGAACGTGCTTGCCATCTTTTACAGTAAGCTCCAGCCATTCAGACAAAGCGTTTACAACAGATGCGCCAACGCCATGAAGTCCGCCTGATACTTTATATCCGCCGCCGCCGAATTTACCGCCTGCATGAAGAACGGTATAGACGACAGTAGCCGCAGAGATACCCTCTTTAGGATGAATACCAACAGGAATACCTCTGCCGTTATCTGAAACACGAATAACGTCGTCTGGGAGAATTTCAATATTTATATCAGTACAGAAGCCTGCCAAAGCCTCATCAATAGAATTGTCCACTATCTCGTAAACAAGATGATGCAGACCCTTAGACCCTGTAGAACCGATATACATACCCGGACGTTTTCGAACAGCCTCAAGACCTTCGAGAACCTGAATTTGGTTTTCATCATAGCTCTCTGCATTAGGAAGCTGTGCTTCTATCATGTTTTTTTCCTCCTTATTTTTATTTGCGAGCCTGTTAATCAACATCACTATACAGTCTTTCCACAATGTTTTCAACAGCTTGTGGAAAAGTGATTTTTATTCGCATTTACGTACTGTGATTCAATTTATTCAGAACATATACGTCCATTTTTCAACATAATACGCTTACCTGCAAGTTCAGGAATCAACACCTCGTCATGACAGGTAGTAATAAAAACCTGCATATTTTTTATTATAGTATAAACAACCTCCTGACGGCTTCTGTCAAGCTCGCCCATAACGTCGTCAAGGAGAATAACAGGTGATTCTCTTTTTGCAGCACCGTAAAGCTGTGCCTGAGAAAGTTTAAGAGCAAGAGCAAGACTTTTTTTCTGCCCCTGAGAACCAAATTCTCTTGCACTCACGTTGTTTATCATAAGTTCAAGATCATCTCTATGGATTCCGCAAGAGGTAAATCCAAGCTCTGTATCCTGTTCTCTCACGGATTTCAATTTTTGGTAATAAAGCTCTTCAAGATTTTTTGATGTATCAGAAGAAAGCTCGGGTCTTTTGCCGAAAACATGACTTTTATAGGCAGCACTGATTTTTTCAGACCCGGAGGATATCCTGCCGTAAAGCTCCCTGCATACCTCTTCAAGCTTATCAGAATACGATTGTCGCCTGAGCGCAATATAAGTTCCCACAGAAGCAAGCTGCCTGTCCCAAATATCAAGTACGCTCTCGGTCTGAGAAACCGGCAAATGCTGCTTTAAAACGGCATTTCTCTGAGACAATATCAGCTGATAGCGTCTGACAGCAGATACTCCTCGTCTGTGCAGCTGAGAAAAGCAAAGGTCAAGAAAGCTTCTTCTTACCTCTGGACCTCCTGTAATGATCTCAATATCATCAGGGGTAAACGCAACACAGTGATATATCTCAAAAAGCTCGCTTGTCTGCCTTATGGTCACACCGTTAAGAGTAAGCTTTTTCTCACGGCTGCCCTGAGACATTTCACATCGCAGCTTTTGTATGCGTCTTCCGTCGTGAAATGATACCTCAGCCAAAAGAGGAACTCCTGAAAAGCTAAGATAATCTCTCTCTTTTGTTTTTCTGAAGCTTCTGCATCCTGTAAAAAGCCACAATGCCTCAAGGAGGTTTGTTTTACCCTGAGCATTTTCTCCTGATATAATGTTATATCCCTCGTCAGGATCAATTTTTATATTTATCAGATTCTTGAAACCGTCTATATTTATTTCAGTAAGCCTCATTCTTGAAATGCTTCTATATTAAGAGTATAGTCGTCTATTGAAACGGTATCACCCGGACGTATCTTCTTGCCTCTCATAGTACATACCTCTCCGTTTACACAAACGCCGCCATTTTGTATGACTTCCTTTGCAATTCCGCCTGTTTCACATATTCCGGCAAATTTCAGAAGTGCATCCAGCTTTATAAATTCTGTTTTTATAGCAATATTTTCACTCATTGCTTTTCACCTCGTTTAATCCTTCAGCTGAATTGGCATAAGCAGGAATATGAAGCTTTCGCCCTGCATAGGTACGATCTTGACTACTCTCTTGCCTCCGGACATTTGTATTTTTACGCAATCGCAGTCAGAAGCACGTACAGCCTCAAGCATAAAACGGTTATTAAGACCTATCTTAACGTCAGGTCCGCTGATTTTAACTGGAATAGTATCATTTATCTCGCCAATTCCGGTTTTGCAGCGTACATTAAGATTTCCACCACTGAAAGTACATCTGATAGGAGCGTTGAATTTGCTGTTTATAAGAAGGGCACATCTCTCTAAGCAGCTTGTAAGATCACTTGTATTTACAATCACCTCTGTCTCAAATGAGGCAGGTATACTGCTTCTGTAATTGTGGAATTCTCCCTCTAAAAGTCTTGAAAATACGATATATCCGTCAAATTCAAATATAATATGACTTCTGCTCACAGAAATAACGCATTGTTCTTTAGCATCATCCTTAAGCATATTAGCAACCTCAGTTACCGTTCTTTTAGGAACGACGAACTGCATAGATTCGCACTGCCCGATATTTTCGTTTCTTATAGCAAGTCTGTATCCATCTATAGCTACTACGCTCAGAATATCCTCTCTGACCTCAAAAAGCTCACCTGTAAGAACGGGTTTTGCTTCATTTAGGCAAGCGGCGTAACTTGTCTGATTTACCATAGAACGAAGTACAGACTGGTCTATATGGATACCCTCGTCCATATTCATATCAGGAAGTGCAGGATATTCTTCTGCGGACATTGCCGAGATATGAAATTCCGTAGCTTCGCAGTAAATACTTACATTAAGATTATCATCAATTTCAAATTTTACGAACTGACCGGACATACGGCGCACGGATTCACTTAAAAGTCTGGAGTTTATAACGAATTCTCCGCAGTCTTCTGTTTCAACATCAATGTTTTTCTGTATACCGAATTCAAGGTCATATCCTGTAAGTTCCAGATTATCAGGACTTATTCTTATTTTAAGGCCTTCCAGCGCAGAAATAGTTGAACGCTGTGCTACGCCTTTTGATACATGTGTAACAGCTTCATAAAGTGACTGTCTGTCACAGATAAATTTTATCATAATATAAAGTAACCCTTTCTTATAATAGATAAAAAATCAAAGTATGCTTTTAAAATGTATTTTCCACATTTATCGGCTGAAACGCAGCTTTGCTGCGTTAAAAAAGAAAAAAATAGCAGAATAAAATTTTAGTAGTAGTAGTAGAGGTGTTGAAAGCGTTGAAACAGGTATTTTTCGCCGATATTACTGGAATTTTTTTCAAAACGAGAAATTGTGAAAATTTGTGCAAAAGTCGAAACTCACTTTTCAATTTGAAAAGTGGAAAAAATGTGCAGTTGAAAGGAAAAGATTGTTGATATATGAGTTGAAAAAATCACCCGCCGGAATTTTTCCGGCAGGAAAAGTTGAGATCTTTATTTTGTTTATTTGTTGAACCGTATAAAGCTTCTAATATTTTACAGACGATTATCACGGAAAATTGGTAAGAAAAACTTTCAACTTCGTTTTCAACACGCTGTTGAAATAGGTGTTGAAACAAATTTAATTGCTGTTGAAAGCAGTTATATACGGCTTTTGTCACGTATATTTTTAATTATATCGCTGACAAGCTGAGCGAGATTTTCATCACGTCTCATACCTGCTTCTATATTATTGATAGCGTAAACTATAGTTGAATGATCTCTTCCGCCGAACTCTGTACCTATTGACTGGAGCGGCATCTGAGTTATTTCACGGACAACGTAAATAGCAACCTTACGTGCAGTAGATATCTGACTTGAACGTTTACTGCTGCGGATCTCATCGGGAGTTACTCCGTAAACATCAGCGACCTCAACTATTATTTTTTCTACAGTGATCGGTATAGGCTGATCGTCATTGAGAATATCCTTAATGACACTCTGTGCCATAGAGATCGACGGCGATGAGCCTGCAAGGTGCTTGAGTGCTTTGAGCTTTTTTACAGCTCCCTCCAGCTGACGTATATTTGATTTCAGTCTGTTTGCAATAAATTCAGAAACATCATCAGGAATGACCAGATCAAGCAGCTCTGCCTTGCGTCTGATAATAGCTATTCTTGTTTCAAAATCAGGTATTGAAATATCAGTAATAAGACCCCATTCAAATCGTGTACGGATTCTTTCTTCAAGAGTTTTGAGTTCCTTAGGCGGCTTGTCCGAAGTAATTACTATCTGCTTTCCTTCAGCATGAAGCTTATTAAATGTATGGAAGAATTCCTCCTGCATACGATCCTTATTGCTGAAGAACTGTATATCGTCGATAAGCAGCAGATCAGCACTGCGGTATTTTTCGTGGAAGCTTATCATATTATTTTCATTGATACCCTTGATAAGGTCATTTCCGAATTCTTCGCTTGTAACATATATAATATTATAGCTTGGATAATTTTGCTTTACCTCGTGTGCGATAGCGTGCATAAGGTGCGTTTTACCAAGACCGGACGGACCATATATAAAAAGAGGATTATAATTTTTGCCTGGTTCTTTTGCAACTGCGGTGCAGGCAGCATAGGCAAATTCATTGGATCTGCCTACTATAAAAGTAGAAAATGTATATTCGTATTTAGCTCCTTCGAGAGATTTTTCGAGAGATTCATGACGCTTATCTATATCTTCGGCGTTTCTTGGAGAATATCCGCCTCGCATAGTTGGATAGTCGTCCTCAGGTTCAACGACCTGGATAACCAGCTCAACAGGAAAACCGAGAATATTCTCAAAAGCTTCTTTGAGAAGCTCTTCGTAATTTTGCAGGACTATATTGCGCTGGAAGTCTGATTGTACAGTAAAGGCAGCTACGTTACCGCTGAGACTGAGCGGCTGAAGAGAGCCGATCCATAGTTTAACAGCGACCTCAGAAAGACCGCCTTCTTTCAGGCAGTACTCCTTTACACGAGCAAATACATCTTCGAATGAATTCATATGCTTCGTCTCCTTTTAAAATAATAATAAAATAAATAAAAAGTTGTCTGAATATATTCGCAGATGGTATTGCACATCTGCTTAAAGACGTTATCAGGAAACAAAAAGCTGCACCTTATAATTAATATATGTATGCAGCTTTCAACAGCAGCGATTTTAAACACAATCAAAATACGCCGCCTATAATATTCCTTATTAATAATAGTATATCATAAATTTCCATTTAATGCAAGGGGTTTTAATTTAATTTTCAACATTTTTTGTTGAAAGTCAAAAAGTTTTGAAGTAAGATAATATAGTGAACGTCAAAAATAATTTGACGTTCACTATAAAAGTTTTTTGAAGCTGTTTTCCTGCTTTTGAAAATATAAAAGAAAAAATCAAAAAGCCCTTGACAAAGGGTGGAAAATAGAGTATAATATTGTGGAAAAGGTCTTTATAAACCGGCAGAGCACAATGTAGGTCGTCGGAAGAACCTTAATACACATAACAAGAACCGAGAGGAGGAGAATAATAGTGAAAAGAACTTATCAGCCGAAGAAGCTTCATAGAAAGAAGGAGCATGGCTTCATGAAGAGAATGGCAACCTCGAACGGAAGAAAGGTCTTAGCTCGTAGAAGAGCCAAGGGCAGAGCAAGACTTAGCCACTAACGAGTCAGACCACAAATTATTTTGTGGTCTTTTTGTTTTAGGCAGCATCTTACAAAAGAGAGGTGTTGCTTTAATAGGAAAACTTCCACAGGATCGGAGGTAATTATGCTGCAAACAGAGATCCTTAAACGCAACAAGGATTTTTTAATGCTTTATCAGCGTGGAAAGACAGTAGTATCGCCGTATGTGGTTATCTATGTACGCAGGAACAGACTGAAATATAACAGACTTGGAATAACAGCCGGCAAGAAGGTCGGCGGTGCAGTGCAGAGAAATCGGGCTAAGCGTGTTATTCGAGCAGCATACAGAGATGCGGAGCTGCTGTTTCCAAAGGGCATAGATATGGTCATAGTAGCAAGAACGGCGATCGGTGAAATAAAATCAACTGAGCTTGCAAAGTTTCTGAAAGGACAAGGACTTAGGCGTATTAAAAAAAGTCTGTCCGAAAGCGGAGGAAAAACAATATGAAATATCTTCTGTTGCTCCTTATAAAATTTTATCAGAAATGTATTTCGCCATTTAAGCCGCCATGCTGTCGTTTTTATCCTACGTGCTCAAGCTATAGTGTAACTGCTGTAAAGAGATTTGGTGCTGTAAGAGGTACATATCTTTCAGTAAAAAGGCTTCTGCGCTGTCATCCATGGAATATTGGCGGCATAGATCACGTTCCGGAAGAATTTCCTGCTTTTATAAGGAAAAAGAGATATAGCCCTATCGATAATTCCCGGAAAGGAAAACATATCCTATGAATATTTTATATGACATTCTTGGCGTACCATTCGGGTACGTAATGCGCTTTATTTATGGTCTGGTGCAGAATTATGGTATAGCTATAATACTGTTTACGATTTTTTCAAAAGTGCTGCTTTTCCCTATCAACTATAAAACTCAGAAAAGCTCTGCTAAGATGCAGAGACTTAATCCTAAGCTGAAAGCACTCAGAAAAAAATACGAGAAAGAGCCGCAGAAGCTTCAGGAAGCTCAGATGGCACTTTATCAGGAAGAGGGTGTAAATCCCGGAGCATCCTGTCTCCCGATGTTTTTACAGTTCTTCCTGCTTTTTGGTATACTCGCAGTTGTGTACAAGCCGCTTACTCATGTACTCGGCTACAGCGGTGATATAATTGATAATGCAGTAAAGCTTGTGACCGATCAGTTTCCTGATATATCAAGCAGATTCAAGGGCGGCGATCTTCGCGAGGAGCTTTACATTATGGAGGCATTCAAGCAGGATTCAAGTCTGTTTAATGTAGCCGGATTTAATAACGGTGATGTATCAAATTTTTTAAGTCACTTTAAGTTTTTAGGCATAGATCTTGGTAAAACTCCTAATATTAAGGATTTTAGCAACATAGGACTTTGGAGCATACCATTTATTTCAGGTATTTTGCAGCTTGTAATGACTGTTTATTCGCAGATAGTAAATAAAAAGAGAAATCCGGATCAGCCTAATATGGGATGCATGAATGTAATGCTTTACGGTATGCCTATATTCTCTATCTGGTTTGCATTTAATGTACCTGCCGGTGTAGGTTTTTACTGGGCTTGTTCTTCTCTTGTATCACTTCTTATCCAGATCGGACTTAACAGATACTTTACTCCTGAGCGCATTGAAAAGATATGTGAAGCTGACAATGCAAAGAACAGAACTAAATATGCAAACGGCAAAAAGAGCTTTTCTCAGAGAATGATGGAGGCTCAGAATAATGCAGCATCTGCAAACGGAAGTTCGTCAAGAAATGCTGACACAGATAAGATGTCCAAGAAGGAAAAAAGCGAATATGAAAGTCAGCGTATAAAGGATGCGAGAAAACGTATGGCTGAAAAATATGGAGATGATTATTCTGATAATGAATGATCGTCTGATAAATATGAAAGGTTGAACACAAAATGACTGAGATTTTTACCGTAAAGAAAATGGAACAGGCTAAGAAGCTTGCAGCTGAACAATTCGGCGTATCTGAGGATCTCATTGTATTCAGAGTTCTTGAAGAAAAGAAGGGCTTTTTTGGCAAGATGAAGGTTGAAGCTATTTATGAGGAAAATGTAACTCCTAAAACGGCAGCTCCTTCAAAGAGAATGTCTGCTGTAGCTGCTGCTGAAGCTGTAGTGCTTGATGTGGATGATGTATTGAATGAAAAGGAAGAGGCATCTGCTGAAGAAAATGCAGAGGAAATTTCTTCTGATATTATTGCAGCAGAGGAAAGCGTCACACCAGAGGAAATTGCAGATGATGATATGTCAGATAACCTTAAAGCTGCAAAGAAATATATTATAGCTATTTACGAAAAAATGGGAGTTAGTGTAAACGTAGCTGTTTCAAAGATCGAGAATGGCATTTCCATGAATGTAACAAGTGATAATAAGAGTGGTATTATTATTGGCAGAAGAGGTGAAACTCTTGATTCCATTCAATATCTTGCGAGTATAATTGCAAACAGAGGAATGGAAGAATACACCAGAATAATGCTTGACAGCAATGGTTATAGAGTGAAGAGACGCAAGACATTGGAACAGCTTGCAGAGAAGATAGCAAAGAATGTACTGCGTTCAGGACGTTCTACCACGCTTGAGCCGATGAATCCATATGAGAGAAGAATAATACACTCAAAGATCGCAGAGATCGAAGGTGTAGTATCTCACAGCGTAGGTGAAGACCCTTACCGAAAGGTAGTTGTAGCAGTACCTGGAGGACAGAATAGACGCAATCGCAGAAATGGCAGCAATGGTTCAGGAAAAAAGCCATATCGTGAAAAGCGTCCGGAGGATTTCAAGCCGAGCAATCTTGATAACATGAAGACAAGCTTTGAGAAGGATTACAAGAAGCCAAAGCCTGAGGACAAATTGGGTACAGGCCTTTATGGAAAGATTGAATTTTAAAGGAATATATTCATAAAAAAGAGCCGCTTTCTATCACGGAAAGCGGCTCATATTTTTTTATTTAGTCAGCAATATCATCGATCACATCTTCGATAGCATCCTTGACATCTTCAACGCACTCACAAGCGCTGTCGCAAATGTCATCCAGCTCGTCATCATCTGAGCAGCAGCAATCCAGACCTTCAAGATCACAGCAGTTGTCATAAGCTTTCTTCTTTCTCTTAGACAGCATCATAAGTGTTGCCAGAACTACAGCACCGGTTGCGAGAATAATTGCTACAATTGTACTTGCCTTCATAATAATACCTCTTCCTCTGCGGAAATTTTATTGACAGTTACGGTTCCGCAGTACCGAATTTAACCTGTTAAATTTATTATACCACATATATTTTAAAAATACAAGCGTTATTCACACACTTTTTAGAAAAAATCATAAAAGAAACACGCTGCTGTCACATATTTCCAGTGAGCTGCATAAGCACTGATATTACTGCTATTGGAGCTGTTTCGCAGCGAAGAATTCGTTTTCCAAGCCATACATTGTATATGCCTGCATTTTTTGCTTTTTCAGCCTCATTCGGATCAAGTCCGCCCTCACTGCCTATAAATACGGCTATATTTTTTGAATTTTCCAGAGAAATTTCGCCAAAACGAGAGCCGCCCTCTTCATAAAAAAGCATTGCAGTATCAAAGCATTTCATTTCAGCTACAGCTTCGTCAAAATCTATAAGGGAAGATACCTGTGGTATAATCCCTCTGCCGGATTGTTTAGCAGCGGATTCTGCGATTTTCTGAAGCCTTTGAAGTTTCTTGTCAAAATCTTTTTTTGCAGGTCTTGCAACGCATCTTTTTGTAAGTACCGGAACTATTCTTATTGCTCCAAGCTCAACAGCCTTTTGAATTATAATCCCAAGCTTATCGGCTTTTGGAACAGCCTGATAAAGGGTTATATTCACAGTAGGCTCAGCCGCACAAAGCTCTGAAGATAAAACATTGAGAGTTACCTCATCAGCGGTTATATTGGTGATAACGCAGTGGTGATCTTTGCCCTCTGAGCATATTGTCAGCGGATCTCCGATACGCATTCTCAGTGATCTGCCTATGTGATTTGCATCCTCTCCTGTTATACGGATAATGTCTGAGGTCACTTTCTGAGTAAAAAATCGTGGCATTTTCTTGCTCCTTATAATGAACTGTAGATATCATTGCATCTGAGACCTGTTTCCTCTGCTGCTTTTTTGCAGGCATCACGTTTTTTCAGACCGCTTTCGGCATATTCTCGGGCAAGCTTTACAGCATTCTCCAGGGATAAACATTCTTCATTAAAGGAGCTTTCATCTGCACCTGCAACAACAAGCACATACTCCCCTCTTGGTTCTTTGTTTGAGTATATCTCCTGAGCACCGCTGATAGTTGTGCGTATAACTTCCTCATGTACCTTTGTAAGCTCTCTGCAAAGCGATATGCTTCTATCACAGCCAAGAGCTTCACCTAAGTCAGTAAGCGTTCTCACGAGCTTGTGAGGGGCTTCATAGAGGACGATAGTTCTTATTTCTGATGTAAGTCGTTTTAGCCGCTGCGAACGTTCCTTTTTTGGAACGGGAAGAAATCCTTCAAAGACAAACTGAGAAGCTGCCTGTCCGGCAAGAGCGATCGCCGTTACAACTGCACTGGGACCCGGAACTGCTGTTACAGATATTCCCATATCGCAGCAAAGCTTTATAAGAGGCTCTCCGGGATCTGATATGCAAGGCATTCCTGCATCTGTAACTATTCCGCAGTTTTCGCCGCCGAGTATTCTTGAAGCTATTCTGTTTGCTTCTGATTCTCTGCTGTGCTCATGAAAGCTTACCAAAGGAGTTTTTATATTATAGTGACTCAGAAGCTTTCTTGTAACTCTGGTGTCCTCTGCGGCTATGAAGTCCACCTCTTCGAGCATTCTCAGCTGTCTGAGAGTTATATCCTCAAGATTGCCTATAGGAGTTCCTATTATGTAAAGAGTACCACTCATCTTTTGCCGTCCTCTCTTGGAAATGGTTCATAAAGACTTCGAACCTCATCAGAATCTCCGCCGTCCGTTCTTACATGAAGCTGCGGTTCTATCTGCATGAATGGCTTGCTGCCCTTTTTTCCCTCAAGCAGAAACAGCCAAGGCGCACTTTGGGGATTTTTTGAAACAAATCTCATACGCTTTGGTTCTATGCCGTTTTTTTTCATAGCATCCATACAGTCAGACAGCCG
This sequence comes from uncultured Ruminococcus sp., assembly GCA_947176075.1. Classification (GTDB taxonomy): domain Bacteria; phylum Bacillota; class Clostridia; order Oscillospirales; family Ruminococcaceae; genus Ruminococcus_C. The sequence goes on along the minus strand of CAMWPG010000013.1, from coordinate 11,768 downwards.
TTCCGGTCTGTTGCATATGCACAGTCTTCCGCCAAATTTCAAAAGCTTGCTTGCCGCAGCACATACATCATAAATATTGCACAGAACCTCATGACGGGCTATCTTTTGCGCTGTAAGACTGCTCTCTATGCCTGCATGATAAGCCTTATACGGTGGATTACAAGTCACCAAATCGCATTGTCCAAGCGGAGCGCCGTCCCACAGCACTTTCAGATCTGCAAGCACAGGAGTTATTCTTTCGCTGTCTATGCAACTTTTCTCAATGCTCATCTTAAATTGTTTTATACCTTGCTCCTGCACCTCAACGCCCCATATATGCTTTGGAGGGTCATTTCTTTGCATTATCATTGGTATTATACCGCAGCCTGTTCCAAGATCTACGGCAAGATCCTTTCTTCGCCAGACTGAGAAGCCGGCTAAAAGAAATGCATCTGTGCCGAATCTGTGTTCCTCGCTTGAATAAACATATATTCCGCCTGTCAGCGGTTCGCAGCTAAGCTTCATAGTTATTTTCCTTTAAATGAAATTCAGAATATCCGGAAGTTTTTTTACAGATATTGTAGCATTTGCGCATATCTGCTGCCATTCCTCGTAAGGCGTGGCAGCATCAAAAACTCCGACGGTAAAAAATCCTGCTCTTTTTGCTGTAAGAATGCTGTGAAGAGCATCCTCTGCTACGAGTATCTGTCGTTTGCCAAGACCTAATCGCCTTGCGCCTTCATAGTAAATATCGGGCTTAGTTTTTCCAGTATTCAGCTCTGATTCTGTGAGAATAAACTGTACTCTTGAGCTTAGACCGAGTCTGTCAAGGGCTGATCTTGCAAGGTCAGGATATGTAGCAGTAGCAATGCCGTATGGTATATCCATTTTGTCAAGACCGCTTAGAAATTCCAGTGCGCCTTCTTTTAGAGGAATATGCATTATATACTGTTCTGCTGCCATTTGCTTTATCATGCAAGCAATCTCTGCCGGAGTTACCGGCAGACAAAATTCTCTTACAAAATAATTGGAAAACTCCTCAATAGTCATTTTCTTCACTATTTCAGAAATATTCTCAGGCGGAGAAATATTATAGCTTTCAAGCAGCAAATTATCTATTGTATGCCATACATTCATAGAATCAAGAAGCGTACCGTCAAGATCGAGGATAGCTCCCTTTATCGTATTATGCTCCATATTTTTATTAAAGCTTGATAAATCTCTTCTCGCCGTTTGCGTCGCAAAGGAATATAGCCTTAGGTCTTGCCCAGATGTGACCGTTTTCAACGTTTCTATAAACTACCAATTCTTCGTTTGTCTCTGTATGCTGTGCAATAGTGAGAACTTCATACTCTCCGCCCTTATAGTGACGATATCTGCCGCCGATCTCAATAACCTCCTGCTTAACCTCTTCGATAGGTGCAGTCTCCGGCTCAGGCATTCCGTTTACAATATCATCCTCAACAAGGATCATGCTGGAGAATGGCGGCATTTCAATAGAAGCATTTCCATTATCAATTCTTACAGAGCTGCCGGAAAGAACGTCAACAAGGCTGCCACAATTCGGGCGGAAATTCATCCAGTATGACTGGTCATCCAGATTCAGTGCAACATAAACATTTCTGCCGTCTATTTCTCTGCGGAACAAGAGCTGACGGTTCTGTACCTGTACTGTCTCAAAACCACCTGTTCTCAGCTCAGGATATGCCTTGTAAACTCTGCCGAGCTTTACAATATGACGGTAAAGATCTCTGTCGCCTGTAGCTTCCAGCTGAGAAAGCTCAAGGCAAGGTCTGAGTCCATCATCTGAATTATTTTCATGTCTGCCCTCAATACCGTATTCACTTCCGTAGTATATAGAAGGGATACCTGGCATACAATACATGAGTGTATAACAAAGCTTTCTGTATCTTGCATCTGTCAGCTTGCTTGCCAGACGATCTACATCGTGGTTATCAACAAAGCTGTAGAGCTGTAAACCCTTATAGATACCGCCGTTACCGAACTGACGGTTGATAGAGTAATTGATCTCCCAGTAATTCTTGTCGTTATGAGAAGAATAGATACCCTTGTGACACTCATAGTTTGTTACGCTGTCAAGCATCTCAGGATTTGCCCAGCGATTGTAGTCACCATGAATGATCTCACCCATGAGCCAGAATTCAGGATTTCTGCCCTTGCAGAAGTTTCTTATCTGCTTGAAGAATCCAAAGTCCACGCAGTCAGCAGCATCAAAACGGATACCATCTATCTTGAATTCATCGATCCAGTAGCCGACAGTATCCAGCAGGTGATTGCATACATCCTGATTATGAAGATTGAGCTTAACAAGGTTATAGTGACCATTCCAGCCCTCATACCAGAAAGGGTCGCCGCAAGGGCTGCTGCCGCCGAAGTTAAGACCTGCAAACCAACCGCAATATGGAGAAGCCTGACCCTTTTCCTGAACATCCTTGAATGCCCAGAAATTACGGCCTACGTGGTTGAATACGCCGTCGAGGATGACACGGATACCATTTGCGTGAAGTTCTTCGCAAATTTCCTTGAAGAGCTGATTTGTACCGAGTCTGCGGTCAATGAGCTTATAGTCAGTAGTATCATAGCCGTGTTCAGCAGATTCAAATACAGGACCGAAATAAATTGCGTCGATCTGCATTTCCTTCATATGAGGGATCCACTCTCTTACCTTTTCAAGACGATTCACAACCTCGCCGCCGTTATTTACCTTAGGTGCTCCGCAAAAGCCCAGCGGATAGATGTGATACATAATAGAATTGTCATACCAATGCATTTTAATAAAACCTCCAAAATTTTAATTAAGTTATTTATGAGAGCCTTCAAGATAATATGCCGCTTCCATATCGGCAACATTAAGAGCCAGAGCCAGAGGGAATTTTTCAAGAGCCTGTCCAACAGTGCCTTTGTCCTCATTTCCGGAAAATCCCATATGATATCGTATGGCAAAAGCTTCTTCCCGTGAAAGTCTCATAAAGCCTGAAATTATATACACAGATTTTTCACCATGACCATAAGGCAGCTCGTCATGAACTGTATAATATGGAACCTTTTCCCATACACCCTGTGCATTTTTAGCATTACGATAGTCAACACCATAGAAATTTACCTTGCATATATCATGCAGAAGAGCTGCTACAGCAATAGATTCTTCAGGATAATCCATACCGTAAAGCTCTTTTGTTCTCGGACGATTTAGGTAATCCTTCAGGCATTCATAAACATTAAGGCTATGCTCTACAAGTCCGCCCTCATATGAACCGTGATAGCGTGTGCTTGATGGTGCAGTAAAGAAGTCACTGTTGTCAGAACAGAGCCACGCAAGAAGCTTGTCGCTTCCGGGACGTTTTATGTTTTCTTCATATATCTGTATAAACTTTTCCTTATAAGACATAAATTCACCACCTTTACACAACAATTAGCTTTAACATTATACCATAAAAAAATTAAAATTGCAAGTAGTAATGATAACTATAGAATGTACAATATATCTACAAAAAAGAAGCCGCTGTAACTATAACAGCAGCTTCTTGAATTTATTCAGTTTTTTCTGTACTATTGACTGAAGAATCGGTAGGAACTATATCATCAACCATATCTTCGGCATCGGTTACGATGTCATCAACCATATCCTCGGCATCTGTCACGATATCACCGACAACTCCATTATCATTAGAATTGTTTGTTGACCTTTCTGTAGTCTGTACATCTGTTACTGTAGTAATTTCTGTTCTGCTTTCCGCAGCATTGTTTGAATTTTTGTCATCTTTTCCGCATCCTGTAAGGATGCTCGCAAAGCACAGCAGAGCAGCCATAAGTGATAGCCATTTTTTCATAGGATTCACCTCATTTTTTAAAAATGATTTTGCACCATGTGCAATGTGGAAATAGTATGAGTTTTCCATAGCGTTTTATTCTGAAAAATTGACTTTTTAACATTGGTAAAATATGTGGAAAATGCGTAATTTTTCTTTTTTTCAAAAAAGTTTTCAAGATGTTTTCCCATGCCTTTCCACACCTATTTCAACAGAGTGTTGAATACTAAGTTGAAACACAGTTTTATATATTACATATTGGTTACATAAAATCGAGTGATTTTAAAAAAATGTTACTATATTGTAATATATTGATAGTATTAAACGTATTTTTGGGATTTTGTATTTCAACAAACTGTTGAAACAGGTGTGGAAAGGCAGTGAGTTAGATGTTGAATTGTGGTTAAAGTAAGTTGAAAGAAAATAAGGGATATATCTGTTTAATCACAGATATATCCCTTTTGATTTATAAGAATAATTTCTGAATTTATTTTCTTTTTACCATAATATATCTTGCATCGCTGAGTCTTATGGCAATAACTGTTCCTCTTACACTATAGGCAGCTAACCCACCCTCTCTTCTGTAAAGGCAGCTGATATTTGTGCCCGGTATCATTCCGAGAGAATATAGCCTTTCTCTGAGTGCGCTGCCAATATGAAAGGAGGATATTGCCGCTTCTTCGCCTGGCATCACAAGAGAAAGCGGCTTGCATGGCCTACGCATATACAACACTCCTTTGTATCAATATATGCTAATTTTTAAATAGTGTTACTTTGCGGTGCTGAAATCGTCATCATAAATATAATATGTACTATTTATTCCATGAGAGTTTCCTGAGATCAGAACTCCGCATACTCTTTCAGCATCAAAAAATCCCTCAGCTCCGACCATATCATTTATATCCAGATAAGAGCAGCCGTCTATAGTAACATATTTTGTTTTCCATCTCTTTGAAGCTAAGGCAAACATCAAATTCATAGATTGGTTCGGCTCATTAAGATACTGCTTGTCAAATGCGATCTGCTTGTGGCGTACTATCATAAGATCCTCTGCATTTGAATTTTCAAGATTATATGTACCGTAATTACCCTCAATGTCCTGCATATGCAGATGGCTTAGTATTCCGGTCGTATTTATTGCAGCTCCGTACTTTATTATACGGTCTTTCTCAAATGTCTGTATTGCAGGATTGCTGTGAGGCTTGAGAATTATTTTATTAGGGCCTTTTATATATGGATATGTTCCATAAAGCTTATATCCTAAATTTATCACACTGTCCCACATAGACCTGTGTTCCTTGACATATATGTAATTGCAAATGGTACTGTCCTGCTCCCACTGAATATTATACGGGAAATCATAGTATGATGTCATAAGCTTGTCAAGAGACATATTAGAATGCACACCCGGTATCATCTGATTGTTGAGCAGCAGAGAGGTATAGCCCCTGGATCGTATATTTATGACGGATACGCCATTTTCAATGCTGTAATCCGAGCTGTCGATCAGACCTATATGAATGATAGAACGGTTTACCGAAAGCTGAATTCTGTAAAATACAGATTTTGGATCAATAGCATTTTCGATGTCTGCAATTGTAACAGAAAGCTCGGTATATGGAGTATATTTGTCCTTTTTGAATACAAACTGCTTTATGGTGTTGAGTCTGTAAAAATCCTTATTTGTAGTTTGAAGTGTGATAAATACCTCGTTATCCATTGTCTTTCGCCTCCTGTGCAAAAGCCTTTGAGATCAGATCGAGCTTTATATTTATATAAGGCTCTCCGCTTTTTTCCTCTGCCGTATATTTTATCAGCCTGCAATCCTCAAATTGCAGCTGCTGCAAGGTTAAAGCAAATGAAGTATTATTGTGGATATACTCCTCCAGCTTTTGTATAAGGCAGCTCATATCCTCGTCCGTAATCCATATTCCTTCAAGATAAATTCGTCTGAATCTCTCCGAGCTGTTTGTAACAAGGTTCTCTCCGTTTACAGAGCTTTGCTCGGCTACTATACGCTGCCTTGATATATGCCAGCTGTGAATATAAAAGTTCAGATCTCCCAGCTCTGCTTTAAAGCTTCTGGCAGACGGTAAAAAGAAGCATTCTTCTGCTGCACTCATATTTCCTCCTTAAAGTACGCCGTATAAACGCCCTTTATCCTGAATTTTATTTCAAGCGTATGTGTACCCTCTGAGATATTATCTGTTTCGCTGCTTTCTGAAAAGCCGGTCATACCTAAGCTAATATTATTCATCACAGGCACTATGTAAGCTGCCGCAACACGTCTCAGCTCTGAAATGCCGTATTTGAACGGAGCTACAGCCTTTACAGAGACAATAGCGGAAACAGGATATCTTATTCTCGTATCCTCTGCCTGCATTTTTTCAGTATTTATGCTTTCGATATTTATAAGGATAAAAGGTTCGTCATTTGTTTTTGGAAATCGTTCATGTAAGATCCGTATTTGATATGGGCAAATTTCTTCAAATGCAGCTTTTATTTTGCTTAGGATAGTTTCTGTCAATTACACGCTCCTCCTCTTTTAGTGCTTATCATAATGAATTTATCATCTATAAGATATCTGCTGCAAAGGCTGAGGCAATGATCGGCAAAATGCTGTACTGACTGTCTGATATTGCTTGTATCCTTACTAAGAAGAGCTTCGCCCGATGGACTGCACACTGTAATATCTCCGGCACATTCTGCATTTGTATAAATGAGAAGAGCAAGTGCTGCGGCATACATATACACGCATTCAGGCGGAGACTGCAAATATTCACTTCGAATGCGTTTCTCTGTTTCGCTTATACCTGCTTTGATATATGGAATATAAGGTGTAGCGTCTTTTTTTTCAAGAAGTTTTAGAAAAAACGCCTTTACCTTTTCCTGATTCATAAAATCTCCTCCTATCTTGTAAAGAACGGAGAAATATTATTTTCCGCCTTATCAGCTTTTAAAACAGATGACAGCTGAGAGGAAGGCATTTTTTCCTGTGCATCCATAAGCTCATCTTTGAATTCCAAAAGCTCTTTAAGATCCATTTTAGAGGTTATCCTTGAAAATGCCTTTCCGACAGCACCGCCGCTGCAAAATTGGAGCTGCATCACCTCACGGCGTGTCCTGTCCTCAACATCTGACAGAAGTTTTTTGTAAAATTCGATCTGACTGCTTTCCTGCATCGTCTCAGAATTAATATTATTTTCACAGTAATGCTTAGTTACGCCGGCATTTCTCTGAGCCGGCACAGCCACGAAGCTCCACTCATAGGCATCTGTTATCTGAGACAGCACCGTATGACAAAGCTTTCCGCCATATTCTTCACCATGGATATGAGTACATGGTGAGATCCTTTTTTCCTTTCCGCAAATACTGCACGTCTTGGAACCTGCGCTTACAGAGACGCTCACCTCTTTTTTTATACCACCGTCTATCTCACGTATAAGATCCTCATTACCGGATGTTTTCACCATATATGCATAAGCACAAAGTGAAGTATATTCTTCTCCGGCAAGAGTTTTCTTTTCATTATCCGTGACAAGCTCTGTCTGAAAAATTCTTGCGCTTTGTTTTTCACCGGACGGATCATGGTCAAAAATACCTGTTTTTCCTACAAATAGATCTTTCATTTCTCTAAGAGCCTCAAGAGAAAATCTTTCTCCGTCACGGTCAATATCGTTGTCACACAGCCTTACTCTGAAAATATACACCTCATCCGCCGTAAGTTCACGGCGGGTAAAGGTGTTGAGCTGTGTGAGCATTTCAGGTGTTATATCCATAAAATGCTCCTCCTTTTTAAGCCTTTGTCAGGATGTGTACTGCATCCTTCATAATAGGACGGAATCCGGTCTGCACTGAAACTGTTACCGTAGTCAGCTGATTGTCGATAAGCTTGTCTGTTTCCATGATAAGATCAGTTCCGGTAACCATTTCCAGGGCGAAATCCTTGTCAATGCCGATAATTGTCTTATCATCGAGCTGAGCTGTTTTCAAAAGACGTGTGCCAAATGGCAGCATAGCTTTTCCCGGATTTTCAGAAGAGCTTTTCAGCATCTGAGGCATTGTAAAGACATTAGCGAGTACAGCAGGAGATGCAAGAATAGTATTAAGATTAAAATCCTTGAATTTGCCGCAGAGCTTAGTCAGATCATCGTATACAAAATCAGCACCTGCCGCAGCGGTTGATGAACCTGCGTTTGACTTCAGGACAGTAACAGCTGCCTTGACGATGGCATTACCGAGCTTTACGCCTACGCTTCTTAGCATAACAGCCAGAACGTCGAGTCTCTGCTTACGGATAGCTTCATATGATATATGAACGGCACGTGCATATTTATTAAGAACAAGAGGATTTGTCTGTTCGGTTATCTCTGTGATCGGAAGCGCTCCCTTCTGAGAGGTTACAGTATCATGTGATGCTGTATCATTTATAGCACATCCAAGATACTGAGATGAGCTGCAAATTGTATGGACCGCAGAGATCTCAGACATAACAGAGCTGTCAATACCCTGACGAATAGCTCTTCGGATAAATTCAGGAAAAAGCACGGCGCTTTCGGTTGATGTAAAGAATTTTTCTACACGGTCGCAATCAGAGCCGCTTATGTGTATATTAAAGCGTTTGAGCTGACGTTCATAGGCATCGAGCTTAGCAAGAGGAGTATCTGCGTACTGAGATGACGGATCAAGTGCTTCCAGAGCCTCAGTAAAGCTCTTATCAGACAGATGATAAAGACCCTTTTCAAGACGAACATTATTATACATAAAAAAATCTCCTTTTAATTTAATTATAATTTTTTATAAATTAGTTTTTGACATATCAGGCTATTCCAAGATTTCTTTCGATCTCCAAAGCCTGAGCATTTTTAAGTCTTGCATCAGCAAGCTCAGTTTCGTCCTGAAGATTTATATTGCTCCACAGGACTTCCACTTCGGCATCAGAGCCATTAAGTCTAAGGAATGTTTCACATATTTTAGACAGCACAGGCGTGAGAAGCCGTCTGTAATATTCGAGTTCAGAAGTGAGGATATCAGCCTGCTGGCTGCTCATTCTTTCTGTTGAGCTCCAGTTTAGACCGAGCAGGAACGGAGGAATAGAGAGCTTTGAGATTAGCTGTTCAAGAATCTGTCTTACAGGAATTTCAGTAGACATGAGCTGATTTTCCGCACCGATTACCTTTATTTCAACGTCGCCTGCGCAGATAAAATCTCTCACCTCGCCGTAAGAAGCAGCTTTCATTCCATCGCTCCATTCTCTTGCTATAGCCGCAGCACGTTCACCGGCATATGCACGGTCAGACGGATCGTTTCCGGGTTTATATACTACAGCATAGCGAACATTTCCTGAGCGGTCATAATTTTGTCCTATACATTCATATATTCTTAGAAGTATCTCAGACAGAGACGGCAGTCCACGCAGCAGTGATGTGCCGCATATATCACCGGCAGCAGGAGAAAGAGCTGTAAAAAGAATTCTTTCAGGGTGAGGAAGAGGTACAGGTTCGCAGTTGTTTTCCTTTTGCGGATAGAAGAAACGACAGCTTCCCGGAACTTTTCCTGCCTTTACGATTATCTCCGACGGTTCTGCGCAGATAAGTGCCGAAAGAGTTTTTGTTTTTGGGTCAATGCACATTTCGCCAAGACCGTTTCCATATGTTATCATACTGTCGAGATAAATATCGGCAAATGACTGAAGAGATCTCGCAGCAGCGCCGACAGGTACATTTTTTGAAAAATGGTCAAGGCGTTTTTGGAACGAACTATCGCTGCATTTCAGCTCAAAGCTGCCTGTAAGACGTACTATTTTTTGAATAGCAGCGTCCAGAATAGGAACTGCCTGTCTTAGATTTCTGTAAAGTCTTATTTCACATTCATTATCATTGTAATAAGACCCATGGAAACCATTTCGTCTGGGTGCAGAGTACATAAGCTGCTGCCCTGAGGGTTTTTCCGGCGGATTTCTTTTTCTGAATAAACTCATTTATATTGTTCCTTTCTGTTCTTATTATTTGCAATGGCGGATAGGATGCTGACGAATTAGATATGCGCTCTATCTTCTTCTTGCACTGTAAGCAAAGAATCCGCCCATTTTGTCACCGGCGATCTCAGCCATAACGAAATACCGCATATCGTCCATAGCATGATCGTTTTCCTTTTTAGGTGCATCATTTAGAGAGCCTTCGTCCCAGCAGTAGAGGGAAAATTCTCTAATAATATCGCTGCACGACGGAGATATTATTATTTTACCTGAAATAATAGCCTCGCTTGTCCGCTGAATTCCAACAAGCACACGGTTATCAGCTTTTAGAACCTTGAATCTTCCGTGTCTTTCGATACAAGTTATCATACTTGCAGCAGACGGGTCTATTATCACGAGCTTAACAGGGAGATCGCCTGCTAAATTACAAAGCTCTCTATAATGCTCCTCATCTGTACGAGAAAGCCCCTCTTTTCTTGCATCGTAGTAATATTCTCTTAGTCTGTACCACACATCGCCGCATTTACCCCAAAGACCGAAGGAGGATGGATTAACAGTGCCATAATCGCAGGAAATGCGGAATTCTGTGCAGCTATCGGGCGGAGATGCAACGTGTTTTTGCTTGTCAAACATCGGATAAACAAGACCGTCTGTACGGGTCCATTTTCCAAGAACGAATCTCTCATAAAACGCTCCTGAATAAAGCCGCTCATATCTTTTGCGTATATCATCTGTAAGAGCAGGATTATCATTCATCGTAAAATGGAGATAAAGGGCATTTTTTTCTTTTTGCCGGCATATCCATTCACGATAAAACCAATGTGCAGGATTTTCAGGATTACAGTTGAACCAGAGCTTAGATCCGGTAACAGAGCATCTTGCTATAGCCTGTTCTACAAATGAACGGGGCATAAGAGCGACTTCATCAAGAAGAATGCCAGAGAGAGTTATACCTTGAATAAGCGCTGCGCTGCCCTCATCCTTTCCTCCGAAAAAGTAGAATCTATTGCAGCCGATGCCTTCCATAGAAATATCTGCAAAGCTTGCGCTTGATTTCTCTAAACAATCAAAGCCAAGGCTTCTGAGAGTACGCAAAAGTGGCGTTACAACATTTCTTTTCAGAGAAGTAACCGTTTTTCCGCATATAGCAAAATCAGCCCCGTCAAAATTTGAAGCAGCCCACAGCACGAATCCCAGAGACATACAAAGGGTTTTGCCGCTTCGTACAGCGCCGTCGCATATTATAGCATCATATTTCCGTGTCAGAGGATCTGCCCACCATCTGAGTGCTGTTTTCTGTTTTTTTGAAAATGGCTTAAACTTCATCTTCATCAGCTCCTGCAAGTGCATTAAGAATACTTTTAGCTGCAGTTCTTTGGTCAGTGTTAGCGGCATACTCCATCATTTTTTCAAGAGCCTTCTGTCTGTCAAAAAGCTTTACCTCCACACCGCCGCCCTTTACACGTTTTATTTCTGAAACATTGAAAAGGTCGAGCTTCATGATCTCCTCTTGTGTGGGAGGTTCTTCTCTGAGAACGAGCAGTGCCGCATCTCTTGTATCTCCGAATGCAAGTCTTTCCAGTCCTGTCATCATCTGACTTCTTGTATCTGATGCAAATATCATCCGCAGCTGCGAGGCAAGACGGCTATATTTTTTCTTTTTGAGAACATCTATTCCCCATTCAATGGCGCAGCTTTTTTCGCAGCCAGCCATAATAGCTGCCTCGGATATATTACCAAGCTTAGCGTAGCAGCAGCAGAATTTCACTGCCATTTCATCTTTAGTTATTTGAAAACAACTCCTTTCTATCCTTATTAAACCTCCTTCACTAATAGTCTTGTACAGGCAAAAACTTGAAGTTTTTTCTTCAACTTCTGATAAAAAATTCTGACAACAGAATAAGTTCGTATATATTTACAAAAAAAGCGATATATATATAGATTTTTTTTCATTTTTATTATTTTTTTGCCTTATTTTATTT
>CAMWPG010000012.1 GCA_947176075.1 uncultured Ruminococcus sp. | reverse complement strand
AAATGTATTGGAAAACAATTATTAGATTATGTAAAATCGTTCAAATCATATCTAATTCTTAATGTGTATCAAAAAAATAAACGTGCAATACAATTTTATCAAAGAGAGCAATTCTTGATTGTATCCGAAAATTATGATGTTATTACCAATGAAAATGAATTTTCAATGACTTGGGAAAATAGCTAAATTCTGATTTATGCAAGTAATCAAATATTAACAACAAGCCCCGAAGCAGTTATCAATAATTGCTTCGGGGCTTAAACTTCTTTATGTGTATCGAGCTAAGCTTGAATGATTTTTTTATTATTATGATTTGAATGAATTAAAATCCTGCTTTTAATGCAAGTCAAGAATGAACTTATCCATATAGAAAATTCTAAGTATAAAAATCACTTTTGCAAAAGTTTTTTTATTTTCTCAGCAGCGATTCTTGTATCCTCGGGATTTCCAAATGTAGAGAAACGGAAGTAACCCTCACCGCACTCGCCAAATCCCTGTCCGGGAGTACCTACGACCTGAATTTCATTAAGAAGCAGATCGAAAAATTCCCAGCTTGTCATGCCGTTCGGACACTTCATCCATATATACGGAGCATTCTTGCCGCCGCAGTACCAAATACCAAGTTCATCAAGAGCTTTCATAAGGCAAGCAGCATTATTTTTATATACCTTTATATTATCATGAATTTGCTTCTGACCCTCTGGAGTAAATACAGCAGCCGCACCCTTCTGAATAATATATGAAACACCGTTTGTCTTTGTAGTACGATTGCGTACCCACATAGAATTAAGATTCATATTCTTTCTTTCAAGCTCCTTTGGAATAACTGTATATCCAAGACGTGTTCCAGTAAATCCGGCAGTTTTTGAAAGAGAACATATCTCTATTGCGCAGGTTCTTGCACCTTCTATTTCAAAAATACTGTGCGGAAGAGTCTCATCTTCAATAAATGCCTCATATGCTGCATCAAAGAGAATGATCGCACCGCTCTTATTAGCATAATCTACCCATGTTTTGAGCTTACTTCTGTCAAACACTGCTCCTGTAGGATTGTTTGGAGAACAGATATAGAAAATATCTGCATCTATATTTTCATCAGGCTCTGGAAGAAAGCCGTTTTCTCTGCAAGATGAAACATGAACTATTTTTCTGCCTCCCATAACGTTTGCATCAACATATGCAGGATATGCCGGCTCTATTACAAGAGAAGTATTATCCCGAGAGAAAAGATCAAGAATATCCCCAAGCTCATCACTTGCACCGCTTGATACAAATACTTCATCAGGCAATATCTCTACTCCCCTGTTCTTATAATAGTCAGCTATTGCTTCACGAAGAAACGGAGCGCCGCATTCAGGCATATAGCCATGAAATGTTCCTGCCTGTGCCTGATCGTCAACTGCTTCGTGAAGCTTCTTTATAACAGCATCGCAAAGCGGAAGTGAAACATCTCCTATACCCATTCTGTAAAGATGAGCATCCGGATGCATTTCAAGATATGCTTTTGTTTTCTGAGCGATGTTGTAAAACAAATAGGAGTCTTTAAGATCTGCATAAAAAAGATTTGGGGTAATCATACTTCTACTTCTCCTTCATAAATAGTTTCCGCAGGACCTGTCATTGTAATGCCAAGGTCACTTGCTACATTGATTTTAAGCGTTCCTCCATCAAGGATAACAGATATATCTTCATTATAAATGCAATGATTCTTTATCACAGAAGCCGCAGCAGAAGCACAAGCCCCTGTTCCGCAAGCCATTGTAATACCGCTGCCTCGTTCCCATACTCTCATGCGAATAGTGTTTTTATCTATTATCTGGACAAATTCAACATTAACGCCCCCAGGGAACACTTCATGATGTTCAATTGAAGGTCCTATCTTATCAAGCTCTACAGCCTCTGCATCTGAAACAAATATAACAGCGTGCGGATTGCCCATTGATACAGGAGTGCAGGTAATCTTTTCACCATTTACATTTATCGTAAGATCGCTGCTGATTTCTGCATTGCCCATATCAACAGAAACGCTCTTTACCTTGCCTCCGGAGGTTTTAAGATCAAGTATTTTTATTCCTGACAGCGTTTCGATAGTAAGATGTTTTTTGTCAGTATAGCCCTTATCATATACATATTTTCCTACACATCTTATACCGTTTCCGCACATTTTTGCTTCACTGCCGTCAGCGTTGAAAATGCGCATTTTAAAATCAGCTATATCAGAATGTGATATCCAGATCATTCCATCTGAACCAGCACCAAAATGGCGTTCAGAAAGGCGTATTGAAAGCTTTTCCGGATTTACTGGTTCGCCGTATACATACAAATAGTCATTGCCAAGACCATGCATTTTTGTAAAGTGCATAAAATAATTCCTCCTTATGCATCAATTGTTGATATTCCAATTGTAACTTCCTCAAGTACATCAAGGAGAACCTTAACTGTATCAAGAGAAGTAAGCATTGTTATATTATTCTGCGTTGCACATCTGCGTATCGCAACTCCATCCTCATAGTGAATACCTGAAAGAATTGCACGAGTATTGATAACATAGCTTACATATCCAGCTCTTATTGATTCAAGTATCTCTTCACTGCCCTCACTTATCTTACGGCGTACTCTTGTACGGATGTTGTGTTCTTTAAGAAAATTGGCAGTACCTATAGTAGCTTCAATATTAAAGCCCATATCATAGAAACGCTTAACAAGAGGCAGTGCCTCTTCCTTATCCTCATCTGCAAGTGTAACGAAAACTGTACCGTAATTCTGAACCTGAACGCCGGAAGCAATAAGTGCTTTGTAAACTGCACGATGAAGCTTTTTGTCATATCCTATCGCTTCGCCTGTAGATTTCATCTCAGGTGAAAGATATGCATCCATGCCATTGAGCTTTGAAAATGAAAATGCAGGTGTTTTTACATAGAAACGCTTTTTCTCCTCTGGATAAATAACATTTATTCCTTGATCTTCAAGGCTCTTTCCAAGAATAACAAGCGTCGCAATATCTGCAAGACTGTAACCTGTTGCCTTTGAAAGAAATGGCACTGTTCTTGATGAGCGTGGATTTACCTCTATAATATAGACATTATCATTATCATCAACAATAAACTGGATATTGAAAAGTCCGATGATACCTATACCAAGTCCAAGCTTTCTGGTATATTCAAGGATCGTTTCCTTTACCTTTGCTGAAATGCTGAATGACGGATAAACGCTTATAGAATCGCCTGAATGTATGCCTGTACGCTCTACAAGCTCCATAATGCCCGGAACGAATACTTGATTTCCGTCGCAGATCGCATCGACCTCAACCTCTTTGCCTCGTATATATTTATCTACAAGAACAGGCTTATCCTCATCTATTTCAACGGCTGTTTTAAGGTAATGCCTAAGCTGTTCTTCCTTTGCAACTATCTGCATTGCTCTGCCGCCTAAAACAAAGCTCGGACGTACAAGAACAGGATAGCCAATTTCCGCAGCCGCCTTAATGCCCGCTTCAATATTCGTAACTGCCTGACCCTTAGGCTGCGGAATATCAAGAGCTATGAGAAGTTTTTCAAAAGCATCTCGATTTTCTGCTTTCTCAATTGCATCACAATCTGTACCTATTATCTTAACGCCGCGTTCTCTCAAGGGTTCAGCAAGATTTATAGCAGTCTGTCCTCCAAGAGTTGCAATTACACCATAAGGCTTTTCAAGATCTATAACATTCATTACATCTTCGGTACAAAGCGGCTCAAAATACAGCTTATCTGAACAGGTATAGTCAGTGGAAACTGTTTCAGGATTATTGTTTATGATGATTGCTTCATATCCTGCCTGTTTAATAGTCTTTACAGCATGAACTGTTGAATAGTCAAATTCAACACCCTGACCGATTCTTATAGGTCCCGACCCTAAAACGATAACCTTTGGCTTGTCCGATACTATCGACTCGTTCTCTTCTTCGTAGGTTGAATAAAAATATGGAATGTAGCTGTCAAACTCAGAAGCGCAGGTATCGATCATCTTGTATACAGGAATTATACCGTTTTCTTTTCTGAGATCAGCTATCTGTATCTCAGTCATATTCCAGAGAAGAGATATTTCTTTATCAGAGAAGCCCATTTTCTTGGCTTCCTTTAAAACAGATATATCGCCGATATTTGCGCTCAGCTTATTTTCCTCTTCAATAATATTTAATAACTTACGGATAAAGAACTTATCTATTGAAGTTAACTTTTTAATCGTCTTTATTTCACATTTGCGTCTCAGAAGTTCAGCTATTGCATAGATTCTGTCATCTGTTCCTATCTTTATATATTCAAGCAGTTCTTCTGTACTTTCATCATCAAATTTAGCATTATGAAGATGAAAAACGCCTATCTCAAGAGAACGTATAGCTTTAAGAAGACTTTCCTCAACTGTTCTGCCTACGCTCATTACCTCGCCTGTTGCCTTCATCTGAGTACTGAGAGAATTATTGGCATCGGCAAATTTATCAAAAGGAAATCTTGGCATTTTACTTACAACATAATCAAGCGCAGGCTCGAAAGAAGCCGGAGTATTTGCTATTCTGATCTCATCAAGTGTCATACCAACGCCAATTTTAGCAGAAACACGTGCAATAGGATAGCCGCTTGCCTTTGATGCAAGAGCGGACGAACGTGAAACCCTTGGATTTACCTCAATAAGATAATACTGAAATGACTTTGGATCAAGTGCAAACTGAACATTGCATCCGCCCTCTATCTCAAGAGCACGAATAATTTTAAGCGCACTGTCACGAAGCATATGATATTCTTTATTTGTAAGAGTCTGTGAGGGGCAGACAACAATAGAATCACCGGTATGAATGCCTACAGGATCAAGGTTTTCCATATTACAAATAGTAATTGCAGTGTCATTTCTGTCACGCATTACCTCATACTCTATTTCCTTATATCCTTTCACGCTCTTTTCAATAAGTACCTGATGTACGGGTGAAAGTGACAGGGCATTTTTCATAAGAAGTCTGAATTCATCTTCGTTATCTGCAAAACCGCCGCCTGTTCCTCCAAGTGTGAATGCAGGACGAAGCACGACCGGATAACCAATTTTTCTTGCAGCCTGCACACCTTCTTCAATAGAATTTGCAATATCAGAAGGAAGCACAGGTTCTCCAAGCCTTTCGCAAAGTTCTTTGAAAAGCTCTCTGTCCTCTGCCATTTCAATGCTGATGCTCTTAGTTCCAAGAAGTTCTACTCCGCATTCTTTCAGAATGCCTTTCTTCTCCAGCTGCATTGCAAGGTTAAGTCCTGTCTGACCTCCTATGCCGGGTAAAATGGCATCAGGACGCTCATAACGTACTATCTTAGCTATATATTCAAGTGTCAGCGGCTCCATATAAACTTTATCTGCAATAGATGTATCAGTCATAATTGTTGCAGGATTTGAGTTGCAGAGTATTACCTCATAACCTTCCTCTTTAAGTGCAAGACAAGCCTGTGTTCCTGCGTAGTCAAATTCAGCTGCCTGACCGATAACAATAGGTCCTGAACCTATAACGAGAATCTTGTTTATATCATTTCTTTTAGGCATTGCACTTTCCCTCCTCCATTGATCTGATGAAACGATCAAAAAGATATGCGCTGTCTTGAGGTCCCGGCGCACTCTCAGGGTGATACTGCACGCTGAACACCCTATCCTCGTCACATTTTACGCCCTCTACAGTTCCATCAAGTATATTTATATGAGTATGAACAAGTCTTGTCTTTGAAAGACTTTCGCCACATACAGCATATGAGTGATTTTGAGAGGTTATTTCGATCTTGCCGTTTTCAAGATTTCTTACAGGATGATTTCCGCCTCTATGACCAAATTTAAGCTTATACGTCTCTGCTCCGTATGCAAGTGATATTATCTGATGACCAAGACATATACCGAAAATAGGATATTTACCAATAAGAGATTTTATAGTGTTTATTGTCTCAGGAACATCCGTAGGATCTCCAGGACCGTTTGAAATGAAAATGCCGTCTGGACTCAGTCTTTCTATTTCTTCTGCTGTTGTATTCCATGGAATAACAGTTACCTTGCATCCACGCTTATTGAGCGAACGTACAATATTAAGTTTCATTCCGCAGTCAATTGCAACAACGTGATACTGCTCATATTTTGCGTGAGATACATATGGCTTCTTGCAGCTTACAACTGAAACTGCATCTTTAGGAAGCTCAGCTTCTTTGAGTATCTTCAGTCCCTTTTCAAGTGTAGTTGAGACATCTGTAATAAGCACTTTTCTTGAGCCATAATCACGTATAGATCTTGCAAGCTTTCGTGTATCCAAACCGTATATTCCGGGAATATCATACTTTTTCATTATATCAGAAAGTGTTGCTGTACTTCTGAAATTAGAAGGTTCATCATTATATTCACGAACTATCATCGCTCCAATAGTAGGAATAACGGTTTCATAGTCATCATCAGCCATACCGTAGTTTCCAATAAGCGGATATGTCATAACTACAGCCTGATAAGTATAAGATGGATCTGAGATTATCTCCTGATAACCCACCATAGATGTATTGAATACTATCTCGCAGACCTTATCTTTAGTATCGCCGAAAGAATAACCGTAGTATTCCTGCCCATCCTCTAAAATTAATTTTTTGTTATACTCCATTTATTTAATAAACCTCATTTCTTTGCTTCTGAAAGTTTTTGTTCAAAACGATCTTTACGTGTATCACAAGGCACAGCTGTAGGATAATTGCCGCTAAAGCAGGCGCTGCAAAAATCATCATTTCCGCAAAGCTCACATAGTTCAGGCACTGGCAGGAAGCCTAAGCTGTCTGCCCCGATAAGTCTTGCAATTTCTTCCACAGAACATTTGCTGGCGATCAGGTTTTCACTTGAATCAATATCTGTTCCATAATAGCAAGGATGAAGAAACGGCGGAGCAGAAATCCTCATATGGATCTCCTTAGCACCTGCATCACGCAAAAGCTTCACAATACGTTCGCTTGTAGTTCCCCGCACTATTGAGTCGTCGATAAGCACAACTCTCTTGCCTCTAACGCTTTCTTCAATAGCACTAAGCTTTATTCTGACCTGATTAAGTCTTGTACTCTGCCCGGGAGATATAAATGTTCTTCCGATGTATTTATTCTTTATAAGACCTATTCCGTATTGAATACCTGACTCCTGACTAAATCCCAATGCTGCATCAAGTCCTGAATCTGGTACACCTATTACAATATCAGCATCTGCCGGATGTGTTTTGGCAAGTATTTTTCCGGCATGAAGCCTTGCTTTATGAACAGAAACACCATCGATCACAGAATCTGGTCTTGCAAAATAAATATACTCAAACACACATAGTTTCTTACTTTTCTTTTTACAATGCTCCGTTCTGGAGACTATTCCATTTTTAGAAAATACAATAATTTCTCCCGGCTCAACATCTCTTATAAAATCTGCGCCCACTGCTGTAAGTGCACAGCTCTCAGATGCTATAATGTACATTCCGTCAGCAGTTTTGCCATAGCAAAGCGGTCTGAAGCCATAGGGGTCTCTTGCACAAATAAGCTTCTGAGGCGACATGAGAACAAGCGAGTATGCTCCGTCAAGCGTATTCATTGCAGCACTAAGTGCATCTTCTATTGAATTTGATTTCAGACGCTCTCTTGTAACAATATATGCGATCGTTTCAGTATCACTCGTGGTATGAAAGATCGCTCCGGATAATTCAAGCTCATTACGAAGTTCCGCTGCATTGCTAAGGTTACCGTTATGAGCAAGAGCCATTCTGCCTTTTTGATGATTGACCTCGATAGGCTGACAGTTTCTGCGGTTATTTCCGCCTGTTGTGCCATATCGAACGTGTCCCACTGCCATAGTGCCATTTGGAAATCCTGCCAGAGTTTCAGAATTGAACACCTCACTTACCTGTCCAAGATCCTTGTGAGAAGCAAAAATTCCATCGTCATTTACAACTATACCGCAGCCTTCCTGACCACGGTGCTGTAAAGCATAAAGTCCGTAATATGTAATACTCGCAGCATCTATAGGCTCAGAAGCTATAACTCCAAAAACGCCGCATTCCTCTCTTACCTCGCTCATTTTCTGCTACCTCCTGCAATACAGTCAAGAGCAGCCTTTATAAAGCCTTTGAACAGCGGATGCGGCTTGTTCGGACGGCTTTTGAATTCAGGATGATACTGTACACCAACATGGAATGGTCTGTCAGTAATCTCTGCCGTTTCAACAAGTCTGCCATCAGGTGACATACCGCTTAGAGTAAGTCCGCAGCTTTCAAGTTTTTCACGATAATCATTATTGAATTCATAGCGATGTCTATGGCGCTCAGTTATTGTTTCACTGCCATAGCAGCGATGCATTGCAGTACCTGCTTTGATGCGGCATGGATACGAACCAAGTCTGAGAGTACCGCCCTTGTTTATATCATCACTCTGTCCCGGCATAAAATCAATTACCTTATAGCGGCAGTTTTCGTCAAATTCACCTGAATTTGCTCCTGTCAAACCTGCTGCATTTCTTGCAAATTCGATAACCTCTATCTGCATACCAAGGCATATGCCGAAATAAGGAATATTCTCTTCTCTTGCAAATTTAGCCGCAAGTATCATACCCTCAATACCTCGGCTGCCAAAGCCTCCGGGAACTAAGATTCCATTAAGTCCTGAAAGGATCTCTTTGTAATTATTTTCGGTTAATTTTTCTGAATCTATCCATTGTATATTCACCTTGGTATCATTATGATATCCGGCATGACGAAGAGCTTCTGCTACTGAAAGATATGCATCATGAAGCTCAACATATTTTCCGACAAGACCAATATTTACATTATATGAAAGATTTTTGATCTTTTCAACCATTCTTTTCCACTCGTCAAGATCCGGTGTGGCAGCATTTATACCGAGTTCACGACATACAACCGAAGAAAAATGCGCCTTTTCAAGCATCAGTGGAGCTTCGTAAAGATTTGGCAAAGTTATATTCTCGATAACGCAATCCTGCTTTACATTGCAGAAAAGAGAGATCTTTTTGAAAATAGATTCTTCAAGCGGCTCGTCACAGCGCAGCACTATTATGTTTGGATTTATACCCATTCCTTGTAATTCCTTAACTGAATGCTGAGTAGGCTTTGATTTATGCTCCTCCGAACCCTTTAAAAACGGCACAAGAGTAACATGAATAAACAAACTGTTCTCACGTCCCACCTCAAGGCTTATCTGTCTTACAGCTTCAATAAAAGGCTGAGATTCTATATCGCCTATAGTGCCGCCGATTTCTGTAATAACCACATCAGCACCCGTTTTTTTTCCTACGCTATATATAAATTCCTTTATCTCATTAGTCACATGAGGAATTACCTGAACTGTACTGCCCAGATATTCCCCTCTTCTTTCTTTATTAAGTACATTCCAGTAAACCTTACCTGTTGTGAGGTTTGAATATTTGTTAAGATCTTCGTCAATAAATCTTTCATAATGACCAAGGTCAAGATCTGTTTCTGCTCCGTCCTCTGTTACATAAACTTCGCCATGCTGATATGGACTCATCGTTCCCGGATCAACATTGATATATGGATCAAGCTTCTGAGCTGCTACCTTCAACCCTCTGACTTTAAGAAGTCTACCCAGCGACGCAGCTGTTATTCCCTTTCCAAGTCCGGAAACAACACCGCCTGTTACAAATATATATTTGGTCATTGACCATTCCTCCCTTATTATTCCCATTCAACAGTTGCCGGCGGTTTGGAAGTAATATCATAAACAACTCTTGTAATACAGTGAACCTCATTTGTTATTCTGCTGCTTGCCCGTTCAAGAACCTCATACGGCAATCTTGTCCATTCAGCAGTCATAAAATCATCTGTAGTAACTGCTCTAAGCGCAATTGTATAGCCATATGTTCTTGCATCTCCCTTTACGCCAACACTTCTGAGATCTGTAAGCACAGCAAAATATTGATTGGTAAGGCACTCAAGGTTAGCAATTGCGATCTCCTCACGGAAAATAGCATCAGCATCACGAAGTATATCAAGCTTTTCTTTAGTTATCTCACCTATAACTCTTACTGCAAGTCCGGGACCCGGAAATGGCTGTCTCCATACCAGTTCATATGGAATACCAAGCTGAGTTCCGGCAGCACGAACTTCATCCTTAAATAGATCTCTTAAAGGTTCAACTATTTCATCAAATGATATAACACTGGGAAGTCCGCCAACATTATGATGGCTCTTGATTACAGCTGAATCACCCTTACCGCTTTCAATAACGTCAGGATAGATAGTCCCCTGTACAAGAACGTTTATCTTTCCAAGCTTTTTAGCTTCATCTTCAAAAACACGAATAAATTCTTCTCCAATTATCTTGCGTTTATTTTCAGGATCGGTAACACCGGCAAGCTTACCAAGAAATCTGTCTTCTGCATTCACACGAATAAGATTCATGCCAAACTGTCCACGAAATGTCTTTTCTACAAAGTCACCCTCGTCTTTTCTCAAAAGACCATGATCCACAAATACACAAGTAAGATCTGTACCGATAGCTTTATGCAGCAGCACAGCTGCGACAGAAGAATCCACTCCGCCTGACAATGCCAAAAGAACCTTTTTACCTGCAAGCTCCTTTTTATACTTTTCTATGATATTCTCTACAAAGCTTTCCATCTTCCACTCACCACAGCAACCACATATATCAAACAAAAAATTGTAAAGTATCTTCTTTCCATATTCGGTATGCGTTACCTCAGGATGAAATTGTACGGCATATAGCTTTTTTTGAGAATTGCTCATTGCAGCACATGGGCATTTATCAGTATGTGCAATTACATCAAAGTCCTCTGGCGGCAGCTTTATAAAATCAGTATGACTCATCCAGCATACACTTTTTTCTGATACGCCGTTAAAAAGCTGACTTTTACCAGCAAAAAACACAGTTTTTCCATATTCACTGCTATCCTCTGCACTGCATATTTCACCGCCAGCCATATAAGCCATAAGCTGCGCTCCATAGCAGATACCAAGAATAGGTATGCCCGCATTGAGAATTTCAGGATCATAATGCGGCGACAACTCATCATATACGCTGTTCGGTCCGCCCGTAAATATAATTCCCTTATAACCAGCGTTTTTGATCTCTTCGACCGTTATTTTATTATATGGTTTGATTTCTGCATAAACACTCTGTTCTCTAACTCTTCTTGCAATCAGCTGATTATACTGACCGCCAAAATCAAGCACGAGTATTTTCTCCATTATGACTCCCTGAACTGCATTTTCCATAGATTAACCTCTCCGTTTATTTTAAAAATTATTTGCCGCTGTCGCCATAATTAGAAAGCACTCTTGCAGATGGATCATCTACATTGCATCCATCCCATTCCTTATTAGGCATCCAAAAATCCACGATCATCTCACTCTGAGACGGATAGAATTTCTCAAAAATCTCACGATACAGCAACGATTCCTTTGTAAATGGCTGCGCGTGTGTATATTTTTTTCTAAGAGTTTCATATTCCTCATCTGTATAATATCCGGCTGCATATTCTTTAAGATAGTCAACCATAGAATGTCCAACTGCATCAGAGAACGCTGCCTTTTCACGCCATAGTATCTCATCAGGCAGATAGTCACCTTCAAATGCCTTTCTCAGAAGATATTTACCCTTGCCATACTTGTTAAGCTTCATTTCAGGATCAATATTCATGACATATCTCACAAAATCAAGATCGCCAAAAGGAACTCTTGCCTCAAGAGAATTTACTGAAATACAGCGGTCTGCACGAAGTACATCGTACATATGCAGTTCCCTTATACGCTTTTCAGCTTCCTTTTGAAAATCCTCAGCACTTGGGGCAAAATCAGTATATTTATATCCAAATAATTCGTCTGAAATTTCTCCCGTGAGAAGCACTCGAATATCTGTCTGCTCATGTATAGCCTTGCAGATAAGATACATTCCCATGCTTGCACGAATTGTAGTGATATCAAATGTTCCAAGCAAATGGATAACAGTTTCAAGTGAGGAAAGAACGTCATCTTTAGTTATGATAATTTCCTTGTGATCGCTGCCTATGTAATCAGCAGCCTGCTTTGCGTATTTAAGGTCTATTGCATCCTCGTTCATACCAATTGCAAATGTCTTAATAGGTTCAGCACTTTTTTTCGCTGCAATTGCACATACAAGGGACGAATCAAGACCGCCGGAAAGCAGAAATCCTACCTTTGCATCAGCAACAAGACGCTTTTCAACGCCTGCCACAAGCTTATCATGGATGTTCTTACAAACGGTATCTATATCATTATAACAAATTTCATTTGATTTTGCAATATCACAGTAGCATATAAATTCACCGTTTCTGTAATAATTTCCCGGTGGAAAAGGCATAATTTTATTAGTTAAGCCGACAAGGTTCTTAGCTTCGCTTGCAAATATAATAATCCCATTATTATCATAGCCATAATAAAGCGGTCTGATACCGATAGGATCTCTTGCAGCGATATATTCATTAGTTTCTCCGTCATAAATTATACACGCAAATTCTGCATCCAGCATTGCAAACATATCAGTACCATACTTTTTATATAATGGCAGTAAAATTTCGCAGTCTGAATCGCTTTTAAATGTAAATTCAGTTTCAAGTTCTGATTTAAGCTTTTCAAAACCATAAATTTCTCCGTTGCAGACAATATAACTTCCATCAAGCTCGAATGGCTGCATTCCTGTTGGTGTAAGTCCCATTATAGCAAGCCTGTGAAATCCCAAAAGTCCACAGCCTGTATCTATAATACGACTGTCATCAGGTCCTCTTGATATTGTTTCATCAAAACCTTTTTTAAATATTTTCAAATCAGCACCGTATCCGCAGTAACCCATAATTGAACACATAATTTATTCCTCCATGCATCACTTTAGCCGACAGAATAGTCTGTCGGCAAAGTGTTTATATTTTATTATTCTACATCCTGAAGTGCATCGTAGCCTTCTTCACCTGTTCGAACTTTTATAACATTCTCAACATCATATACAAATATCTTACCATCTCCTATATGACCTGTATAAAGCACTTTCTTAGCTACAGCAATTACCTTGCTTACAGGTACTGCACTTATAACGATCTCAACCTGAACCTTAGGAAGCAGATTAGCTTCGACCTGTACACCTCTGTAGTATTCAAGCTTACCCTTCTGAACACCGCAGCCCAGAACATGAGATACTGTCATACCGGTAATGCCAAGTCCAACCATTGCATTTTTGAGGGCTTCAAGACGAGATTCCTTGCAGACGATCTCGATCTTAGTGATCTTTCTTCCGTCAGCTGCCACCTGCTTTTCAAAAGTAGGAACTGCCTTAACTTCAACAGCTTCCGCAACAGGTGTGCTGCCTTCAACTGCAAGAACAGGCATATCTTCATCAATGTACTCAGGAAGCATTGCAAAACCTGCGTATGATGACGGGAGACCGTGCTCTGTAATATCAAGTCCAAGTGTTTCTTCTTCACGTGAAGCACGAAGCCCAATTATTGCCTTGATTGCAAGGAATGTAATTGTGATAGTTATAGTTGTCCAAGCAGCTACTGTTACAATACCGAGTAACTGAAGACCCAAAAGCTCAAAACCACCGCCGTAGAAAAGACCTTTAAGTGTTTCACCTGAATCATTTGCAATAGCATACTCAGGAGCTGTATCAGTAGCAAGCAAGCCTACTGCCAATGTACCCCATATACCATTAAGACAATGAACTGCAACTGCACCTACAGGATCATCAATGTGTAGCTTATGATCAAGCAGCCATACACCAAATACTACCAACAAACCTGAAACTGTACCAACAATAATCGCACCAAAAGCATCTGTAACATCGCATCCTGCGGTAATACCTACAAGTCCTGCCAGAGATGCATTCAAACACATTGAAACATCAGGCTTACCATATTTGATCCATGTAAAAATCATACATACAACTGTTGCTATTGCAGGAGAAATAGTTGTTGTAAGGAAAATAGAACCAAGCTGTTCAAGGGAGGTAGCGGCTGCACCGTTAAATCCGTACCAACCAAACCAGAGAATGAATACACCAAGTGAACCAAGCGCAATGCTGTGACCTGGGAATGCATTTACCTTTATTACCTTGCCATTTGCATCTCTCTTGAACTTACCAATTCTTGCACCAAGGATCTTAGCACCGATAAGTGCGGAGATACCTCCAACCATATGAATTGCACATGAACCGGCAAAATCATGGAAACCAAGCTGAGCCAGCCAGCCGCCACCCCAAATCCAGTGAGCTTCGATAGGATATATTAAAGCAGATATCACACCGGAATATACGCAATAGGACAGGAATTTAGTTCTCTCAGCCATCGCACCGGAAACAATAGTTGAGGTCGTTGCACAAAATACAAGATTAAACACAAAACTTGAAAAATTAAAATCTTCATATGATGTAAAAAGATCAAATCCGGGCTTACCGATAAAACCAAACAGATCCTCACCAAGAAGCAAACCAAAGCCAATAAGTATAAACATTACTGTACCAATGCAGAAGTCCATCAGGTTCTTCATTATAATGTTGCCCGTATTTTTAGCTCTTGTAAAGCCTGCTTCAACCATTGCAAAACCAGCCTGCATCCAGAATACAAACGCTGCACCAATCAGAAACCATACAGCAAAAACTTGTGTTGTAGTCGCCTCTGAAACCAATTCTCTAATTGATTCATCCATCTCAATCATCTCAATCAACTCCTTATATATCTTACAATTATCTTACGCCGAAAAGCAGGTCGCCATATGTCGGGAACGGCCAATACTTCTTAGCTGTAATTGCTTCTGCCTCATCACAAGGAATACGAAGCTCATTCATCTTAACAAGAACATTATCACGAATTGCATAGGATTCGCTGATAACATCCTCAAAAGAATTAAGCTCAAGTACAGCCTTTTCAAGTTCATCTGCCTTAATAGCGATACAGTCAAGCAAACCTGAAAGCTTCTTGACAAGATTCTTTTCATAGCTGCACGCAATACTATCATCCAGAGCTTTCTTGTATCCAGCAGTTCTTGAAAGTTCTGCTGCATATGCCTCAACAGCAGGAGCAATTTCCGTTCTCGCCATCTGAACCATCGTATCTGCTTCGATCTTAACCTGCTTGCAGTAATTATCAAGCATAATATCACATCTGGACTTGAGTTCTGCTTCAGAGAATACTTTCTGTGATGTCAGCATATCAACATTCTTCTTATCAAGCAGATGCGGCATACAATCAGGTGTTGTACGGTAATTGAGAAGTCCTCTCTCCTCTGTAGCTTCCTTGATCCATGAATCGTCATAGCCGTTGCCGTTGAAAATGATACGCTTATGATCTTTGATAGTCTTACGGATCATTTCATGAAGAGCTGTTTCAAAATTCTCTGCCTTTTCAAGTCTGTCTGCATATATTTTAAGACTCTCAGCAACTGCACTGTTAAGCATGATATTTGCACAAGCAATGCTGTTTGAAGAACCAAGCATACGGAATTCAAATTTATTTCCGGTAAATGCAAATGGTGATGTACGGTTACGGTCTGTTGTATCTCGGTTGAATTCCGGAAGAACATCAACGCCAAGTTTCATCTTTGTCTTTTCCATTCCCATGTAAGGCGTATCTGTCTCAATAGCCTCCAAAACGGCATTCAGCTCATCGCCAAGGAAGATCGAAACAACAGCCGGAGGAGCTTCGTTAGCTCCAAGTCTATGATCATTTCCTGCTGTAGCAACAGAAATACGCAGAAGATCCTGATAATCGTCAACTGCCTTTATAACTGCGCACAAAAACAGCAGAAACTGTGCATTCTCATAAGGTGTTTCGCCCGGTGAAAGAAGATTTACGCCTGCATCTGTTGAAATTGACCAGTTGTTGTGCTTACCGCTTCCGTTAACACCTGCAAAAGGCTTTTCATGCAGCAGACAAACAAGACCGTGCTTTGATGCAACCTTTTGCATGATCTCCATTGTAAGCTGATTATGATCGGTGGAAATATTTGTAGTAGTATAAATAGGTGCAAGCTCATGCTGTGCCGGAGCTACTTCATTATGCTCAGTCTTTGCAAGGATTCCGAGCTTCCAAAGTTCTTCATTAAGCTCCTGCATATAAGCCTCAACTCTTGGCTTGATAACGCCAAAATAATGGTCATCCATTTCCTGACCCTTAGGAGGCTTTGCACCAAAAAGTGTGCGTCCGGTAAACATAAGATCTCGGCGCTGCTCATACATTTCTTTAGCCACAAGGAAATATTCCTGCTCAGGTCCTACTGATGTACGAACACACTTTACATTGTCATTGCCGAATAGACGCAGAATTCTGATAGCCTGCTTATTGAGTGCCTCCATTGAACGAAGCAAGGTTGTTTTCTTATCAAGAGCTTCTCCGCCGTATGAACAGAAAGCTGTAGGAATGCAAAGTGTTTTTCCTTTGATAAAGGCATATGACGTAGGATCCCACGCTGTATATCCTCTTGCTTCAAATGTTGCTCTCAATCCTCCGGATGGGAACGATGATGCATCAGGTTCGCCCTTGATAAGCTCTTTTCCTGAAAATTCCATGATAACTCCGCCGTCCGGTGAAGGTGTTATGAAGCTGTCATGCTTTTCAGCAGTAATACCTGTCAGAGGCTGAAACCAATGAGTGTAATGAGTAGCTCCATTTTTAACTGCCCAATCCTTCATCGCTGTTGCAACTGCATTTGCTACGCTGATATCCAGCTTAGCGCCCTCATCAATTGTTTTTTTCAGCGACTTGTAAACTTTATCAGACAAATTCGCCTTCATTACCCTGTCGTCAAATACCAGACTTCCAAAATACTCAGATACAGTTCCCATAAATAATCTCTCCTTTTGTTTAATAAAAAAGCAAGGACATCTCATGCATAAAATTGCACACAAAAGACGCCCTTGCCTTTATATATCATATTATTCTATACAGCCGTCTTTCAGAACAGATAAAATTTTCTGACATACCAGACGGCAAAAAACAAAAGACAAAGATACTTCAAGGATAATTTATTCATCCTCAAAGACGCCTTTGCCTTTTCTGTTGTTTATTATACACCCTCAAAAAGCGTTTGTCAACCGATTTTCTCGTTTCCTTTGAAAAAAATGATTTTTCTGCCTTACAGAACATTTTTGAAATAAATGATTTGAATCGGGCTTGTTTTTTTAATACTAAGTGATATTTGTACATATGTAAAATATTTTTAGCTCATAACATCGTATATATACTATTTATAATGGGATATAATGGTACAGCACGGAAATTTTAGTTTTATGCTTGACAAGCGTAATAAAACGTAGTATAATAATAACAATGAGCAAAGGCGTTCATCTTGGAACAGGTTATCTGTCTCCAATTTGGATGCCTTTCTTTTTATATTCTCCGAAAGGAAGGGAATCTATATGAAATTAGAAGGTCAGGTGAGAATTCCATCCGGATGCGCTATTGCAGCTGTTATTTCCAAAGACGGAAACAAAATGTCCGGTGAGATGATCACTAATGCTATGAAGCCTATGCACGATCGTTCAAACGGTCTCGGAGGCGGATTTGCAGGTTATGGTATCTATCCAGAATACAAAGAGTTTTACGCTCTGCATTTCTTCTTTAATGAACGTGCAACACGTAAAAACTGCGAGGTATTTCTTAAAGAAAGATTTGAGATAGTAAAGTCTGAAGTTATTCCTACAAGGAAAATACCTGCAATAACTGATGAACCTATCATATGGAGATACTTTGTAGCTCCTCTTAAATCAGTTCTTGCTTCACTTCAGCTCGATGAAAAGGAATTCGTTGCAAGAACTGTTATGAAGATAAACACTGAAATGAAAGGTGCTTATGTTTTCTCAAGCGGAAAAAATATGGGTACATTCAAAGCAGTAGGCTTTCCTGAAGATGTAGGTGTATTCTATAAATTAGATGAGTATGAGGGATATTCCTGGACTGCACACGGACGTTACCCTACTAATACTCCCGGCTGGTGGGGCGGTGCGCACCCGTTCACACTGCTTGATTATTCTATAGTGCATAACGGAGAAATTTCATCCTATGATGCAAACAGACGTTTCATTGAAATGTTCGGATATAAATGTAATCTACAGACTGATACAGAGGTAATTACATATATAATGGATCATCTTCTGCGTAAGCAAGGATTGTCACTTGAAGAAGCTGCCAGCGTTATTGCAGCACCATTCTGGAGTACTATTGAATCAAAACCGAAAGAGGAGAGACAGAAACTAACATATCTGCGTACTGTATTTTCAAGTTTGCTGGTAACAGGTCCGTTCTCTATCGTACTTGGATTTGATGGCGGACTTATGGCACTCAATGATCGCCTGAAACTGCGTTCTATGGTTGTTGGTGAAAAAGATGATAAAGTATTTATATCAAGCGAAGAAGCTGCTATACGTGTAATGGAACCAAACGCTAAAAATATTTACGCTCCGGCAGGCGGAGAACCTGTAATTGTAAGAGTAAAGGAGGGCAAATTCTGATGAGTGTAGAATTTTTATATCCTGAATTTGAGGTAATAAGAAACGATAATCGTTGTATCGCTTGCAGAGTTTGTGAACGTCAATGTGCAAATGTAGTTCATTCCTACGATTCTGATAATGGTATTATGCTCAGCGATGAAACAAAATGCGTAAACTGTCAGCGCTGTGTATCACTTTGTCCTACAAGAGCACTGAAAATTGTAAAAAGCGACTGTACTTTGCGTGAAAATGCAAACTGGAAAGATGCTACTATTAAAGAAATATATAAACAGGCAAACAGCGGAGGCGTGCTTCTATCATCAATGGGTAATCCTAATCCGTTGCCTGTATACTGGGATAAGATTCTTATAAATGCTTCACAGGTAACAAATCCACCTATCGATCCACTGAGAGAACCTATGGAAACAAAGGTTTTCCTTGGTAAAAAGCCGGAAATGATAAGCCGTGATGAAAACGGAAAAATAAAATGTGACATTTCACCGCAACTTGAGCTTTCTATGCCGATAATGTTCTCCGCTATGAGCTATGGATCTATCAGCTACAATGCTCATGAATCTCTTGCAAGGGCAGCAACAGAGCTTGGCATACTTTATAATACAGGTGAAGGCGGTCTTCATGAGGACTTCTACTGCTATGGTGAGAATACTATTGTACAGGTTGCTTCCGGTCGTTTTGGCGTTTATAAAGATTACCTTGAAGCTGGTGCTGCTGTTGAAATCAAGATGGGACAAGGTGCAAAGCCCGGTATAGGCGGACATTTGCCGGGTACAAAAATAGTTGGAGATGTTTCAAGAACACGTATGATCCCAGAAGGCTCTGATGCTATTTCTCCTGCACCTCACCATGATATTTATTCCATCGAAGATCTCAGACAGCTTGTACTATCACTTAAAGAAGCAACAGAATATAAAAAACCTGTTATTGTAAAGGTTGCTGCGGTACATAATATTGCTGCTATCGCAAGCGGTATCGCAAGAAGCGGTGCTGATATAATAGCAATTGATGGTTTTCGTGGAGGAACAGGCGCTGCACCTACAAGAATTCGTGATAATGTAGGTATTCCAATTGAGCTTGCTCTTGCCTCTGTCGATCAGCGTCTCCGTGATGAAGGAATAAGAAATAACGTTTCACTCGTAGTAGGCGGAAGTATCAGAAGTGCTTCTGATGTTGTAAAGGCTATAGCTCTCGGTGCTGATGCTTGCTATGTGGCAACTGCTGCTGTTCTTGCGCTTGGATGTCATCTCTGTCGTACGTGCCAAAGCGGTAAATGCAACTGGGGAATTGCAACACAGCGGCCTGAGCTTGTAAAACGTCTCAATCCTGACATAGGAAGCAAGCGTCTTGTTAATCTGATGACAGCTTGGCGTCATGAAATAAAAGAGCTTATGGGCGGTATGGGTATCAATTCAATTGAATCACTTCGTGGAAATAGACTCATGCTCCGTGGAATCGGACTTAATGAGAAAGAGCTTCAGATACTTGGTATCTCTCATGCAGGCGAATAGGAGGTAAACTTAAATGAAACGAGTATATGCCAATGAAAAATGGTGTCTTGGCTGCCGTTTATGCGAATATAATTGTGCCTTTGCAAATTCCGGTGAAGTTAATATGGTAAAAGCGCTAAAAGGCAAGCCTATTTTTCCAAGAATACACGTTGATGGTGATGAAAGCATAAACTTTGCTGTTTCCTGCCGTCACTGTAAAGATCCTCTCTGTGTGAAAAGCTGTATATCAGGCGCACTTTCTATAAAAGACGGCGTTATATGCATTGACCATAATAAATGCGTAGGCTGTCTTACCTGTATTTTGGTATGTCCTTACGGTGCAGTTTCAGAAGGAAAAAACGGCGTTGTACAAAAGTGTGAGCTTTGTCTGGAAAATTCATGCGGCGAGCCTGCCTGCGTAAAGGGTTGCCCGAACAATGCTATTGTTTATGAGGAGAGGTGAATAAAATGAAACAGTATGTAATTATCGGAAATGGTATTGCAGCTGCCGGATGTATAGAAGGCATCCGCAGTACAGACAAGGATAGTAAAATTATTGTTGTATCTGAAGAAAAATACCCTGTTTACTGCCGTCCTCTTATATCATATTATCTTGAAGGCAAGACAGATCTTGTGAAAATGAACTATAGAAGCAGTGATTATTATGAAAAAATGGACTGTGAAGTAATTTACGGGCATAAAGCGGTGAAAATAAACAAGGATTCAAAAGAAATTATCCTTGATGATGAAAAAGTTATAGCATATGATGCTGTATGCGTAGCATCCGGTTCCTCTCCATTTGTTCCGCCGTTTGCAGGCCTTGATACAGTTGAAAAGAAATTTTCATTTATGACAATAGATGATACACTGGCACTTGAAGCTGCTATAGACAAAAACTCCAAAGTTCTTATCATAGGCGCAGGTCTGATAGGTCTGAAATGTGCAGAAGGATTAAAAGAAAGAGTGGCAGAAATAACAGTATGCGACCTTGCAAACAGAGTTCTTTCAAGCATTCTTGATGATGAATGCGCTGCTATGATGCAGAAAAATCTTGAGGAAAACGGAATTTCATTTATGCTTGGTGACAGTGCTGAACGCTTTGAGAAAAATACTGCACTTATGAACAGCGGAAAAACAGTTGAATTTGACGTGCTCGTTTTAGCTGTAGGTGTACGTGCTAATACCTCCCTTGTAAAAGATGCAGGAGGAGATGTAAACCGCGGCATAATAATAAATGACAAAATGGAAACTACTATACCAAATGTATATTCAGCAGGCGACTGTACAGAGGGAAATGATATTTCTCTTGGCGCAAACAGAGTGCTTGCCATTCTTCCTAATGCCTATATGCAGGGAAAATGTGCCGGAATCAATATGGCAGGCGGTGATTCAATTTTTGATAATGCTATTCCTATGAACTCTATTGGATTCTTCGGACTTCATGCTATGACCGCTGGAAGCTATTTCAAGGAAAATGAAGGCGGAGAAATGTATGAGGAAAAGGGTGCCGGTACACTTAAAAGACTCTTTACCCGTGACGGACTTCTGACAGGCTATATATTGATAGGAAATACTGCAAGAGCCGGAATATACACTTCACTCATACGTGAGCGTACTCCTCTTAGTTCAATAAACTTTGATCTGCTGAAAAAAGATACTACCTTTGCAGCTTTTTCTCGTGAAAGCCGCATAAATAAGTTCGGAGGTGCAGTATAATAATATGTTGATAGATGTAACTTACCTTGACTATCTCGATCACAAGGGTTTAAATGATAAACTTCGTGAGTCCAGTGAGGACTGCACGATCATTGGCTGCTGCGGTCAGCGATTTATCGCTGCCGGTATGTCTGATAAGAATATTACTATCGACGGTGTACCTGGAAATGCTCTTGGTGCTTATCTGAACGGTGCTTCTATTACAGTAAATGCGAACGCTCAAGATGCAGTCGGAGATACTATGAACGAGGGCAGAATCATAATACACGGAAATATCGGCGATGCAGCAGGTTATGCAATGCGCGGCGGAAAAATATTTGTAAAAGGCAATGCTGGTTATCGTGCAGGTATACATATGAAACAGTACAAGGATAAGATCCCTGTTATGGTTATCGGCGGAACAGCTGGAAGCTTTCTGGGTGAATATCAGGCCGGCGGAGTTATTGTTATACTTGGTCTTGATTCAGATGAAAAGCGCATTGTCGGCAACTTCCCGTGTACAGGAATGCACGGAGGAAAAATGTTTTTGAGAGGAAAATGCAGTGATATCAATTTTCCTAAGCAGGTAACTGCAAGAGAAGCTTCTGCTAAGGATATGTCTGAGATCAGAGCTTATGTAGAAGAATTCTGCGAATATTTCAAAACTAATATCGATGATATTATGAATTCTCCATTTACCATCGTAACTCCTGACAGCAGCAATCCATTCAAACAGATGTACGTCGCAAACTGAAAGGAGACGTCTCATGAAATATTCAAGAGAAGAGGTAGCGCAGTTCATCATGGAGGAGGACGTAAAGTTTATACGTCTTACATTCTGCGATGTATTTGGCAAACAGAAAAATATATCCATAATGCCTGATGAGCTTTTACGGGCATTTACACAAGGCATTGCATTTGACGCCTCTGCGATTGAAGGATTCGGCGATGAAACACACTCCGACCTTCTTCTTCACCCTGATGCAGATACACTGATGATACTGCCATGGCGGCCTGAACACGGAAAAGTTGTTCGTATGTTCTGCTCTATCACCTATCCTGACGGCAGACCTTTTGAATGCGACACAAGAAGCATTTTAAAAAATGCCATTGCAGATGCGGAAAATGCAGGACTTCGCTTTTCCTTTGGTTCTGAACAGGAGTTCTATCTTTTCAAGCTTGATGATAATGGAGAACGTACTAATATACCTTACGATAATGCTGGATATATGGATATAGCACCTGATGATAAGGGAGAAAATATCCGCCGTGAAATATGCCTTACACTTGAACAGATGGGAATACGTCCTGAAAGCTCACATCATGAGGAGGGACCGGGTCAAAATGAGATAGATTTCCGGTATTCAACTCCTCTTATTGCTGCTGATAATGCAATGACATTTCAGGCTATAGTAAAAACAGTGGCTGGAAGAAACGGTCTGTTTGCAGATTTCACGCCAAAACCTATCAAGGATAAACCCGGAAATGGATTTCATATCAATATGTCTGTACAGTCTTTAGATGAAAATGACAATCTTTATTACATGATAGCGGGCGTTTTGAATAAGATCTCTGATATGACTGCTTTTCTTAATCCTTCTGAAGATTCTTACGAGCGTTTCGGAAAAAGCAAAGCTCCGGGATATATTTCGTGGTCAAGCGAAAATCGTTCCCAGCTCGTACGCATTCCTGCTGCTCATGGAAAATATCGTCGGGCAGAGCTTCGCTCTACTGATTCCACTGCAAATCCTTATCTTGCATTTTCTCTTATAATTTATGCAAGCCTTTACGGAATCAAAAATAAACTTAGTCTGCCTCCGGCAACAGATATAAATTTATACAAAGCTGATAAAAAAACTCTTTCCACATTCAAAAGGCTTCCGGAGACTTTGGAGTCAGCCTGCGATATTGCAGCTGCAAGTGAATTTATAAAAGAGCATATTCCCTATCCCGTACTGAATATCTACTGCCACAGATAAATTATTCCTCAAACCGTAAAAGAGGTGTACATAAATGAGTTTAAAAGAACGAGTTTACAGCGTTCTTGTTGTATCTGCTTCACAGAGCTTTAATGCGTCTCTTGCAGATATACTACCTACATCTAAGTATTATCCAGTCAGTAATGTTGCAAGTGTCAGTGCAGCCAAAAGAAGCGTAGTAGAGAGGGTATTTGACTTTATTATGATAAATTCTCCGCTGCCAGACGATACAGGTATAAATTTTGCTATAGACATATCAGTAAGATCAAGTACAGTTGTACTGATTATCGTAAGAAGCGACGTACACGACGAGATTTATGATAAAGTTGCGGAGCATGGTGTTTTCACAATTCCTAAGCCAACTTCCAAATCCTCAATGATACAGGCTCTAAGATGGCTTGCGTCTTCAAGAGAAAGGCTTCGCAAATCTGAAAAGCGATCTCTTTCTTTTGAAGAAAAAATGGAAGAGATACGTATTGTAAACCGTGCCAAACTTTTGCTTATCAGCGAACTTAAAATGAGCGAACCAAACGCACAT
Source organism: uncultured Ruminococcus sp. (assembly GCA_947176075.1). Taxonomy (GTDB): domain Bacteria; phylum Bacillota; class Clostridia; order Oscillospirales; family Ruminococcaceae; genus Ruminococcus_C. Next base: position 8,188 of record CAMWPG010000012.1, on the reverse strand, counting down.
CACTATATACAAAAGCAGGCCATGGACAGATGTATTTCATGCAGAGAAGTTGCAGAAAATATTATACTTACATATTCATGATATGACATAAAAATAACGCATCGGAAAAATATAAAATCCGATGCGTTTTTATTATTTTAACTTTTAACCTTTCTTTTTAAAAGCGCTCCCATTGAAATATATATTGCAAGAAGCACAGCAATAGAAACAATAAGAATAATAAACATTGAAGAAATAGAAACTCTTTCTTCAAAGAAATATAAGTTACAGTCAACGGAATCCTTTATGCCCTCAATAACTTCCTTTGGAAAATTTAAATTGCTCATCTTCTCAAATACTCCACGCATAGTATGATTTCTAATAAGAGAAGTAGCATATGTACCCGGCAGGAAAGATATAAACTTTTGCAGTCCCTCCGAAAACTGAGAGATCGGCATGTATGCTCCGCAGATAAAGCCATAACCTGCACTGATGATAGTGCCAACAGCTGACATCTGACCATTGCTTGAAACAAAAAAATTGATAATACTTGATAAAGCTGAACCAAATAAGGAAAGTAAAATCACATCCAACAGCAGAAACATTACATCTGAAAAGGTCATATACCAACCGGAAATGTACATATATACAAGCCCTACTACTGCTGCCGCACCGCAAACTATCAGTGTAGAAAAAAGATTAGCAACAAAATAACCAATAGCTAATGTTCTGTTTTTTACAGAAGTCATTATAAGATCACTCTTAGCACCCGTTATTTTATCCTGAACCATAAGCATATTTGAAGTAAATGCAACAGTAACACATATCACCGCTAAAAGTGATGATATAAGCTGAGCAGCAACACAGCCATTTATCAGTTTATCGGAAGCAGATGCTCCGGCTGCTTCAAGTGAGAAACGAAAACTATTTTCATAAGTTTTGCCGAGAAATGTACTGTACAGAACAAGCAGTATCATTGGAGTTATAAGAGAAGTAAAGAAAAGTGCCTTGTCCTTGAAATAAAGCTTTATATTTCGTTTAATAATTGCTTTAAGCTGTTTCATTTTGCTGCACCTCCTGTAAGATTCTTTCCTGTCACTGAAAGGAAGACATCGTCCATCTTGCCCTTTATGATCTCATAATCTTTAAACAGCTCAGGATTCTTTATAATAAGCTCTGTAGCTGAAGCTGTATCAGGAACAGATATCCTATATGAACCGTTTATATTCACAAATGGAAGTCCAAGATTCTTTACATCATTTTCATTTACGTCATACAAAGTAATATAATCTCCTGTATATGTATTTTTAAGCATTAACGGTGTGCCCTCTGCTGCAATCTTTCCGCTGTCCAATATTACTACATAGTCAGCATCTGCTGCTTCCTCCATATAATGAGTTGTAAGAAATACTGTCATGTTATTATCTTTACGCATCTGCGTTACTGCGTCCCATAAAAGTTTTCTTGTCTGCGGATCAAGACCTGTAGTAGGTTCATCAAGTATAAGGATCTTTGGCTGATGGATAAGTGCTCTTGCTATATCAATTCTTCTTCTCTGTCCGCCGGAAAGCTTGCCAACTGTACGATTCATAAGATTGCCGAAATCCAGCAATTCTGCAAGTTCATCAAGACGGCTTTTGAATTTACTCTTTTTTATACCATAAAGAGCGCTTCTGCATTCCAGATTATCAATTACAGAAAGCTTCTTATCAAGCACGGAATTTTGGAAAACTACTCCAAGATTTCTCCTTACGTTATCCAGCTCCTTGTCAAGATCAGCACCTCCGATTTTAACATTGCCTGAATCTTTAGACAACTGACCGCACATAATGCTTATAGTTGTAGATTTACCAGCACCATTTACTCCGAGAAATGCAAAAAGCTCGCCTTCCTTTACACGAAAGCTCAAATCGTCTACAGCCTTTACTTCGCTAAAACTCTTGCTGAGATGCTCTATTTCAATAACATTCTTCATATGATCATACCTTCTTTCTTAATTTAAAGATTATCACCGTTCGTTTTTATCACTTCGCTATAGAAACCTGCTGAATCTTTGAGAGTACGTTTCTGTGTTTCGTAATCAACATGAATTATGCCAAATCTCTCACTATAGCCATATGCCCACTCGAAATTGTCAAGAAGTGACCATAGGAAATAACCTTTTACATCTATCCCTTCTTCTACCGCTATTTTAAGTCCGCTCAGATAGCCTTTAAGATAGCTGATGCGCTCTTCATCATGAACCATGCCGTCATCAGAAACTGTATCAATACATGACTTGCCATTTTCACTTATAATAAGCGGAGTTTTATATCGCTCTGTGATAAATCTGGCTCCCCAATATATACAATCATGAGTAATGGGCCAGTTGTGCGGTGCATTTTTAAAACCTCCGGGATCTTTTACAAGCGCAATTCTTCCATTTTTGCCGGATACCGTCATTCCCCAGTAAACGTTATGTCCAATAAAATCTACCGGCTGACTAATAAGCTTCATATCATCTTCCGTAATCTTAGGCATATACTGCTCACAAATAGCCATTTCACGTTCCGGATAATGTCCGAATATTATCGGATCGCTGTACCAGCTGATACTGTTCGGAGCAAAAGAAGGATCATCGAACTCAAACATTGAACGTCTTGCAGCTTCAATATCCTCAGAAGAGCTTGTCTCTGGAATGTTCATACATCCGCATTGCGCATAGCCTATATTAAGCTTCTGCTTGCCGTATATTCTCAGTGCTGCTGCTGCTGCACCGTGCGCTTTAAGAAGATTGTGAACGACCTCAAAAAGCTCCTGTTCTGTAAGTCTTAGTCCAGGCGCAAGAGTACCAGCCTGATAGCCCGCACCAATAATAACCTGCGGTTCATTTATAGTAAAAAAATTCTTCACTCTGTCTGAGAAATAACTTGATATAACTTTTGCGTATTCGGCAAACCATATTACTATATCCGGATTTCTCCACCCGCCTTTTTTATCAAGAGCCAGCGGAAGATCCCAATGATATAAAGTTATAAATGGTTCAATGTCATTTCTGAGCAATTCATCTATGAGATCACTATAAAATTTTATTCCGGCATAATTTATGCTTCCTGTGCCATCGGGCAATATTCTTGCCCAGCTGATCGAAAAACGGTAAGCCTTGATACCGATTTTCTTCATAAGAGCTATATCTTCTTTGAAACGGTGATAATGGTCACAAGCTATCTCGCCATTGTCATCACTCAAAATATTTCCGTGTATTCTGCAAAATGTATCAAAAATATTCAGTCCCTTTCCATCCTCATTGAATGCTCCCTCAACCTGATACGATGCAGTCGCTGTACCCCATATAAAATCTTTTTTAAAACTCATTTAAAAAAGCTCCTTATTTTACAATCATTATCCACAACTTTATAAGATCAGTTTTCCAAAAGTTCATTAGCCAGAGCTTCTATCTGGATGCGGTTTTCATCGCTGATCGCAGACATTATCTTCACGCTGTTTTGAGCTATTGTCAGATTCTTTGAATTTTCCAACATTTTTGCCATGACCTTCGCAGCAGTAGGCGCCCAGCTTCCATTCTCTATAAAGGCAACAGTTCGATTTTGGAAATTACTTTCTGTAAGGCGATGAATAAACTCCTTCATGAACGGAAAAACATCGCCATTGTAGGTAGTTGTTGCAAGTACGAGTTTATCATATCTGAATGCATCCTCCACAGCTTCTGCCATATCACATCTGGCAAGATCAGAAAGCTGTACTTTAGGGCATCCCTTTTCTATAAGCTTTTCTGAAAGAAGCTTTGCCGCCACCTCAGTATTACCATAAACAGAAGTATATGCAATTACAACTCCCTTGCTTTCTGCTTCATATGTTGACCATGTATTGTAAAGATCAAGATAATACTCAAGATTTTCATTAAGCACTGGTCCATGTAGAGGACAAATGATACTGATATCAAGCTTAGCTGCTTTTTTCAAAAGCGCCTGTGCCTGAACACCATATTTTCCAACGATGCCGAAATAATAACGCCTTGCCTCGCAAGCCCAGTCCTCATCTGCATCAAGCGCACCGAACTTACCAAAAGCATCGGCAGAAAATAGAACCTTATCAGTGCTGTCGTATGATACAACTACCTCCGGCCAATGAACCATAGGAGCTGCTGCAAATGTAAGTGTATGACATCCAAGCTCCAGAGTATCACCCTCGCCTACAATAATTCTTCTATCGCTGTAATCTGTACCAAAGAAATTTTTCATCATTACAAATGCCTTTGCAGATGCAACGATCTTAGCATCCGGATAAAGATCTGTAAACACCGCAATATTGGCAGAATGATCTGGTTCCATGTGGTGTACTACAAGGTAATCAGGCTTTCTGCCATCAAGAACTGATGAAAGATTGGAAAGCCATTCGTCCTTGAAATTCTTATCTACTGTATCCATTACTGCAATTTTTTGGTCTATGATAACATATGAATTATATGCCATGCCGTTCGGAATAATGTACTGTCCCTCAAAAAGATCACTCTTATGATCGTTTACTCCAATATAAAAAATATCATTTGTAATATTCATTCCATATATCCTCCGTTACTATACTTAATGTTTGCTTTTTAATCTGTTATATACTTTCACATTTTATAAAAATAGCTATAATACAGATATGCCTTTATTATACTGTATTATAGCCTATTATGTCAATTTATTTATTATTAAATTTTATTATTCATAACGCAGTGCATCTATAGGATTAAGATTAGATGCCTTGATTGATGGAATAAGCCCAAACACAATACCTACTATCATTGAGAATATTACGGAAATCACAATAGATACTGAGCTTATTGCAACAGGTACTGATGCTACCTTTGAAATAAGCTGTGCAAGACCTATACCTATTCCCACACCAATAATACCTCCAATACTTGTAAGCACCGATGCTTCAGTTAAAAACTGAATCAAAATACGTCTTTTTTTAGCTCCAACAGCCTTTTTAAGACCGATCTCTCGTGTACGCTCCGTAACTGATACAAGCATGATATTCATAACGCCTATACCACCGACCAGCAGTGAGATACTTGCTATCCAGATAAGCATAGTGTTAGTAGAAGAACTGAGATCCTGAAGTGATTTTGCCTGTCCAAGAATATCTTCACTCTGATACTTGATCTTCATATCACCTTCGTTTGTTATATTAGTTGTTGTATTCAGAATATCCGAAACCTTTTTGCCGACTGTAGGCATACTGTCTGTATCGACTGCTTTAGCAAGGCAGCTTTCAGGTTCATCATATTTGTATACAATAGGCCATGACTTACTTGGAATGAACATTTTTCCGCCTGAACTTTGCATATATGTCCAGTAATCTTCCTCTGAATTTATTACAGGTTCAAATGGCTTTGATTCTACTGCAACACCAATAACTACAAAAGGTTCAGTACCAATATCAATTATCTGTCCTATAGTATCTTCTGATGAAAAACGGCTCTTACCTGCCGTATTATCAAGAATTACTACTTTTGAATTGTCATTATATTCTTTATTTGTAAAGCCTCTTCCATTCTGGATCTGATATCCTGCTGTATCAAAATAATTGCTGTCAATGCCAAACATAGCACCACTGAACTGACTGCTGTGATAATAAACATTCTCACAATATGAACGCATACGATAGAATGAAACTGATTCGACTTCATCAAGCTCAGCTATCTGTCTGCGAATATCATCAGAGACTACCGGCACTCCGTTCGGTGCGCTTTGATATGAAAAATCATACGGATAATCGCCCTGATAAAGCTGTACCGCAACCGCATTATTTCCAGAACCAATAAGGTTATTTTTTATCTGTTCATTAGTACCTTTAATAGTTGATACAATGGCAATTATCGCTGCAATTCCTATAATGATACCAAGCATCGTAAGTATCGAACGTACCTTGTGGGATAATATTCCCTGCAAGGACAAACGTATATTTTCAAGCATAGCATAATCTCCTTTAATAAGATGTATCGCCTTTTCTCTTGACAAGAGCACCCTCGGTCACATATTTGCCATAAGGAAAACAGATATTATCTGACTCGCTCAGTCCTGAAATGATCTCGATCGAGTAACCGCCATAAATAATTTTTCCAGTCTGGATAATCTGCTTTTCAAGCTTTCCGTCCTCTGACTCTTTCATAACATAATATTGTCCATTTTCCTGTCTTACATAGCTTACCGGTATGTAGAAATTGCTGCTATCGGCTTCTCCTGAAAATGTAATGCTTATATAATTGCCGACAGTCAGTTCACATTCTTCCTCTACCGATGCACGGAACGGATAAAGACTATTGTTTGGATTTTGACCGTAATTCTGATAATCATAAGACGATGGCGTACTGTCAACTTCTGTTATACGTGCAGATACTGTTTCGCCTGTCTCCCATGAATTTACATTTACAACCGAACCAGGGCTTAGCTTGTCAAGGTACATTTCACTTACATTTCCCTGTATCATAACTCCGCCTTCACCTCTAACTACAAGATAAGGCTCATTTATCTCAAGATCTTCTGCTGATTTTGCTACCTTTGATACAATGCCATTGATTTTGGCAAGCTCCTGAGGATTTTTTTGTTTTTCAAGTGCAGCGTCATATTCAATATTAGCCTTCTTTACCTCGATCTCCGCCATACGTATTTCAACTTCCTGCTGAGAGATCTTATATTGCAGTTCTGAGCGTGAATACATATAATCCTCAGATCTGTTTTTAGATGCGAGAGGTACTATAGAAGCGAGCGGCTTAAAAATAGCAGCCGGCTGTACCAAAGTACCCGATTCAGGTGCTGTAATTTTCTCTGTTGTTGTATCTGTAGGCGTTTCTTCTGTTATATCTGTTGACGATTCCACAGGTTCATCAGGATTACTTCCTGCTGGGTCATAATCGAATGATCCTCCTACTTGCACGATACCATACCATACTCTGCCTCCTCGTATCTGAACTCCGCCATCTTCAGTGAGCGTTATACCGTCTCCGAGCACCCAATCAGCAGGTGAAATACCAGTCAAAGATTCAGCAGATACAAGCCACGCATATGCTGCATAGCCTGTTTCATCATAAACTACAAACACAGCTGAATTATTAGCATTGCTAAGCTGTTCAAGAACGTTTGCTCTTACAATAGTATCTCCGCTGCACGCAAACTGATATGGATCAGAAATGCTGCCGTTTCCATCTGCCGCTTCAGAAACATCCTTTATCTCAGACAGAATATTGGGCGGTGTTTCAGTATCAATATCCGGCTCAAAAGGTTCTTCCGGAAATTCAGGCATTTCCTCAGAAGGGCGGAGGCTTTTAAGCCTTTCAAGCTCTCTGTTTGCTTGACGCACACGATCTTCTGCCAAAGCAAGGCTTGTCTTTTTCTGTGCTACATCAAGTTCAACTGCCATCATATCATAATCAAGCAAAGGAGTGCCCTTTTTTACCGCATCTCCTTCTTTCACGAGAACCTTATCCACAAGCTGATTATTCGATAAAATAACACTTTGAGTATTGCTGGCAACAACCATACCGTCCATATATATTTCATCGCCCCAGTATTGTTCCATAATATAGGAAACCGGAGTTACGTCTACTTTATGCTTCTGAGACTGCTTTGAACGATAGAATACAGTGCCTCCTGCTGTTCCGCCTGCTGCAATCACAAGACAAACAGTAACTGTAAGTATCTTTCCTGCCTTTGTCATAATATACTGTCCTCCTTGTTTGATGTAGGACTGCCAAAGCCGCCATGTTCAAGTCTTCCATCACGTATAGTTACAACTCTACCAGCATGCCTTGCAATCTCTGGCTCATGAGTAATCATGACAATAGTCACGCCATCATTATTAAGATCATGAAAAAGCTCCATTACCTGCTCTCCTGATTTCGTATCAAGTGCGCCTGTCGGTTCATCGGCAAGGAGCATTCTTGGATGACTTACCATTGCACGTGCAATAGCAACTCTCTGTTTCTGACCACCCGAAAGCTGCGTAGGTTTGAAATTCATTCTTTCTTCCAGTCCTACACGCACAAGCATTTCCTTTGCTCTTTGTATACGTTCTTTTTTCTTTACACCTGCATATAAAAGCGGCAACGCAACATTTTCAACAACAGACTGACGAGGAAGCAGATTAAAATTTTGAAATACAAATCCAATCTTTTTGTTACGTATAACTGAAAGCTGATTATCATTACACGAACCTACAT
>CAMWPG010000011.1 GCA_947176075.1 uncultured Ruminococcus sp. | reverse complement strand
GTCGTAAAAGAAAAGGACAAAAAATAACATAGAATATGTGCAAAAATCACATTAATAGATTGTGTTGGTGTGATATAATTAAAGAAATACTGATTAAGTCTGATATGCAGAAAAGACGTGTACAGCGAGATGCTGAACAAAATTTTAAATGTATATAAAAAATTACCATATAAAGCGCATCTGCCGCAATGCATTTTTGCCAAAGGACACTATTATGAAAAAAATAAACTATAAAAAATTAAGTGAGGAAACAGAATCAGCGCATACTTCGGATTCTCCGATCAAAAGCGCAGAATATAACAGAGCTTACCGTGAGTGGCGAAGCAAAGAAGGCAATCCTTTTGTTTTTGCAGGAAAGCGTTCAAGAAATCTTCATACATATGTAGACGGAATCGGAACGCATAAGGAGATGTCTGAAAATCAGGAGCGATCAGCTCTTAAAAGTGTATGCAAAATTATAACTGCTGCCGTTTTTATATATGCTATTGCAGAGAATGTTCTTATCATTCCGGTCATATTATTGCTTAAGGGTCTGGGAATGGATATAGGCTATAGTTTTCATGAAAGCTCAGCATGCGGAGATCAGTATGCAGTGCTCATAGCTTTTGTATTCGAAGGAGTTATGAAATTTGTTTTTCCGCTGCTTTTTATGCGTAAGATCTTAAAAATGCCTCTTAAAGTAGCATATCCGTTTAAAGTAGGTAATAGCTGGGCAGTTTTTGCTGCAATCACTGCTGCGCTTATAGGATTTGCAGTTACTACGCTTATAAGGATATATCTGCCGCTTAATATATTCACTGTAAATGATATCAACATGACATACAAAATATCATTTAACATGAGTACAGGATGCAAAACGGCTTTTCTTATTTTTGAACTGCTGTTGGTGCCGATCATGAAAGAGCTTCTTTACCATGGTGCGCTTTTTCAGGCATTAAGGCAGTTTGGAGTGAGCTTTGCGGTTATTATGATCGCAGTGATCGTAACAGCGGAAATGCACAATCCATTTTCAGCTCTGATGATTTTTACAACAATTGTTATTGCCGGTTATGGTATATGGCAAAGCGGTTCGATAATGACGGGAATTGTTGTTCATATAACGGTAAGAATTCTTAGCTTTATGACATTCTGGTGGAAGGATTTTCCTGATATAAGCGGTATTCCGGCTGAGCTTATATCTACGATTCTGGTTTTTATAATAGGGTTGATAAGCTGCTTTATACTGTCTTTTTCTAAAAATAAGCTGCTTGTAATGAAAGATTATGAGACCTTTATTTCTGTAAAGGGTAAGATCCGGTATAGTGTATTAGAAACTTCGCTTTTAATGGTATGGGTGCTTTGCGGTATTCTAATGCTTATTGAAGTATTTGTGTGATATGGACAGCATCAGAAATAATAGCAGTACCGACAAAGTCCATATGGAAAGAGCCTTGGAGCTTGCAAAATATGCAGCATCTTTGGGGGAAGTTCCTGTCGGTGCAGTGATAGTTCACAAGCCGAGCGGCAATATTATAGGCGAGGGCTGGAACAGCCGTGAGAATGACAGATCGCCGCTTGCTCATGCAGAGATTATGGCTATAGAGAATGCCAGCCGCAGGCTTGGAGGTTGGAGAATAGTTGACAGCGAGCTTTATGTCACACTTGAACCCTGTCCTATGTGTGCCGGTGCGATTATTCATGCTAAGATAGACAGGGTGATATTCGGTGCGTATGATGAAAAATCGGGGTCAGTGTGTTCAGTACAGAAAATGTTTACTTTTCCATATAATCATAAGCCTGAGGTTACTGATGGCTTTATGGAGAGTCAGTGCAGTGAGCTGTTGAAAAGATTTTTCAGGGATCTGAGACGAAAAAAAAAGGAAGAAGGTCTGCGCTGGCGCAAAGAGATGTCAAGGGCATCTGAAAGAGCAGCAGATGTTGATGTGTAAAAGCCTCTCCGTAACGGAGAGGCTTTAGTTTATTAAATTCACTTGTGCAGCTTGACAAGAATACAAACGATTTGGTATAATATTTTTATGAAGTATCGAAAGGCAGTGATATGTATGTTTGGCGGAAAATACATGATGTCATTTATAAGCATAGTAACGTCGCTTAGCCTGATGACTGGTGCGGCACATTTTCATGTATCCGCTGAAACAGACATATCTCCTGCACTGGCAGAAATACACGAAGAAAATAAATCGCCGATCTATAGCAGCGGGAATATTACATATAGAGAATACACCGAAAAATACAGTAATGAAAAATATACCGAAGATATATTAAGCCTTTCGCTGATTAGACGTGAAGATGACAGCTTTTTATATGAGGTGAATATTCTTTGGTCAGGTCTTTACTGTGCTGAGATCTCCTATCTGCCTGTTATATCGCCATCGGCTGAAATAGAGCTTTCAATGGAAATAGATGGGAATATTCCCTTTGACAGCGCACAGCGCCTGAGACTCAATAAGGTATACAGGGCTGAAAAAGCTATTCAAAAGGACAGGAATGGCGATGAGATAAGATCTGCTCAGGAGCAGGTGGAGATTCAGCAGAAAACAGATCTGAAGGATCCAGATGGTCTGCAAAATGAGCCGTTGATTTTTTATTTTGAAAAGGGCAGACATACCGTAAAGCTTGACGTTCAGAGAGGAAGCATTGATATAGAATATATAAAGCTTCACTGCCCGGAGAAATATAAAACCTATGGGGAGTATATCGCAGGTATAAATGCCTGCGTGTCTCCTGATGATACTCCGTCTGCTTTGGTACGGATAGAGGGAGAAAATGCAAAATACAAGTCGTCACCTATTTTGTATCCTACATATGACAATTCCAGCTGCGATGTTTCTCCGTCTGATCCATGGCATCTTATATATAACACAATAGGAAAGGGCAGCTACAAAAAATCAGGACAAACGCTCACATGGGAGTTTAAAGTACCAAATGACGGATGGTACAAAATAGGCATAAAGGCAAGGCAGGAGGAAATGCGTGGATTTTTCTCCAACAGAAGGCTCTATATTGACGGAGAGGTTCCGTGTGAGGATATGTCTGCGGTTCGCTTTAATTACAGCACTGACTTTGAGCTTAATGATGTGAAAACAGAGGATGGCGATGATATATATATATATCTTACTGCCGGAGAAGCTCATACCTTAACAATGGAAGCTATTCCCGGTGTAATAGGCTCATATATACAGCAGCTTGGGGATATAGTATATGAGCTTAATGAAAATTATCGCAGAATAGCTATGATAACAGGCACGCAGCCTGATAAATATACTGATTATTATGTTCATGAAAAGATACCCGGACTTACAGACAGCTTTGAAAGAATATCCGGTCATCTAAGAATGATAAAGTCTGATATAGAGCTGCTTTCTGGTTCAGAAGGATCAGAAGCTGCTTCGCTTGAAAATATGGCGGTTATACTTGAAAAGTGCATTCAGTCGCCAATAAGAATACCTGCTTATCTTTCTCAGATAAAAGACTGTACAGCGGCTATATCATCATGGATGCGTGATTATCGAGATCAGCCGCTGGAGATAGACTATATTGAGCTTGCATCAAAGAGTAGTGATTTTTCAGATACAAAAGCCGGATTTTTCAGCCGCATAGCTTACAGCTTTAAAAGATTTCTCTCCTCGTTTATAAAAGATGATAATAATATAGACGACAGCGATGGAATAGAGGTGTGGGTGCAGCTGGGACGTGAACAGGCACAGGTCGTAAGAGAACTTACAGAATCAGAATTCATCACGGAAACAGGTATTCCCGTTTCGGTAAAGCTTGTATCGGGCGGTATAGTAGAAGCAGCCCTTGCAGATGAAGAACCGGATGCAGCATTGTTTCTCAGCGGAGAAACACCCGTGAATCTTGGAAGCCGTGGGCTTCTTGAGGATATATCAGAATTTCAGGGCTTTGAGCAAATATCTCAAATGTATACAAATAATGCCTTTGTGCCGTATACGTATAATGACGATATATATGCCGTACCTCTTGTAAGGAGCTGGGCAGTAATGTTCTGCCGAATGGATATATTAAGCGGTCTTGGCATCACATCGCCGCCGGAGACATGGCAGGAACTTATAGACATACTTCCGATTTTGCAGAGAAATTATATGTCCGCAGGACTTGTGCTGCCCGGTGCGAAGTCTGTATCAGGCGGTACAGCACTTGCATCTTCTGTAACTGAAACAGGGCATACATTTGCAGTGCTTATGCTGCAAAACGGCATGAATTACTATAATGCTTCAAAGACAGGGACTACATTTTATACAAATGAAGCCATTAGTGCATTTGAACAGTGGACAAGCTTTTATACAAAATACAGCCTGCCGCAGCAATATGACGCATTCAGCCGTTTTCGTACGGGAGATTATCCTATAGTTATAGCAGATTATACGTTTTGCAATCAGCTCAGTACAGCCGCTCCGGAGATAAACGGCTTATGGGATTTTACATCTGTTCCGGGAACGCAGCTGGCAGACGGCAGCATTTCACATACTGTTAATTCCGTTGGGTCAGGCGCAGTGATCTTCAAAAATAATGACAGGAAAAAGACAGAAGCTGCATGGGAATATATAAAGTGGTTCTGTTCATCAGAGGTGCAGACGAAATACGCACAGCAAACAGAGGGACTTATGGGACAGCTTGGAAGATATGCACCTGCCAATACCGAGACGCTCCGACAGATGCAGTGGTCGGCAAAAGAGCTTGACGTTCTTGAAAGCACTATGCTCCAGACAGAGGAGATACCTATACTTCCATCGTCATATGCAGTTACAAGAAATATAATGAACGCTTTTCGTGATGTTGTAAATAACGGTGAAAATCCAAGAGATGCGCTTATGCGTTATGATCGGGATATAAATAAGGAAATGGCGAGAAAAAATTAAAAGGAGGTTGCAGGCGTTTGGATAATGCTCCGCTTAGAAAAACACTTGTTTCTATAAAGAAAAATAAATCAGCATATCTTATGCTGCTGCCGTTTATGCTTTTTTTTACGCTGTTTACGATTATCCCTGTGCTTATGTCGATGCCGATAGGATTTACTGATTTTAATATGGTGCAGTTTCCGCAGTTTGTGGGGCTTTCCAATTACAGCGCATTGTTTCTTTCAGATAAGATATTCATGCAATCAGTGCGTGTAACGCTTGTTTCAGCTATATTCACAGGACCTGTAAGCTATGTGCTTTGCTTTCTGATCGCATGGCTTATAAATGAGATGAGACCAAAGCTAAGAACTATATTTACCCTTATATTTTACATACCTTCAATGTCCAGTGTTTATACTGTCTGGCAGCTGATCTTCAGCGGTGATTCACATGGATATATAAATGCATTTCTATTGAACACTGGCATTATAACATCTCCTGTTCAGTGGCTTACCGATGCGCGGTATGTGCTTTTAGTTACAATAGTAGTGCAAATGTATTTAAGCCTTGGCACAGGATTTCTGGCTCTTCGTGCAGGCTTTCAAAATATAGACCGTACATGGTATGAGGCAGGAGCTATAGAGGGCATAAAGAATCGCTGGCAGGAGCTTATATATATAACTATACCTGCAATGACACCTCAGCTTATGTTTGCGGCAGTTATGCAGATAGTAAGTGCATTTGCAGCAGGCACTGTTTCGCAGAATCTTCTCGGCTTTCCGAGTACGGACTATAAAGCGCATACTATCATGAATCACGCCTATGATTATGGATGGATACGCTATGAGATGGGGTATGCTTCTGCGATATGTATGATTTTATTTGTTGTAATGTACTTTTTAAATAGGCTTGTAGGTAGGCTGCTCAGAAAATATATGGACTGACACCTTCACTATAAATTTTTATAAAGGAGAAGCTATATGACAGCACGGAAAAGGATGGGCAATATAGGAATATTTATTATTCTTGCAATTCTTGCGCTTTTTATGATAATGCCTGTTTATCTGACTGTAATAATGTCTGTGAAGCCGATTCAGGAGATGTTTATATTTCCTCCAAAGCTTTATGTGACAGAGCCAACGCTTTCAAATTATACCGCAATGTTCAGAATTTGCAGCGGCGAGCATGTGCCTTTTTCGAGATATGTTTTCAACAGCGTATTTGTAACTGTGGCTGTAACGATTATGCAGGTCGTTTTTTCTTCAATGGCTGCATTCTGTCTTGCAAAGGTAAAATTCCCCGGAGCAAAGCTCATAAATGCACTTATAGTTGCAGCGCTTCTTTATCAAAGTAATGTCATTTATATAATGCAGTATATGGTTCTTGCTAAAATGGGACTTGTGAACAAAATTGCTGCGCTGATACTTCCTGCGGCTGCGTCTCCAATATGTATTTTTTTGATGCGTCAGGCTATAAGTCAGATGCCTGATTCAGTAATAGAATCTGCAAAGGTAGACGGAGCAGGACTTTTTCGTATATGTTGGCAGGTAGTTATGCCAAATCAGAAGCCTGCTCTTATGACTCTTGTTATATTTACATTTCAGGCTGCTTGGAATATTCAGGGAGGTTCTGTTATATTTGATGAATCTCTGAAAACGCTTCCGACTGTGGTCATGCAGGCATCAGCGGCAGGACTTTCAAGAGCCGGCGTTGCAATGGCAGCGGCAGTGTTTATGCTTGTGCCGCCTGTTATTATATTCATGCTTGCAGAACGTCATGTTATTGAAACAATGGCTCATTCAGGGCTTAAAGAATAGAGGAGATGTGACTTTTTATGCGTGGAAATGCAGGTGCTGCGTTGGCTTTTGTGTGTTGTGCGTTTTTTTTGTCAAAAGCTTCATATGTATCCGCAGAAGGAAGCTACAGCTATAACTTTTATGGTGAGGCAGTGCCGTCTCAAGCGGGATACAGGGCAGTCAAAGCGGTAAATGGAAATGAGCTTGGCTGCGGAGAGCTTAGTCAGCCGGCTGATATTTTTTGTGCGGACAGCGGCAGCTTCTTCATAGCAGACAAGGGTAATGACCGTATAATAGAGGTCGATCCTGATTTTACTAAAGCTTCTATGGTTTACAGCATATTTACAGATAATAATGGTGCAAGTTTTAATCTTTCATCGCCTGAGGGAATATTTGTTTCTGATGATGGTTTGATGTATATATCCGATACCGGCAACTCAAGGATTATTGTTTCAGATATGGACGGAAATGTCAGTCTTATTGTTACAAAACCTGATTCAGATATGTATGAAAGCGAAACATTTCGTCCTGAAAAGGTAATAGCTGACAAGTATGGCAACATTTACGCAATACTTGATAATATTACCGGAGGTGCAGCGTTTTTTAGCAGAGATGGAGAATTTGAGGGCTATTATGGTGCAGGCAGCGTTTTGCCGACAGCAAAGGTCATATCGGATTATATCAAGAAGCTGTTTGCTACAGATAAGATGAGAAGTGCAATGTCCAGAAGTGTTCCGGCTGGCATTACAGGCTTTGATATAGACAAAGAAGGCTTTGTCTATACTGTAACAGGTTCAGCTGATGCCGGACACGATCGTGTTAAGAAGGTGAATCCTGCCGGAAAGAATCTTTTTGCCGGAATTGATACAGTATTCGGAGATCTGCCAAGGTATCAGAATTCAGATTCAGGTGAGGTTTTCAAAACTGAGCTTATTGATATAGATGTTGACAATGAAGGCAGAATATGCTGTTTGGACACAGGTACAGGCAGAGTTTTTCAATATAATAAAGAAGGCAGTCTGTTGTTTATAATGGGAGGCAGAAGCGATTGTCTGGGAGGATTTTCACTAAAGCCAACAGCTGTTGAATGTACAGGCGAAAGGATTTTTATAACGGACAGCATGAAAAATACTGTTACAATATTTGAGGAAACGGACTTTGGGAAAATAGTACATGATGCGGATAAGCTTTATAATGACGGAAAGTACGAGGAGGCTTTGAAGCCGTGGCAAGAAGCTTTGAGGTGTGATGGTAATTATACCGCAGCATATCTGGGGATATCCTCTGCGCTTCTGAGAAAGGGCGATTATAGAGGAGCAATGGAATATGCAGAGCTTGGCGGATCGTCCTATCATTACAATAAAGCCTTTGAAGGCTATCGTGCTGAGTGGCTCAGCAAAAATTTCTCTATTGTATCAGCTTTTATAGCTGTGTTTATAATTTTGCGTATTATTCACAGGCATTATAGAAAAAAGCTGCGCAGATACAGAGGAGGATGATAGATAGTGATTGAGCTTACAGAAAAGCAGTGGGTGCTGCATACTGTCTTTCATCCGTTTGACGGCTTTGAGGATCTTCGCTTTAAAAAAGCTGGTTCGATTTTAATATCCAATATCGTAATAGCACTGTGGTTTGCAGGAACTATATTGCGTGAAAATTTTTACGGCAAGCAGTTTGTTATTACATCTGTGGAAGACTTCAGCATTTTATCGTTTATTATCAGAACTGTATTTTTGTTTCTTGCATGGACAGTATCAAATCGTGCGGTCTGCACTTTTTTTGACGGAGAGGGAACTATAAGAAGAATATATATTTACAGTGCATATGCGCTTATACCGTATACAGTAAGCCTTTATGTTCAAGTGATGTTGTCGCATATTCTTATTAGGGACGAGGGAATATTTATAACGCTTACGGGTGTTATAGGAATTTTGTGGTCAGCAATGCTTATATTTACAGGAATAAAGGCGGCGCATCAATTAAGCGTATCAAAAACAGTATTGTCAATATTATTTACAATTGCTGGAATGATTATTATTATTTTGATTCTCGTGCTGGCAGCAGCGCTTATCCAGCAGATTTACGTCTTTGCGGCAACGATCATTGCAGAGATAGAATACAGATTGAAATATTAGGAGATCACCTGAATTATGAGAAAACGTATTTATATCATCGTCGTGGTTTTATTGTCGGCAATTGTTATTTTTAATATTTTTCATATACCTGTTTTTGCAGCAAATATTACAAAAGAGGAAAAATTCCGTATTGCTGCGGAGAATAAACGCCTTGCGCTTTATGTAAACGATGAAAATGGGGAAATATTTCTTACTGATAAGACATCAGGGACCACATGGCGGTCATGCCCTGAAAATGCTGAAAATGATTCGCTGGCTTCAAATGTCGTCATATCAGAGCTTAGCTCACCGCTTTGCATTACTTATTGTGAGCCTGAAAAACGTTCTGATACGAGACTTTGCTCTAAAACCAGTGCGTCTGTTAAGATAAAGGATATAAATAACGGAGTAGAGATGATCTACGAGTTTAAAAAGGCAGGAATAACTATTCCGGTAAGGTTTACAATAGGTGAAAATTACCTTGAAGCTTCGGTTGAAACAGCTGATATAAAAGAAACCAATGATGGCAGACTGCTTACTGAGCTTTCGATCATGAGCAGCTTTGGTGCTGCCGGAGCGGATGATAATGGGTGCTTTATTATTCCCGATGGCTGCGGAGCTGTTATAAACTTCAATAATGGCAAAATAAATTCAAAGAGCTATTCAGGTATGGTTTATGGCAGGGATACGGCAGCTGCACCGCTTGAAACTATAGATAATACAAAGCAGATATATCTGCCCATGTACGGTATAATCAGCGGATGCAGCGGACTTATGACAGTGTGCACCAGAGGCGACTCAAACGCAAGACTCAATGCCAGCGTGAGCGGTGTATCAAAAAGCAGCTATAATCTTTGCAGCTTTGATTTTATTCTAAGAGGCAGCGATACTTATTATATGTCAGGAGATATGGTAAATGCCATTACGGTGTTTGAAAGCGGAAATATAAAGACGGACAGAATATCCTTGCGCTATTATCCGGTAGAGGGTACGGATAATAACGCAGCAGAGCCTGTAGATATTGCGAGAGCATATCGGGAATATCTTATAAAAGAAATGAATGTCATAAGGACAGAGACACCGCCTGCGGAGCTTTATGTTGATTTTTATGGAGCTGTTTTAAAAAAGCGCTCATTCTTAGGTATTCCGATAACAATGAAAACACCGCTTACGACAGCATCTCAGGCAAGTGATATAATAGAAACCTTGAAAAATGCAGGTATTTCAAATATGGTAGTGAGCTTTAATAAATGGACAGACGATGGCATAAAAAACAGAATAGATACAAAAGCCGAGGTGTCGAAATCTATAGGCGCAGATGAATTTTATAATCTTGCTGAGTATTCAGCATTGAATGGCGTTGCGTTTTATCCTTCTGTGCAGAATGCGGCGTTCAGCTCCGGCAGCGGCTATAGGGCAATAAGTAATGCTTCAAGGCGCATATCGGGTGAATATGCATCTCTTTATGATTATAACATTGTCAGCGGCAGTAAGAATATGAATAAAAAATCATTGTCGATTTTATCGCCGGCTGAGTATCCAGAGGTTTTTGAAAATCTGTCGTGCAATCTAAAGAAAAACGGTATAGATAATATATGTTTGTCGGAGCTTACTACCATGTTATGCGGTGACTATGGCAGCAGGGAAATTTCGAGGGATGAAGCGCAGCAGCTGCTTACAGACGGACTTAAAATGCTTGAAGACTGCACAGACAGCATTCTTGCGGATGAAGCTAATGCTTATGTTCTGCCATATGCAGATAGGATAAATAATGTGCCGCTTTGTTCGAGCGGATATGATATCTTTGACGAGGACATACCGTTTTATCAGATGGTTTTGCATGGATTAAAGTCATATTCAACTGAACCTATAAATGGCAGTGCCGACCGCAGAGAGCTTCTGCTTCTTGCAATGGCATCGGGGAGCAATCCGCATTATGATATGATAGGTGAAAATGTGCAGATCATCAGCGGTACAGAGCTGGAGCATCTTTACTATACTTATTACGACAGTTGGACGCAGCAGGCAGCACAGGATTTTTTGTTTTCAGAAAAGATACTGTCCCAAGTGGAGGGAAAGTTTATCACAGCATATAAAAGATCCGGTAATAAAATTTATACTGAATATGAGGGCGGTATTGAGATAATAGTGGATCTTGAAAAATGCTCTGTTACAGCAGACGGGCAGGAATACTATCTTTGCGATACTTCGTCAAATGGAGAGTGATTCTTATGAAGCTTAGCTTTCAAAAAAGAAAAGATATGCAGGGCTTTGGATTTATATCTGTATGGCTTATAGGCTCTCTTGTTTTTTTTATGCTGCCTCTTATACAATCGTTTATATATTCATTCTTTGATATACGCCCCGATACAGGCGGGATGACAGGCAGCTTTGCAGGACTTGAAAAGTATAATTACGCACTGAATGAGGATCCGAATTATCGAACATATCTTATACAGGTGCTGAAAGAGACGCTTTGGAAAACGCCGCTTATAATGCTTTTGTCTTTGTTTACAGCAATGCTGCTTAGCCAAAAATTCCGTGGCAGGACATTTGCAAGAGCAGTATTTTTCCTTCCTGTTATAATTGCAGCAGGACCGATATACAATATAATCAGTGGAAATATGGCAAGTACTGGAAACGACGGCGGCGGCTATTCCACTATGATTTCAGCAGATCTTCTGAATAGTCTTATGAGATATTTTGATATATATGGTATTTCTGAGCAGGCTGCTCTGGCGGCAGAGGCGATAGCAAATGATATTTTCGGCATCATATGGAAAGCAGGAATACAGATACTGATGTTTTTGGCAGCAATTCAGAATATACCGGCTTCAGCAAGAGAAGCAGCGCAGATAGAAGGAGCTTCCGGATGGGATTATTTCTGGAAGGTGCTTTTGCCGGGAGTAGGTCCTGTATTTTTAGCCTGCTTTATTTTCACTTTTATAGATTCGTTCACTGATACGGATAATTCTGTAATGTGCAGGATTCTTGATATGCAGATGGATTGGAAGTATGGAGAAGCTTCTGCTATGGCGTGGATATATTTCGCCATAGTCCTTGCAGCGGTTGGTATTATTTCAGCTATAATAAATAAATTTGTTTACTATGAGGTAGAATAATGAAAGGATTTGGTAAAATTATTGTAAGCAGACAGGCGATTAGCAGTGCGATATGGCGTATTGTCCGTTTTTTGATATTGTTAGGGCTGGGATTTATCATAATTTATCCGCTTATTTACATGATAAGCTGTGCTTTTCGTATGCCGGAGGATATGAGCGATCCTACGGTTATATGGATACCTAAGCATTTGACGTTGAGCGTTATCAGAGAAACTATGGAGATAATGGATTACTGGAAAACTCTTTGCAGAACATTTTTTCTTAATATAGGCTGCTGCCTTTTACAGGTTATATCGTGCGCAGTAACAGGCTATGGATTTGCAAGGTTCAGATTCAAAGGAAGAGGACTGCTTTTTGGGATAGTTATAATGATGATACTTGTACCGGTGCAGGTGACAGCAATTCCTCAGTATATGATCTTTCGACATTTTGGACCTTTTAATCTTATTAACAATCCATTATGTATGTATATTCCGGCGGCTATGGGATGCGGTATAAAATCTGGACTTATGATATTTATATTCCGTCAGTTTTTTAGAGGAATGCCTGCGGAGCTTGAGGATGCGGCATATCTTGACGGCTGCGGCGCAGTAAGGACATTTTTTACTGTGATGCTGCCTAATGCACGGCCGCCGCTGCTTACAGTGTTTCTGTTTTCCATTGTATGGTACTGGAATGATTTCTATGTAAGCTCTGTATTTTTTGATAAAAATCAGACAATAGCGCTCAGCCTTAAAAATTTAAGCAGTTTGCTTTCTCAAACGATTTTTCAAGGCTTAGATGTAAGCGTTCGTGAACAGGTCGTATGGCTTGAAGCAGGCTGCCTGCTTGCCGTTATGCCAATACTTATTATGTACATTTTTCTCCAGAAGTATTTTACCGAAGGAATAGAACGCTCTGGATTGGCAGGTTAGCGTTTGTGTATTTTGCACAAAAATGAATGGCATATTTTTACAGCTCACTAAGCGATTTTTATTGACAAATGACCATTGCTATGGTATAATATATACATAATTCAAACTTAAATTTGAAAGGAATTGAAAAAATGGAATCTATTAAAAAGTATATTGCAGAATTTATAGGCACTGCTGTGTTAGTCATTTTTGGCTGCGGAAGCGCTGCTGCCGCTAATGCAATGCTCAATGCGCAGGGTGTTATCGTTCCGCTGTCATTTTCAACACTGGCGATTTCCGTGGCATTCGGACTTGTTATTGTTGCAATGGCTTATTCAGTGGGTAATGTTTCCGGCTGTCATATAAATCCGGCAGTTTCACTTGGAATGCTTATAACCGGAAAGATGTCTGTTACCGATTTTATAGGTTATGTTATTTCACAGATACTTGGCGGTATAGCAGGTGCCGCTGTACTTATGGGAATCCTTGGCGGTACTGAGTACGGTCTGGGAACTAACGGCTATGGTGAAGCAAGCGCAATGGGTGCTACTCTTACTCAGGCTCTGCTCGTTGAGGTAGTGCTTACATTTGTGTTTGTATTTGCGATCCTTGGTGTTACATCTAAGGAAAAGTACAGCTCTGTAGCAGGCATAGTTATCGGTCTTACACTTACACTTGTACATATTCTTGGCGTTCCGTTTACAGGTACATCCGTTAATCCTGCAAGAAGTCTTGGTCCTGCACTGTTTATGGGCGGCGATGCACTTTCTCAGGTATGGGTATTTATAGTAGCTCCGCTTATTGGTGCTGCGATTGCAGCAGTTGCATTTATGCTGCTCCAGTCCGCTAAGAAGAAGCAATAATTTTTGAAGTCCAGAGCATTTATCTCTTTTTTCTCATTGTTTTTCCTGAAACAGCCGTCGCTGCATTGCAGTGCGGCTGTTTCGGTTTTTCTGATTTTGTCAAATTTTTCAATTGCTTGACATACAGTGCAAAAGTGTGTATAATTAAAGCATGAAATATTTTTTTAATTTTATATTAAACGACAAATTTTAATATTTGCCAATAGGCACACGATTAATGTGTAGAATATGAAATTATTTTTGAATGGTTACTATAATTTAAGAAATTGGAAGGAATATTTTTATGAAAAACAAAACTTTGAAATATGCAGCTGCATTTGCTTCAGTCATTCTGGGGATGACTTCAATGGCATTTGATGCGAGCGCAGACGATGCAATGAAGATCGTTGCACTTGGTGATAGTATTACAAATGGTTATTCAATGGATGGTTCTTTGATAGCATCATATCCGCAGCTTGTGAGCAGTTACTATGGTGCGGAGCTTGTAAACTTTGCTGAGGACAGCATGACCAGCGCAGAGCTTTTATCTAAGATTTCAGATCCGGCAGTTCAGAGCGAAATTGCTGATGCGGATATTGTTCTTATAACAATAGGCGGCAATGATATTATGAAACCGGTTCTGAATAATGAATTTATAGATGCTTCAAAATATAATACTATGACAGAGCTTATAGCAGCTATAAAGGCAGAGAGTGATAAGGATCTATTCTATTCTATTGCTCTTCAAACGAAGTTAAATTCATTTATGCCTGATGCTATTAAAAACTGCAATGCGAATATACAGCAGCTGACAGAGCAGCTTAGTTCAATGACATCTGCAAGAATTGTTTTTCAGACTGTATATAATCCTATGGATCTGAAAAATGATAATACCGCACTTGCCTCAAGCGGTTCAATGACAGTACTTTGTGCAAATGTTAACAGTTATCTTGAAGGAAAGCCTGATAATACTCTTTATCCTATAGACGGCGGTGTAAATGATATTATAAGAGGCCTTACAGGACCATCGATAGTCGATACGTTTGTAACATTTGCCAATCATTCATATTTTTACACGCATATAAAAAATGTTGATGTTCATCCTAACAGCAAGGGGCATCTTGCAATTGCAGAATCAATTATAGAAACTCTTGATATTCCTGAAACAGGAAGTGAATGCGGTACTCTTATGCGCAGGGCATATACACTGTCGGGTGCTGAAAATACACTTGCAGGAGTTGACCCTGCTATAAATAACGGAATACTGGGAAGAGTCTTGAAAAACAGTTATGGAGATGTCGATGCTGACGGCGCTGTGAATATTAATGATGCTACAGCTGCGTTGACTATTTATGCGTCAAATGCTGTCGGAAAAGCACCAGAGATCACTGGAGTGAATGCGCTTGCTGCTGACAGCAATAAGGATGGCAGTGTTAATATAGAGGACGCTACACTTATACTGGAATATTATTCAGGAAAAGCGGCAGGTATAATAAGCGGAACATTTGATGATTTTGTTGCAGGAAAATAAATGTGTGAAATATGGCATACTGATGTGAAAGAAAAGGCTATTCAATTTTACGGTGTTTTCTATAGGCTATCATAATATTATCACATAAAACAGTATAATTATAATTACAAAAACAAAAGCAAATGCTTCTTAATATATTGAAAGGATGATACGATCATGGCTGAATTTGAAAACAACAATAATAATAATGGCGCTTATGACGGAGCAGAGGAACCATCACAGGCAAATGGTGCGGCTGAAGGCGCTGCGCATTCGTCCAATATGGGCGGCACATATCCGGATTACAGAAGCGGATACTACCGCAATCCAAATCCTCATCAGGATGAACCCATAAGAAGCAATGGCTATACGGGAGTTGGAAATCCGTCATATGGCAGCGGTAATGCCTATCGATCAGAATCTGCAGCGGGCAGCTTCGGTGCAGGCGGATATACAAATAAGACTGGAAGTGCCAATGGATATAATTATGCAAATTATTATACAAACAGCAATAATATACAGTCAGCTGAAAATACAGAAAAGAAAAAAAGCCGCAAAGGTCTGAAAATAGCAGCACTTGTTACAGCAGCAGTTTTTGTGGTAAGCATATCATTTGTTGGTGGATATTCTATGAATAAGGGCGGCAGAGTATCTGATGCAGGCAAAATCAATTATTCAGATCCGTCTGCTGACTCTGACGACAAAAACGACAGTAATAATGATAATTCAGCAGTGCAGACAGGTATAGCTGCGGCAGGAGTGAGCAAGAGCCTTATTGAGCTTGCTTCACGTAAGGATGCAATAACCATTCCGGAGATCGTAAACAAGATGACCCCGTCGGTTGTAGGAGTTCAGTCTACATTTGTCTCAACGGCACAGTCAAATATGCCATATAGCTTCGGCTTTGGATATTTTGATTTTGGAAACGGCGGCACACAGTCAAAGGAAGCTGTAGGAACAGGTACAGGCGTGGTTATATCGCAGGATGGCTATATAGTTACAAACGCTCATGTAGTATATGATAGCAGCTCAGGCTATGGCGTGGCTCAGTCTGTTGATATACAAATGTCAGATCAGGAGACTGTTTACACCGCTGAAATAGTTGCATATGATGTAGAATCAGACCTTGCTGTACTGAAAGTAGATCAGACAGGACTTATACCGGCTGAATTTGGTGACAGTAATGAATGTCAGGTCGGAGAGCTTGTAGTTGCAATAGGCAATCCGCTGGGTCTTGAGCTTCAGAATACTGTAACGTGTGGAATTATCTCAGCTCTTAATCGTCAGATAACGATAAATGATAAAAAAATGAGGCTGATACAGACTGATACTGCCATAAACAGCGGTAATTCCGGCGGTCCGCTTATAAATAGTGCAGGACAGGTGGTAGGTATAAATTCAGCTAAGATGTCTTCTACCTATTCAAGCAATAATGCTTCAATTGAGGGTATAGGCTTTGCGATACCGATCACTGAGGCAAAGGAAATTGTGGATGATCTTATTGAACATGGTTATGTAACAGGCAGACCACAGCTCGGCATCGTTTGTCAGGATGTATCCGAGGCAGTTTCTCAGGCGTATAATTTCCCTATGGGCACTTGTATAATAAGTGTTACAAAGAACGGCGCTGCCGATAAGGCAGGGCTTCAGGTGCAGGATTTTATAATCGGCATTGATGGTCATACTATTAAAACATCAGAAGAATTAAATGATTATAAAAATGAGCATGACGCAGGCGAGCAGGTCGTACTCACGATAGTGCGTCAGGGTCAACAGATGGATGTTACAGTAACTCTTGAAGAATCTGTAGCACAGACGGATTAAATTCCGCAGATAAATTTGCAGTCCACTTATCTTCATACATTCTCCTTATTATTTTCTGAAAAGGCACTTGTATATATGCAGGTGCCTTTTCGGGCGAATTAGAGAATAAAAATGAGAACTTGTGCAGCTTCTACAAAGCTCATAGTCCTGCACCAAAAGCCCTATATATTCATAGAATAGAAAGAGCCGAAGCTGAAATGCACCTGAAACGGAGATGGTTGTATGGATAAAAAGAAACTGCTTATTGCCGGCGGAGATATCAGAATGCTTTATGCGGCTGCAAGGCTGTCGGATATTTATGATGTAGAACTTGTGGGGTATTCAGAGGAAAAGCTTCCGAAAGAAGAGCAAATGATTTTCAGAAAATTTAAAGGGACGTCAGATAAAGCAGATATACTGCTTCTTCCGCCGGTGGTTACAGACAATAAAGGCAGAATAAATGCTCCATTTGGAGCAGAGGAAATAAAAGTACAGGATATAATGGATAAAATAAAAGAAGACAGCGTAGTTTTTATGGGAATAAATGGTAGAGCGGCAGAGCAGGCTGCAAATGAGCTGGGACTGAGTATATTTAACTATATGGAGGATGAAGCTCTTGCTATTGCAAATGCAGTTCCGACCGCTGAGGCAGCGTTGAAAATAGCTATGGAAGAAACGGAAAGAACCATCTGGGGAAGTAAAGTTTTAGTGACAGGTTACGGCAGGATAGGAATGATCCTGACTGACAGACTTATAAAGCTGGGTGCAGACGTGACAGCATCGGCTCGTAAGACGTGCGATAGAATGAAAATAAAAGCAATGGGCGCTAATGCAGCAAAAATATTGCCTGAAAAAAGCGTTCTTTCAGAAATTGATATAATTTTCAATACAGTGCCGGCGGAGATTTTTGGGATCGCTGATATAATGTGTCTTAAAAAGGAATGTGTATTTATAGAGCTTGCATCAGCGCCGGGAGGTGCAGATAAAAAAATTATAGAGGAAACTGGACGCAAATATGTGTGGGCATCAGGGCTTCCAGCGGCAGTGTCAGGATGACATAAATATATTAAAGATAAGCGCTGATGAGCTGCAAAAAAAGGAAAAAATCCCCGTAATTGTGTAAAAGCACTAAAAATGGGAAAAATATTACTTTAGAAATTTTAAAAAAAATGCGATTAATCACTTGACATTCCGGCTGGAATATGTTAAAATACTTTTGTAAATCGATTATAGCTGCTCATGCACCGTGCGCTGTAACTGATGATACATGGTGTTCTGAGATTGGCAGACGAGTAAATTTATGAGAATTTACAGTTGCGATCACGTATGCAAAGCGAAAGGGCACAAAAAAAATTTTATAAAGAGAGGTAATTGGAAATGAAGAAGATTCTTAACAGAGTCATGGCTGCTGCAATTGCTGTTCCAATGGTGCTTACACAGGGCGCTATTATGAATATTTCTGCAGAAGATGCCAGTGCTAAGACACTTTCCCTGGATACTTTCACAGCTATTCCAGCAGATAAGATCGAGTCTGAGTGGAATACTAAGATGCTTGCTGTAGCAACATCTATGGAAGGTACACAGAAGGAAATTACTAAGGATGATTTCCTGGCAATGCTTCCTGAAAACAATTCTTATGCAGTTATGGCAAAGGAAATCATGGACGAAGCAGCAAACCCAGTTCTGACTGTAAAAGACGGCATTGTTACTGTAAAGGCAACAGCTGACATGACAAATTATGCAGAATCTAAGGTTTACTCCAAGGTTCGTAAGGCTCTTGCAAAAGAGGGCTATACAGGCACAGTAACAATGGATGCATTCAATAAGACTGTTGAATTCACTGTTTCTTTTGATGCTAATGCTCTGGAATCTGGAAAGGAAATTGACGTTGAATGCACATTGACATCTGACGGTACAGACATCGGACTTGCACCTGCTGCATATTTCAAGGGTCTGGCTAAGGAATTGGCTGATTCTGTTGCTGCTCAGGTAGATGTTGTTTCTGATGATGTGGCTAATGCACTGAATATTGAGCTTCTTGCAAAGCTTGATAGGGCTCAAGAGCTTAAGGAAAAGGCTGCTGATCTTAATAAGTCAGGTTCTTATGCAACAGCTGATGAAATGCTGGCAGCTGTGTCTAAGTACGTTGCAAAAAAGACTAAGGTTTATACTGTTCCTGCTTCTGTTGACGAGGCTGTTCAGAGACATGGCAGCGACTTCAATAAGGTTGTTGATCTTCTGAATGATATTGTTGTAACAAATGGCTACACACTTAATGTAACAGCTAATGATGTTGCTGCACTTGCAAAGGAAGGTTCTAATTTTGAAGTGATAGTAAGTAATGGTACATATGCTGTATCATTCCAGATCTCTGATGCTGAAGCTGCTGAGGTTGAGGAATATGTAAATGCAAATGCTGAAGAAGGCAAGGCATATGATTCTTCCTATAAGATTGTTGAGGCAAGAGGAGATATTAATGATGGTGTTGCTTACTTCGATGTAAAAAGAGAAATAATTCTCAAGGATGTTGAGATTACAACAACAACTACAACAACTACTACATCTGACAGTACAACAACAACTACAACAACATCATCAAGTACATCTGACAGTACAACAACAACTACTACAGTATCAACATCAGATACATCTGACAGCACAACAACAACTACTACAGTATCAACATCAGATACATCTGACACAACAGATAGTATTGTTCCGGTTGATTTTATTCTGGAAAGTATAGAAGTTGAAGCCGGTAAGGGTTACTATTTCTCACATGATGAGAATGCATTTGATCTGGCTGGATTGGTTAATAGCCTGACACTGGTTGGTACTCTTCATGATGAGGCTTACACAGTAAAGATCTCACCAACACATTATAATAATTACCTGAAGCCTGCATTTGCTACTCCTGCTGATTATTTCAACAGTGTAGAGGGTACAGCATATGTTGCAAGTGAGCTTAAGCTTACATTTGTTCCGGGCGAAACAATGAATGTTGCTGATAATGCTGATCTTACAGTAACTGATAACCCGATCGTTTACATCGGTGTTAAGGGTGATACAGATCTTAGCGGTCATGTTGAGATTGCTGATGCTACACTGGTTCTGACTTACTATGGTCATTCTGGTGTTGGACAGGAAATAACTCTGAATGACGATGAAGATCTGAATGTTCTGGCATACTTCCTCGCAGATGTAGATACAGAGTCTAAGGCTGGTAAGAACAGCAATGATGGCAGACTTGATATTTCTGATGCTACAAACATTTTGACTTACTATGGTAAGTCTGGTGCAGGTCAGAATCCAGTTTGGTCTGAGATTATTGGCTAATTAAAAAAGGTACGCATATAACCGGCGTATTACATTACGCCGGCTGTATCAAAATAAATTTTATATTTGAAAGGAATTAATTAAAATGAAGACTACATTTAAGAAGAGCATTGCTGCTATTTCTGCAGTTGCCGTAGTTGCTGCTTCTGCAGCTGTATTTGCAATTCCAGCTGATGCTGTAACTGGTACGTATACTATTGGTACTATTGAACTGACACTTGATGAACTGAAGGCTGCTAATTATAAGGTTACTGTTCCTATGACACTGTCTGGTACAGGCGGCTGGCTTGAGCTTGGCTATGGTGTAACATATAATACATCTGAGCTGACTCTTGATAAGTGCGTAAGCGGCGGTGCTATTATTGAAGCTCTTGGTAATGGCTATACAGCTCTTAACGTTCCTGTTGTTAATGCTGATGCTGGTAGAATGTGGTGCGGTGCAACTATCATGCAGGTTGCAGGTGATGAAATTATTTCAGATGGTGTTGTTTTGAACCTCAACTTCACAGTAACAAGCAATGCTAAGGAAGGCGATGTATTCACAATCGTAAACTTTGAGGGTGATGAAGAAAAGTCTATGATTAAAACACCTGCTGGTACAGATGTTCCTGCTCTGGTAAATGGTGCTATCATCATCAAGGGTGATACAACATCTACAACAACTACAACAACTACTACAACTACTACAACTACAACAACTACAACTACATCTACAACTCCAACAACAACAACAACTACATCTACAACTCCAACATCTACAACTCCAACATCTACAACTCCAACATCTACAACTACTACATCTACAACTCCAACAACAACAACTACTACAGTAACAACAACTGCTAAGCCAACTGGCGGCACAACATCTTCACCTAAGACAAGCGATGTTCTGCCTGTAGCTGGTGCAGCTGCTGCTCTGGTTGTAATCGGCGGCGTAGCTCTGGTTGCTAAGAAGAGAAAGTAATTTCTCCTAAGAGAAACTCTAAGACTAATACAGACTAACATCTGAATTAAGGCATCCTCCTTCGGGAGGGTGCTTTTTTTTTGCCGTTTTGCATATTATTTAACGAGGTGATCGTATGTATGCAATTTATGCAAGACAATCTGTGGAAAAAAAGGATTCTATCTCAATATCAATGCAGATAGATTTATGCAAAAGCAGGCTGCCATGCGAAGAAACGGTGGAGGTTTATAAGGATAAGGGTTACAGTGGGACAAATATCAATCGTCCTGACTTTCAGAGAATGCTTAACGATGCAAGGAGAGGTCTAATTCGAGGAATAATAGTATATAAGCTTGATCGTATATCGAGGTCGCTGGCTGATTTTGCAAGACTTTGGGAAGAACTTGAGCAGAGAAAGATAGAACTTTTTTCATATAGTGAGGGACTTGATACAAAAACGCCTATGGGTCAGATGCTCGTTAAGCTGCTTATAATGTTTGCCGAAATGGAACAGAAAACTATATCGGCAAGGATTCGTGACAATTATCATGCCAGAGCAGAAAAAAAATTGCCGCTCGGAGGCATTCCGCCTTTTGGATATAACAGAGATTGGACTGAAAACACCGAAGAAAGCAATATTGTAAGGCAGTGCTACAGCAGATATATTGCTGGAAAAAGCTTTGATAGGATCGGCAGACAGCTTGGATTTTCTGGTACAAAAGCAGCAAGGATCATCAGGAATCCTGCTTATGTTATGTGCAGCTGTGATGTGATATCAAGCCTTGTCGCATCGGGCTATAATCTGCTCGGATCATCGGACGATTTTCGTGATAATTACGGCATTCTTGCGATAAGATCAGAAGGTGAACATTTTGCTGCACCTGCTAATCATAGGGGATTTATAGAGCCCGAAATTTGGCTTGCTGCACAGGAGCTTATAAATTTACATAAGCCGTCCTCAAATGGCGGCAGCGGAAATACATCATGGCTGCAAGGGCTTATACTTTGTGGAAAATGCGGCGGCAGCTGCTACATAAGAGACAACGGTAAGGGCAGACCTTATTTGTATATTACTTGTCGTGGAAAGCGAAATGGGTCTTGTGATGGACTTAGAGGAATACGTGCAGAAACTGTTGAAAGCTTGGCAGACGAGACTATGTCATCTGAAATTGAAAAGCTTTTTATAGGAGAGAAGATGATTATTAATGAAAGCGAGCATTTTATTGATGAAATAGAGGCGGAAATTTTACGGATTATCGAAGAATCCAAAAATACAGATACTATTAGGCTTCTTTCACTTGAACATAAAAGAGAACTTTTGATGCGGAAAAGTGCAGGCAGAATCATTTCTCAACAAAGCGTCAAAAGTATGTGGAAAAAGCTTTCATTTTCAGAAAAAAAGGCAATAGCGAGGATTCTTATAAAAAATATCATCGTCACCGAAGAAAAAACGATTCTTATTTTACGCTGATGTGTCATCCTGCACTATCCGTTCCCGGAAAAGCTGCACCCAAAACAGCGGGAATACTCCTTGCCGACGCTGTAGTGCGATTATCAGAGGAGCGAGTAACATGAAAAAGCTTTTGGGCAAAAGAATCGGCTTTGCGGTGACCGGTTCTTTTTGCACCTTTGAATCTGCTTTTAAAGAGGCTGAAGCTCTTGTATCAGCTGGAGCAGAGCTTACGCCGATATTCTCCGAACACGCAGCGTCATTTGACACACGTTTCGGAAAAGCAGCCGATCATATTCGCCGCATGGAAGAAATAAGCGGCAGACGTGCGATATTGAGTATTACAGATGCAGAACCTTTAGGACCTAAAGATCTTCTTGACTGCATTGCAGTTTGTCCGTGCACCTCAAATACAATGAGTAAGCTGACACTTGGTGTTGTAGATACAACGGTAACTATGGCTGTTAAGTCAATGCTCAGAAATTCCAAACCCATTATTCTTGCAATAGCTACAAACGATGCGCTGAGATGCAGCGGTAAGAATATCGGCGCACTTATGAATACAAGAAATTATTATTTTGTTCCATTCGGTCAAGATTCGCCTGAGAAAAAGCCGGCATCAATGGTGGCATATTTTGAAAAACTGCCGCTCACTATTGAATCAGCCCTTGAGTGTCATCAAATTCAACCTTTAATAATATAGAAACGTAGAATATTTAAAAAAAATCTGCCATAATATGTTTGAAGTTTGCCGCCTGTCTGCTTATGTGGATAGGCGGCTTTGTGGAGGGAAAATAATGACAGGGATAATTGCAAATCAGGCAGTTATTATGCTGCTTCTTATTATGGTAGGAATTCTTGCTTATCGGCTTAAAATAGTTTCACGTGAAGGTGGCAGACAGCTTTCTGCCGTTGTGCTTGAAATAGTTACGCCTGTTATTGTAGTTCATGCTTATATGGATGTGAAATACAGCAGTGAACTTATGATTAATCTTTTATGGACATTTGCCTTAGCAGCGGTTTCATATATTCTTACGATTTCCGTGGCAATACTGTTGCTTCGGAATAAAGAAGGCAGGGAAACTGCTATAGAGCGATTTTCAGCAATTTACAGTAACTGCGGCTTTATGGGTATCCCTCTTGCCAGCGCACTTTTCGGGGCACAGGGAGTTCTTTATGTAACGGCTTTCCTGACAGTATTTTTCTTTTTCTCATGGACGCACGGAATAATGCTGCTTACAGGCAAAAGCGATATGAAGGTTCTTTTAAAGGTGCTGCGTTCGCCAACTATAATCGCTATAGCTATAGGGCTTGTTTTCTATTTTACGCAATTGAGGCTTCCATCTGTAATTACAGACACTATGAATTTTATTGCAGACCTTAATACGCCGCTGGCTATGATCGCATCGGGTGTAAGCGTTGCACAGGCAAATATATTGGAAGCACTCAAAAATCCACGTGTGTATCTTGTATCTTTTGTGAAGCTTCTCATTCTGCCGTTGATAACGCTTATCATGTGTCTTTTCTGCGGATTTATTTCCGAAGAGGTTCGTATAGTCGTTCTTATTCTTGTATCTGCACCGTCAGCAGCTATGTGTACCCTTCAATGCCAGAAGCTTGGATTATGCGATACATATGCCTCTCAGATATTCGCAATGACTACGATACTGTCAGTCGGAACTCTTCCGATTATGGTGAAGCTTTTTACATTTTTACTTGAAATGGTAGGATAAAGCATTGTTATTATGAAAAGGGTAAAAAGGGAAAAGTAATGCTTGAGTATGGAATAAGCAAATCTGATTTGAAAGAAATAAACAGAGCGCAGGTAATGCGTACAATATGGGAATTCGGACCGATTTCAAGAGCAGATATTGCAAGCAGGCTTTGTATAACACGTGCTGCGATAACTTTAATAACAAATGAAATGATCGCAGACGGACTTCTCGTAGAGATCGGAAAAAGTAATGTTTATGATGAATATAGCAGCAGCAAAGGAAGACGAAAAATTCTTTTGGATATAAGCACCGACACATGCTTTCAGATGGGAATATATATTGACAGGTATAATGTATCCGTAGGTCTTGCAAATATAAATGGAGATATTCTGGAAAAGGAAAATTTCAGTATAATGAATGATATATCCTCCTATGAGCTTGCAGAGGCAGCAGAAGCGGCGATAAGGCGTATACTTCAAAATAGCTGCCTTAAAGAAAAACAGATAACCGGTATTGGCATAGGGTTAATGCCTGATATGCCGGACTGTATTCTTAAAGATGCGGAAAATGATAGACAGTACTTTGATAAGTTGCAGAAAGCCTTTTATGAAAGAATGGGGATTCCGGTTTTTGTGGGAGATGCTCTTTCTCAGTTTTCTGCCTTTTGTTGGGGTCAGCACAAACGTACCTGCAAACAGAACAAGAGTGTTTTCCTTTATTCTGATGATGAAAATATTTATCTGAATAGTATTTTAAATATGCCGTCGGTGTTTGAAAAATTGACGGATACAGTAAATATAAATTCGCTCTATATAAACTCGCAGGGCATTGCAGGAACAGAGCTTACTCGCACAGGAATATGCAGAAAAGCGACAGGCATTTATAGCAAAAGTAAGACCCCTGCGCTTTACAAAATAACGGCAGGAGATATAAGAGGTGTGAGTATTGCTCGGATAATGACTGCAGTAAGCCTTGGAGATGAACCTCTGAAAGTTCTTAGGGAAGAGCTGCTTGATGAACTATGTATTCTTATGAATAATGCAGTTGTTATCAGCGGTGCAAATAATATTTACTTTTATAAATTTGACTTTACAAAGCAGCAGCTTAATGAACTTAGGGAGCATTATAAGTGTAAGTTTGGCAGTGCGGTTTGCACTGAACTTAATATCTGTGATATAACTGACGATCATAGATTTATTTGTGGATGCTTTTATGCTGTTTTAAGAGGAATGTTCAAGATTATGTGAAGTATAGTAAGCCTACTTGAAATCAAAACAAGTTCACTGATAAAAATTTTCCATAGCTGTGTTGTCGTCGTCACCGTGCAACAGCACGCTTTCCTTCTACGCCTTGCTATGAAAAATTTTTATTCAGTTCCTTTTGTTCTAATTTCAAGTAGGCTTACTATAAAATCTCATAAATTTTCTGTGTATTTTACCCGTGAACACTTGCACTTCACTGGAAGATATGCTATAATAGAATTCAGAGTATATCATTTTATAAGATAATATAAAATATAAAATGAGAAAAAGACGAAAGGAGTAGGGTCCGTTTTGGGATCCGATGTAATTGTTATGAAGTTATCAGAAATGAGCAAGGAAGAGCTGGAGCAGTTCCTGTCAGATTGTAAGGCACAGTATGCAGACTTTCAGGCAGAAAATTTAAAGCTGGATATGTCAAGAGGCAAGCCCTCTCCAAAGCAGCTTGAGCTGAGTATGGATATTATGGACTGTTTGAAGCGTGAAGATTATAAAACAGATAATGGTCTTGATTGCCGTAATTACGGTGTGCTTGACGGTATACCTGAGGCTAAGGAGTTTTTCTCAAATATGCTGGGTACATCACCGGAAGAGGTTATTGTTTATGGCAACTCAAGTCTGAATATAATGTATTGGGCAATGTCTGTTGCAATGACTAACGGCGTTCTGGGAAGCAAGCCGTGGAGTCAGCTTCCTAAGGTGAAGTTTTTGTGTCCTGTGCCGGGTTATGACCGCCATTTTGCAGTAAGTGAATATTTCGGAATGGAAATGTTAAATATACCTATGGGCGAAGATGGTCCTGATATGGATATGATTGAAAAGCTTGTAGCAGAGGATGACAGCATAAAGGGTATATGGTGTGTGCCTATGTATTCAAATCCGGGCGGCGTTATATACAGCGATGAAGTCGTAAAGCGCTTTGCAGCGCTGAAGCCAAAGGCAGAGGATTTCCGTATTTTCTGGGATAATGCATATTGCGTACACCATCTGGTTGACAATCCTCCTGTTCAGGCAAATCTTCTTGAAGAAGCGAAAAAGGCAGGTAATGAGGACATTTGTTATATGTTTGCTTCCACTTCAAAGATCACTTTTCCGGGCGCCGGTGTTGCGGTTATGGCTGCAAGCAGCAAAAATATTGCAAGCCTTAAAAAGTCACTTGGTTTTGCAACAATAGGATTTGATAAGATAAATCAGCTGAGACATCTGAGATTTTTCGGCGGTAAATTTGAAAATCTTGTTGAACATATGAAAAAGCATAAGGAGCTTATAGCGCCTAAGTTTGCGATCGTAGAAAATACTCTGGAAAGAGAACTTAAAGATCTTGATATAGCAAACTGGTCTGACCCTAAGGGCGGATATTTTATCTCATTTAATCAGACTGGCTGTGCAAAGAGAATTGTAGATCTGTGTAAGGAAGCAGGCGTTGTTCTGACCGGTGCTGGTGCATCATTCCCATGCGGAAAAGATCCAATGGATGAAAACATCAGACTTTCTCCTACATTCCCGACTGAGGAAGAGCTTCAGAAGGCTATGAACGTATTCGTATGCAGTGCAAAGCTGGCAGCAGCAGAAAAGCTGTTAGGATAAAAGTTATAGTGAATGACCAATTTATTTGGCATTTAAAATATTTTATGAATAAAAGGGAGTATTAAATGAAGAAGGGAATAGCATCACTTTTTGCTTTGAGTCTTATGCTTACGGGCTGCAAGAGCAATACCCAGATGGCATTGACATTTAATGTAGAAACAGGCGACAGCATAAATGTACAGCTTGATACAACTGAAAATGCTTATAAGCTTAAGGCAGACGGAAGTCATTTTATAGTTGAGGAAAATGATGATAAAGTTGTAGAAGGAATATTTCTTACCACCGATATGTACTCTCAGTACGAAAAGGCAATAGAGCAGACAGGCAAGATACTTGAATCTGACGGATATATTTTATATGAATTTGACGGTCAGGCAGGAACTGAGAGAAATATACTTCTGATGGTTCCTGATTCAGATACAGGTGTAATTATGGCGAGTCTTAAAGATGAAGCCAAGGTAAGAGATGTTTACGGTAAGCTCACATTTACCAATGAAAAATAAAAAAACAAAAGGCTTTCTGCGTGTCCTTTAAGGTCATTTGCAGAAAGCCTTTTTTTATGTTTTTTTATCTTTTGGTGATGCAGTTTCTTGGACATTCCTTTACACAAAGACCGCATGAGACGCATTTGTCATAATCAATGACAGCGTGAAAGTCTTTTATCTCAATCGCTCCCAGTTTGCAGGCTTTTACGCATTTTCCGCAGCCTATACAGGAATTTTTGCAAGCCTTTACAGCAGTTGCACCCATATCCTTTGATGAGCAAAGCACATCTACCTTTTTCTTTGTGCTTCTTAGTTCTATAAGGCCATTTGGACATACGGAGATACACTTTCCGCAGGAGATGCATTCCTCTGTACATATAGCAGCAATACCATTTTTTATGCTTATGCAGCCTTTAGGGCAAACAGAAGCGCAGTCACCCAGACCTAAGCAGCCGTGCATACATGAACCTGTTCCGCCATAGAAACGCTTAGCAGAAACGCAGGACTGTATTCCATCGAAACTGAATACGTTTGGACTTTTCTCACAGCTGCCGTTGCAATGAATAACAGGCGTTTTTCTGTCTGATGCAGATACCTCAGCGCCCATTATTTTTCCTATGGCAGAAGCTGCCGCATTTCCGCCCGGAGCACACAGGTTCATAGGTGCTCCTTTTGTAACAATAGCATCTGCATAGTCTGCACAGCCTGCAAATCCACAGCCGCCGCAGTTTGCACCGGGCAGACTTTCACTTATATTTTCAGTACGAGGATCGCTCTTAACGGCGAAAACCTTTGACAGGATCGTTAGAAGTGCACCGAATATAATGCCCATAATTATAAATATCACAATGGGATAAATATAGCTTTCCATAATCTTACCTCCTTACTGACCCAGTCCGCCGAAGCCTAAAAAGCTCATTGAAACGATAGCAGCGGCAACGAGAGTAGCAGGTATTCCACGGAACATTTCAGGAGTTTCACTGTCTGCATCGTCAACACGAGAGCGTACACCGGAGAATATGACCATTGCCAGTGCAAAGCCTATTCCTGAGAATAAAGAATTTACTATAGATTCAAAGAATGTATAGCTTTCATCTATGTTCATGATCGTAACACCCAGTACAGCGCAGTTTGTAGTAATAAGCGGAAGATATACGCCCAAGGTCTTATAAAGCGGAGGCATTAACTTCTTTATAACGATTTCCAGAAGCTGTACAAATACTGCTATTACAAAAATAAATGCAACGGTACGCAGATATGTAAGCTCCAAAGGCAGCAGCAGAAAATAGTATATCGGATATGTAACAAGGGAGGCGCATATCATGACAAATATTACAGCTGCACCCATGCCGATGCTTGAATCTACTCGTTTGGATACTCCAAGAAAAGGACAGCAGCCGTAGAACTTTGAAAGTACAAAGTTATTTGTAAGCACTGCCGCAATTATAATTCCTATGATCGTATTCATGATGAAGCCTCCTCACATTTTGCATTGCAGGCAGAAGCATTCGGGCAATTTGCACAGCCGAGCTTTTTCGGCGGCTTGCGTTTAGAAAGCTTTGATACCACTGCAATAAGTATACCAAGTACAAAGAAACCTCCAGCCGGCATAATGAACAGAGACATTGTATGACCTGTCATACCGGGAATAATTATGCCAAGCCATGTGCCTGAGCCGAATATTTCACGAACGCTTCCCATAAGGAAAAGCGCCAGAGTAAAACCAAGACCCATACCTATACCGTCGAGTACAGAAGCAAAGGGCTTATTTTTGCTTGCAAACATTTCTGCTCTGCCAAGTATTATACAGTTTACAGTAATAAGCTCCAGAAATGCACCAAGGCTTGTGTAGAGCGACGGCACAAATCCGTGAAGCAGGAATTGTATAAGTGTGACAAAGGTTGCAATAATTACGATATAGCAGGGAAGCTTTACTTGTGATGGGATAAGCTTTCTCAGCAGGCATATAACAAGATTGGAGCATATGAGAACAAATGTTGTTGACAGTCCCATGCCAATGCCATTGAATGCACCAGTGGTAACAGCCAGCGTCGGGCACATACCCAGCAGCGATACAAATACAGGATTTTCTTTCAAAATACCCTTAGTAAGAGTTGATATATTACTCATTCAGGATCGCCTCCTTATTAAGCTCAAATGTCTGGAGCGCACATTTTATGGCATTTTTAAGTCCCTTTGATGAAAATGTAGCGCCTGTGATACCGTCAAGTGCGTTTGCAGCATCAATATTTGATATACCTTTAAATTTATCTGCCATAAGCTCCGGATTTGACTGTATTTTAGTGCCAAGTCCCGGTGTCTCTGTAACAGATACAAATGATATACCCGTAACTTCACCGTTTTTATCTATGCCGACCGCTGCCTGAATACCGCCCTTATTGTATCCGTCGGCTGTCACAAGAACTGCTGTCTGATTATTTTCATCTTTGTAAAGTGCTGTTATTTTTACTTTTTCCAGCTTAGGCTTATTGAAATCTGTTATCTCTTCAAATGTTCCTGCGTTCGGCAGTGATGAGAGGCTTTCCTGAACCGCTGCATTCTCAGCCGCTGCAATTTTGTCCTTTGTAATGCTGTTTGCAAATGCAAGCAATGCGCAGCATACAGCGCATACAATTGCAAGAACTATGGGAGGCATAAAGCTGTTTGTTGTTTTTTTCATATTATGCACGCTCCTTTGAAGCAGATCTTGCTCCTACAGGTTTTGTTTTAGTCAGTCGATCAATATATGGTGTAAGAAGATTCATTAGCAGGATCGAGAATGAGCATCCCTCCGGCATACTTGCAAATTCTCTTATAATGAATGTAGTCAAGCCGCAGCCTATGCCAAATATAAGCTTGCCCTTTGCTGTGATCGGAGAGGTAACATAATCTGTAGCCATAAAGAATGCACCTAAAATAACGCCGCCGCTTAAAAGAGCATATGGGACTTCTGTCATATCTCCGCCTGTTATCAGCACTTTTGCAAAGGTAAGAACAGCAAGCGAGCCGAGATATGAAAATGGTGTTACAGGAGAGATAAGTTTTGATATAATAAGGAAAATACCGCCTATGAGAAGCGCTAAGGCAGATGTCTCACCGATACATCCGCCGATATTGCCGAGGAACAATTGTGTGAGTTCTGCATTGCCTGATGCAAGAGGAGTAGCGCCTGTTATACCGTCAAGAGCTGTACTTCCCGATGCTTCAAATAATCCAAGCATCGGAAGATGTTTATAATAGAAAGGCACAGCCCACGATGTCATATCGCTGCCGACAGACAACAAAAGGAATATTCGTCCTGTTATCGCTGGGTTTGCAAAATTGCAGCCAAGACCTCCAAAAAGCTGCTTGACGACAGCGATGGCAAAGATACATCCAACTGCCGCTTGCCACAGCGGCAGTGTAACAGGTAAATTTAGTGCAAGAAGCACACCTGTCAACATTGCGCTGCCGTCGGATACTGTGCCTTCCTTTTTCATAAGGGCACGACAGACTATTTCAGTTATCATGCTGACTAATGCGCAGAATATAACCATAAACAGCGCTCTTGGTCCGAAGAATATTGTGCCGGAAATTATTGCAGGAATAAGAGCCGCTATAACGGTGAGCATTATCTTTTGCGTAGTAATGCCGCTTTTTATGTGCGGTGATGGTGATACTGTAAGTATATTCATGTTTTTTCACATCCTTTTTATTTTTTGCCCTTAGACATAAGCAGAGATTTTGCAAGCTGATTTGTCTCCGCAACAGGTCTTTTTGCAGGGCATACATAAGTGCAGCAGCCGCAGTTCATACATAGAGCTACTTTAAGACTCTCAAGCTCTTGTACGTTCTTTCGTTCATAGGAACGGCATATATCAGGCGGCATAAGATGAAACGGACAAGCTTTTATACAGCTTCCGCAATGAATGCACGCCGACGGTTTCGGCGATGCTTTTTTTGATGTGTATTTCTTAAATGCAAGAATAGCGTTGCTTGATTTTAGCACAGGATCGTTTATGTCTCTTATGCTCACACCCATCATAGGACCGCCATAGAGAAGTCTTTCTGCTCTGTCAAGATCGCACTCTGCAAATTTTAACACATCTATGACAGGAGTACCTATCTGAGCTATTACATTGCACTTTTTACCTATAACATTGTCTCCGTCAACAGTCAACATTCTGGATATCATAGGCATACCGGTTTTAAGATATCGGCTTACAAATGCAGCCGAGGAAACATTCATAACAATAACTCCCTGATCTGCCGGAAGCTGTCCCTCCATAACTATTCTGCCAAGAGCATTATATATCAGAACCTTTTCTGCACCCTGAGGGTATGTACATGGAAGAGTCATAACTTTTATTTCCGGATATGGCTTTGCCTTTTCGGTGAGAAGCTCTATCGCCTTAGGTTTGTTTTTCTCTATGCCGATAATGCACTGTGGTATTGAAAGATATCTGAGTATATTTCGAATACCGTCTATTACATCCTCCGGGGCTTCGACCATTTGTCTGTAGTCGGAGGTTATGTAAGGCTCGCATTCAGCGGCATTTATGCAGAGAGTATCTACATTTTGCTTTGATGCAAGCTTTACATGAGCTGGGAAGCTTGCACCGCCCATGCCGGTAAGTCCGCTTTCACGAATAGCTTTAAGAAAGCTCTCCTTGTCCTTTATCTCAGGAGGCTTTATATCAGGACAGACAGTTTGATCGCCGTCTGTTTCTATTTCTGCGAGCTTGCAAATTTTGCCGCTGGACATACGATAGTCGCATATATTTATGACCTTGCCGGACACGCTGCTGTGTATAGGTGCAGACATAAAAGCGTCGGTATCGCCTATTTTCTGTCCAACAGTTACAGTATCACCTTTTTTTACAATAGGACTGCATGGCGCACCTATGTGCATACTCATAGGTATTCGTACCTTTGCCGGCAGCGGCAATATGATGCTGTGTGAATCTTCTGTATTCTTGCAGTGCCTGAGCCTGATTCCGCCAAGTTTCATATTTTTTACCTCCGTTTTTTCTTTCTTATTTGAAAATGTAATTGCTGCCAAAAATTTTTTTGAAACATTACAAAAAGCTCTTTTATTTTTTATGTAAAAATGTTATTATGATA
>CAMWPG010000010.1 GCA_947176075.1 uncultured Ruminococcus sp. | reverse complement strand
GTATAATAAAAGTGTATATATTGGCGGCAGCGTATGAGGTTTTGATACTGTATCGCCCATACTTTATGGAAGGATAGATCATATGGAAAATAAAAAATCAAACAGCGGCAATTTTAAGAATAACGGAAAAAAACCTGCTGAAAGAAGAGCTTCAGAAGCACAGAGAAGAAGATCTGCAGTAAATAATCCTCAAAAATCCAAAAACAGAAGGAACGAGGAGAATAAATCACTGCGCAGAAATACTAAAAAAATATCCGGTGAAAATTATGCTGTTAAAAATAATGTATCACAGTCCGATGCACCGGTTCCAAAAAAGCCAAATCCATCAGCTGTGAATAATTCAACGCTCCACGGTGGGTATAGAAAGGAAACAGACGAGGAGATACGAAATAAGCCGCCGACAGGTACTCCTGAGTATCCGTATTATAAAGGAAGCCTTGCATCGGCAAAGGTGCGCCGGCATCCGGGGCTGAGAAACGCATTTTCTATTTTTATAACCACAATTATGTCTCTTTTCCTTATATGCATAATTACGGGAGCTATAGTTGTTACAGCTTTGACTGTATATGTAATGGACTTTAAGGATGAGGTTTCATCCGTAACTATTGAGGAGCTTGAGCTTCAATATAACACCTATGTTTATGCAAATGATGCAAAAGGTGAAGAAGTTTGTCTGTATGAGGTGAATAATTCTTCTGAGCGTGTGCCTGTAAAGATCTCGGATATTCCTCAGCACGTAAGAGATGCTTTTGTATATGCTGAGGATGGACATTTTTATTTGCATGATGGTGTTGACTATAAGAGAACATTTTATTCGTTTGCAAATATGTTCCTGCATATTTACGATACAAATATCGGAGGTTCTACCATTACACAGCAGCTGGTAAAGAATATTACAGGAGATGATGTGCAGTCGCCTTCACGTAAAATACGTGAAATTTTCCGTGCCATGGAGCTTGAAAAGAACTATTCTAAGGATGAGATATTGGAGAGCTATCTTAATTATATCGGATTTGGAGGAGCTACAAACGGTATTCAGGGTGCATCCTTAAAATATTTCGGAAAAAATGTTTCTGAACTCAGTGTTGCAGAGGCTGCTTGTTTGGCGGCTATTCCTAAAAGTCCTGAAGTTCTTAATCCTTTTGCCGAAACGCAGGATGAGGAAACAGGCGAATGGATAAATACAGGAGAAAAAGCGAACAAGAACCGTCAGTATTACGTTCTTGAACAGATGTATGAAAACGGTGCGATAACCTATGATGAATATCAATCAGCTATGACTGAGAAGCTTGTATTCAGAAATTCAGATGAATATAAGGAACTTCATCCTGATGATGACGATAATCCTTATCTTTCCGCTTCTGCCACAAGCTGGGTGGTCGATGCAGCAATATATGAGTTTGCAGGATATTTGCAGGATATGTATAATATTTCTTTGCAAGAGGCTGTTGAGCGTATAAATGCTGGAGGATATCGTCTTTATACAACTGTAGATATGGATATGCAGGATTATGTTGAGAAAAGGTATAAAAAGCTTGATAATTTGATGGAATCATCATCTGTTGCACATTACGGCGATCCTAACGGTGATGGTCAGTATACAGTTGACGAAATAGAATATCCTGAATCTGCATTTATTGCAATGAATTATGACGGAAGTATTCGTGCAGTAGTTGGCAGCATAGGCGAAAAGAAGATATCGCTTGGCTGGAGCTATGCCACAAGAGAAACTCGTCAGCCAGGATCTACAATAAAGCCTCTGGCAGCATATGGCCTGGGACTTGAAAATGACCGGATTCACTGGGGAACTATGATAGAGGATTCGCCTCTTACACAAATAGGCGGTGAGGACTGGCCTATAAATTACGGAATGGACAGCTACAGCGGCAATTATTCGCATGATAATGTCTCTGTTGCAGATGCACTTGCA
Source organism: uncultured Ruminococcus sp. (assembly GCA_947176075.1). Classification (GTDB taxonomy): domain Bacteria; phylum Bacillota; class Clostridia; order Oscillospirales; family Ruminococcaceae; genus Ruminococcus_C. The sequence goes on along the minus strand of CAMWPG010000010.1, from coordinate 31,480 downwards.
AGATCGCTCAATACAGTTTCTGCTAAGATCTGCAATGATCTGTCGCCGCAGGCAGTTTTCGGATTCGCTACTGAAAAAATGGGTCTAAAGCTTTCTACTTCATCGCCGGATGGTCTTACAGATAATGCTATATCTCCGTTGTCTGTAGGTGCACTGACCTATGGTATTACACTTCAAAATCTTGTGAACGGCTATATTCCTTATGGAAACGGCGGAACTTATTATAATGCTCACATCGTAAGCAAGGTAGTACAAGGTACGGATACGGTGGTTTATGAGGATGACGGCAGTCCGAGAAAGGTAGTAGGCGAGGAAACTGCTTATGTTATGAACCAGCTGCTTCAGAATGTTGTCAATACAGGTACTGCTTCTCCTGCAAAGCTTGAAAATAAGCACGTTGCAGGCAAGACCGGTACTTCTGAGGATTGGACAGACCTTACCTTTGTAGGACTTACAGAGGATTTTGTAAGCGGTGTATGGATAGGCTATCCGGGACGATATTCACTTCCAAGCTCTTTGAGATCTGCCCAGGTATGGTATAATGCTATTGGAGAGTATGCAAATAAGCTGAAATCCAACGCTTCATATCCTGCCTGTGACAGTGTTGTTACTGGAAATGTATGCAAGAGATCCGGTAAGATTGCAAATGTAAATTGTCCTACAGCAGGAGTGGGCTACTGGAAATCATCCAATGCACCTAAATGTGTAGATTGCTGGAAGCTTACAACAACAGTAGCAACAACTACTGGCGTCGGCAGCACTGGCAGCACAACTTCAGGAGTACCTGCTACAACTTATACGGAGACAATTCCTCCTGTAACAGAGGCACCTACTCAAAATACTGATGAATCAAGCGAATAATACAGCAAAGGACGTATGTATAATGACACAGAAATTTCTTATGTGCTGTCCATGCCATTTTGGTTTGGAGAGTACGCTGCGCTTTGAACTTTCAAAAATCGGAGCGGAGGATATAACAGTTCAGGACGGACGTATTCTATTTAGAGGTGATTATTCCGTTCTGGCGAAAGCAAATCTCTGCCTTTCAACAGCTGAACGAGTTCTTATTCAGTTGGGTGAATTTTCGGCATATTCTTTTGAAGAGCTGTTTCAGGGCGTGAAAAAGCTTCCGCTGGAAAACTGGATAGGCAAAGATGATGCTTTTCCTGTAAAGGGTCACGCACTTGACTCAAAGCTTTACAGTGTGCCTGATTGTCAGTCTATTGTAAAAAAGGCTGCTGTTGAAAGACTAAAAATGCACTATCGCACAAGTTGGTTTGCAGAGACTGGAAGCATTCATCAGATACAGTTTTCAATTCGCAAAAACAGATGTGTTATATATCTTGATACCTCCGGTGCAGGTTTGCATAAGAGAGGATACCGCAGAAATTCAAACGCTGCTCCTATTAAGGAAACACTTGCAGCAGGTATAATTGACCTTGCAAGGGTGAGAAGTGACAGTGTACTTGCAGATCCATTTTGCGGCAGCGGAACATTTTTAATAGAAGCGGCATTCAAGGCGCTTCATATGGCTCCGGGACTTAATCGTCATTTTGCTGCCGAAAAGTGGGGATGTATTCCTGCTGCGGCATGGCGAAATGCACGTGCTGAAGCGATCGCAGCAATAAACCGTGATGCACAGTTTGAGGCATACGGCTTTGACTGTGATCCTGAGGCTATAAGGCTTACCGAAGAGAATGCAAGAAAAGCAGGAGTTATGTCAAGGATACATCTTATGCAGCGTGATATAGCTGATTTTGAGCCTATAGATGGCAGTATAACGGTGTGTAATCCTCCTTATGGAGAAAGAATGCTTGATATTCAATCGGCAGAATCTCTTTATCGAATAATGGGTTGTGTATTCCCTGCTGATAAGGAACATCCGTGCTATGTTATTTCACCGGACAGCGAATTTGAGACATTTTTTGATAAAAAGGCATCAAAGCGCAGAAAGCTTTATAACGGCATGATGCAGTGCCAGCTTTATATGTATTTCTAAGAAATAAAAAGGGCAGCTTAAAAATGGGCTGCCCGATTCTGTATTATGAGGAGAATTGTTTACTATGAGAAAGTATAAATATCTGTTATTCGATCTTGACGGCACACTTACCGATTCCGAAGAGGGGATAATAAACTGTGTACGATACGGGCTTACATCCCGCAAATTTCCTGTTCCGGATTATGACACGCTCAGGGCATTTATAGGACCTCCGCTTGTGGTGTCATATCAGGAATTGTGCGGACTTTCCTATAAAGATACAGAGGCGGCAATACTTAAATATCGTGAGAGATACAGCGAAAAAGGAATTTTCGAGAACAGAGTATATGACGGCGTGCCGGAGCTTTTGTTTGATTTGAAAAATGCAGGCTATAGGCTTGCACTTGCGACTTCTAAGCCGGAAGTTTTTGCACGCAGGATACTCAGTCATTTTAGAATAGCAGATGCCTTTGAAGCAGTAGCCGGTTCTTCAATTGAACGTGAGGATGAAACAAAGGCAGATATGATACGTCTTGCTATGAAAAGGCTGGGACTTACAGAAGAAGATAAGGGATATGTTCTTATGATAGGCGACAGAAAGCATGATATTTCAGGTGCAAAGGAATGCGGTGTGGCAGTTGCAGGAGTGAAATACGGCTACGCACCGGAAGGTGAACTTCTTGAATATGGTGCGGATATTATAGTTGAAAGCGTATCTGAACTAAGGGAGATTCTGCTTCCATAAAAAATTTCCAAGAGCTGTGTAACCATTTCGCCTTTGATGTGTATATATAGGTGAATTTGCAAATTCAGACAGGATGGGAATCACATTGAAAAAACGGATCTATGCACAGCTGCAAAAAAACAGCGAAAGAACCATTGAAAAGCTTATATCCGATTATTCAGGATATGTTTATACAATTTTTTTCAATATGGTAGGCGGATATTGTACTGAGGAAGATTTAGAGGAAATGACATCAGATGTATTTATAAAGCTTTGGCAAAATCTTGATATTCTGGATAAAAGTCGTCCCGTAAGTCCATATCTTGCAGCGATTGCAAGGAATCTTGCAAAAAACAAGCTGCGCTCAATAAATGCAAAACCGGATTTTTGCGAATTTGAAGATATACTTGCTGCTGATACGGATATTGTAAGATCTGTAGAATGGCTTGAGGATATGTCTCTTCTGCATAGTAGTCTTGATATGCTTTCTTCTTTGGAACAGCAGCTGATAGTTCGCTATTATTTTTATGGTGAACCGCTAAATTCACTATCGAAACGTTTTTCCATTTCTGATACAAACGCTAAGACAAAATTATATCGTGCACGAAAAAAGTTAAAAGTTTTTCTGACAGAAAGGGGTTTTAAAAATGAAACATGACTGGAAAAAGCAATATTCATTACAAGAGATTTCACTTGATAAAGACATTTCTGAAGCTGTCAGAAAACGCACATTGGAAAAAATGAGCGAATATACACAGAAAGGAAATATTGTTATGAAAACAAAAAATAAAAAACGTACAGCTATTATATGTGCAGCCGCTGCAGCTCTTTTGTCTGTATCTGCAATAGGAATCCATGCTGCTGCCAGCTCCAATATCTGGCAGGAGATAAAGTTCTGGATAAACGGTGAGGAAATGACGGCATCTATATCTCAGATGGACGATAATACATTTTGCATTATTCAAAATGTAGATGAGGTTGATTCTTATTCTTATGAGTACATTAAGGGGGAAGGATTGGATGTAGTTGAAATAGAAACCACATTTTGTACTTTAACTGATCCTAATACAAAGTTCTATACGGAGCTTGATGATAAAAATCGCCTTTTGCTCAAAGCAGATACCGATGATGAATTTGCAGTTGATGTTACAGATGCCATTAAAAGAAATGAAAGTTATATTGTTACCTGTGATTTTGGCAATGGATGTTTTAAGTCTGTTACAGTAGAAGGTACTTTAGATGATCCGGTAGTAACTGTAACACCTTGTGATGCAGAGGTTATGGAAGGTATAGAGCTTCCGTCTGAGTAAGAAGTTGTCTTCATAAGTGAAACGCTGCATTTCAAAATGCGGCGTTTTCTATTTCACATCAATTCCATTGCTTAAATTGTGGATATGTGGATAGTAAATAAATTTGATTTGATATGCAATAAATATGATAAAATATGCCATAGAAACTATTGTTAAAATGTGATATAATTATTTTACATTTTTATTTTAGGTGAGGTAACAGCAATGAAAGGAAATTACAAAAAAATCGTGGCAGGCGCAGTATCTGCTTTAATGCTATGCTCTGCGTTCTGCCTGCCGCTGAGAGGCTCGCATAATACATTACTGAAAAATGAGATGCTGTCGGCAAGTGCGCAAACTATAAATGATATGCCAAGCGAATATGAATACGCTGCAAGCTGGATATGGGAGAATAGAATCCAAAGAGAAAAATCTACTGAACGTTGGAACACTCTTTTTGACCAGCTTATCGCAGGCAAGGGAAGCCTTAATTACGTAGTAAAATGGCAGTCTTATAAGCAGATCACTCCGGAGCAGCGCAAAGGCTTTCAAAGGGTTCTCTCCGATGCTGTGAATGCATGGAATGATAGGCTTGCAGGATATGAAAACTGGCCTTATGATCATATTGACGTTAATATCGTTGGCTGGGCAGTTATTGATAAAAACAGCATTATTGATCCTTCTCCGAACGAAATAATATATACTGACACAAGATATTATGATAGTCAATATGATACTTCAAACGGAACGGAAACGATACCTGATCGTGAACCATACGCTCCTGATGAATTGTCACGTATATATCATTTTGAGCATAGACTTGATCCTGCATTCGATGCGTATAATTATCCCGGCGGTCTTGACAAGCGCTTTGATATGTATATGTGGGCAACAGAAGGCTTTCCAGCTATAGGCGGCTGCGGCGGAGACTGGGGACAAAGACTTTCTGATACAGCTTATCTAAATATGATAGATGGAACATTCCCGCACGTTCAGGTTCACGAGGTCGGTCATGCCTTTGGTATAACTGACTTCTATGGCGGCGAAGGGGAAATAGATGGTTTTCCTCCCGGAGGTTTCCCGGGAAACGGCTCTTCTATTATGATGGCAGGTTCTTCTATGGAAATAACCGATTTTGATGGTTGGCTTTTGAGATATATGTGGACTAAGATAAAGGATGAAGCAGGAAGATTTGATCTTGAAAATGCCCATCCTAATACAACAACAACTACTATAACTACTACAACGACAACCACAACTATAACATCAACAACTACTACAACTGAGCCTGTCCTAAATACTTCCATTGCAGAGTTTTCTGACACCATTGACAATATTGTTTTGAATGAAAGCGGTAATACCATTAAATTTTCGCAGAATGGCACATATAATTTCAGTGGAACAGATTATTTTAATGGTGATGAAAGCAAAAATCTTGCTTATTATGAAGTCGGTGACAAAATTTCCCTAAAGTTCATATATAATACGGATACTTCCACAATTATGAGTATAGAATATATTACCCTCGAACAAAATTCTCACAAGGTCAAAGGTGATGTCAATGCTGATAATGAATTCAGTCTCTCTGATATCATTATGATGCAGCGATTTCTTATCAAAACTGATACTCTTATCGACTGGGAAGCAGGCGATTTGAATGAAGATGGTAAAATAAATATTTTTGATATCGCTATAATGAAAGAACTTATAATTGAAAATAAATAATATAAAAGATCGCTTTCGGCTAACTCAAAGAGAACCGGAAGCGATCTTTTATTGATCGTTATAACCATATAAAGCTGCTGCACTTTTTTATGCAGCAGTTTTTTTACTTTTGCAATGTACCGCTTGTAAGACCTTTAAGATATGCAGTAATGAATCCGTCTATATCGCCGTCCATAACAGCCTGAATGTTACCATTTTCAAAATTGGTACGATGATCCTTTGCAAGAGTATACGGCATGAAAACATATGAGCGTATCTGTGCGCCCCATGCAATTTCTTTCTGTACGCCCTTTATATCTGCAATTTTATCAAGATGTTCTCTTTCCTTGATCTCAACCAATTTAGCACGAAGCATCTTCATAGCGAAGTCTTTATTCTGAAACTGACTTCTTTGAGTCTGACAGGATACAACTATACCTGTCGGCAAATGAGTAAGTCTTACCGCAGAGCTTGTTTTATTGATATGCTGACCGCCTGCGCCGCTGGCACGGAAAACGTCCATCTTAACGTCTTCGGGTCTGATATCTACCTCCATATTGTCATCGATCTCAGGCATTACCTCAAGCGCTGAGAATGATGTATGACGTCTGCCGGAGGAATCAAACGGAGATACACGTACAAGTCTGTGTACACCGGATTCTGATTTCAGAAAACCGTAAGCATTATCTCCCTCAATGAGTATAGATGCACTTTTCAGCCCTGCTTCATCGCCGTCCAGATAGTCAAGCGTGGTCACCTTAAAATTATGTCTTTCAGCCCAGCGATTGTACATACGATACAGCATTTCCGCCCAATCCTGAGCCTCCGTTCCGCCTGCGCCTGCATGAAATGTAAGAATGGCATTTGAGCTGTCGTATTCGCCTGTAAGCAGCGAAGCAAGTCTCATTTCTTCAAGAGTTTTTTCAAAGCTTTCTGTTTCAGCATTTATATCCTCGTCGCTCTCGGTTTCTCCTTCTTCAATGGACAGCTCAATAAGTGCGATAAGATCCTCGAGGCTGTCATTAAGCTTATTATACTGATTGATTTTATTTTCAAGCGCTTTTGATTCCTGCAAAACCTTCTGTGAATTTTCAAGATCATCCCAAAAGCCATCGGCTGCAACCTGTGCCTGAAGCTCCTCATAGCGGGACTTCACCTTTTCAAGACCCAGAACATCGTATAATTCTTTCATATCCTCACGGTGGTCACACATTGCCACACGCAGTTCATCTAATAATACCATGAAGATTTTCCTTTCTGTATTTTAATATAGTCCTAATATGCCATGTTATTATTATACTACAAATTTTCCCTCTGTGCAAATAGATTTTTGATTTTTGTATATGATATATATTTTATATCTAATTTTAGCAATGAGTATATACGCATTCCCCAAATTTCGCTGTTTGTAAAATCGCTAACAATTTGTTTTTTTATGCATCATCTATTATAAGCTTTATTTTATTAGATTATATATTAATATTTTCTCAAAATTTAGCAAATGCGTTTACAAAAAAGCACTTCGATGCTATAATTGTAATATACTTAAATATAGCGCTTGATAAGTATTAAAGTATTTTAAGAAAAGGAAGTCTACAAAAGAAAATGAACATTAACATTAAAAAATTCACTGCCGGCTTAACTGCAATAATGATTGCAGCTGCTTCAATGGGGGCGGCTACTGCTGATGCGTATGGAATTATTGATGCGCCTAATTCTGCTCTTGAATATGAACTTAGTGCAAGCATAATTTCAGATACACAAATTGCAGTTACAATTGAAGTGACTAACAATCCTGGAATAAAGGAAATAGCTTTTGCTCTGCGTTATAGTGACAATTGTACTTCTGATGGTAAAGTCAGAAATGTTAGCGACTATGTTAAAGTAGCTGTTAATAACTCTTATGACAGGTATATTTATTGTGGATGCGGTACAAAGCCAGGTACAGATGGAGACTCTTACGCTCCATTGATATTGAGATTTTACTTTGACGTAGAAAACGCTGAAGCTCAAAGTTATCAGTTTTCTTCTTCTGTTGCAGCATATCATTCTATTACTGAAGGTATATCGTTCGACAAATCAATAAATAATTACAGTTATGAAGAAACTGTAGGTACTTCTTGGGATGGTGTAGGTACGACATATATAATTGGAGATATGAATAACAATAGAGTTATTGAAATGTCTGATGCCACAGAAATTTATAAATTAGCAGATATTTGTAAAAAGAACTATTGCACAGGTGTTAATACGGTAAACAATTATTTTATATACAATTACATGGAACCAATTAACTGGCGGGCTACATTCCCAAATCTCGTATGTGCAAATGTCGCTGATACCGATAAAAATAATTTTATCGAAAAAGCAGACGGTGATACAGTAATGAACTATTATGCAGAACATGGTGCAAGCTTAGATGTAAGCAATTATTACGTTGGAAACGAAGAAACAATCAAAACACTTACGATTGTACCATCTAACTGATGTTACATATAATTTTTAAGGAGGAACTTATTATGAAAAAAACACTTGCCTTTATATCTGCACTGGTTATCACTTCACTTTCAGTGCCAATGTCTATCGCTTCTGCTGATGAATATACAAAGGGTGACGTTGATATGGACGGTGTTATCACCGGACGTGACGCAGCTATAGTATCTCAGTACGCAGACGGCATATTACAGCTTGAATTAAATGATGAGCAGCTTGCTCTTGCTGATATGAACGGTGACGGTGCTGTTGATGCTTCAGATGCCGCACTTATTGCAGAAAATCAAGAATATAAATTTGGTGATTTTAATAAAGACGGTATAGTTACGATGGAAGATGCAATGACTTTGGCACGTATGGCATTCTTGAGAATGATTGATCCGGAAATTGATTTTGGCGAAAAAAACACTTATGCCGATATTGATTTTGACGGTGATATCGATGTATATGATATGCAATGCGTTTTGACATATTATGGACGTCAGGGAGCTAATATTCCATATTTTGATGAAAATAAATTTTATATCATCATTACTCCTGAAATGGAACAGTTTGAATTAGACCCAGAATATAATATTTATGTAAGTTTGCATCCCGAGATTAAAACACTTCAGGATTATTATTATTCTACATGGAAGATAGAATACTATCTGGATGTAAATGGTGACGATCAGGTAACAGTCAGCGATGCCACAGCAATTCTTCAAACGTATGCAGAAAACGCTGCCGGAACTGGTCTTTACAAAGCTGCTGCTTATGACAAGATGGATGTAAATCTTGACGGTGTGATTGATATAGAAGACGCTACACTTATTCTGAAAGCTTATGCAATGGATGCAGCTGGTCTGCTGTAAGCCTGAGATAAATAATTATAAATAATAACAATAGAGCCTGTGGGAAACCGCAGGCTCATTTATTTTCTGTAAAATTAGCATTTTCGGTTGAAAATAATAAAATAATGTGGTATAATAAATTTGACTTAAATGACAGTCAGAAAGGAATATCAAAATGGCTGATTACAGAAATTGCACCTGCATAGCTTGCAGAAATGAATTTACTCCAGATGATGATATTGTAGTATGCCCGGAGTGCGGTACACCATATCATCGTGATTGCTGGAACGAACATGGGCACTGTATAAATACAGAGCTTCATGAAAACGGCACCGCTTGGCAAAATCCTAATAATAACTCTAATAATGAAAACGACCGTGAGAGAATCCTCTGCCATAAATGCGGAGAGCTTAGCCCAAAAAGCAGCTCATTCTGCATACACTGCGGTCAAAAAATAGATAGAACCGATAAAGATGATTGGCAGACTCGCTCCTTTATCATGCCTGAAAATTCTTATAATGAAAATTCGGACGATGACATGGGCGGTGCAACTGTTCGTGAAATCAGCGGATTCGTTGGCAGGAATGTTCCATATTTCCTTATGAGATTTAAGTTTTTCTTTGAAAGCAAAAGAAAGCTTGCTCCTAACTTTATCTGTATAATCTTCCCGCAATTCTGGTTTGCATACAGAAAAATGTGGCTCGGTTCACTTGTAATTGTACTCATATCATTTCTTTTAAGTATCCCAAGCTCACTGAGCACTCTTGCAGCTCAAACCGATATGATGCTCGCTTATATTCAGCCTCAGCTTGAACTGTTCGGAGAAGAAGCTGCTGAAATCATAAAAAACAGAATAATCTCCTTTTCTCAGCTTATGACCGAAAATAAGAGTATTCTAAGCTTGACCAATACAATATGCAGCTATGCATCACTTGCTATGCGAATGGTACTTTTTATGTTCGGAAATTATATTTATTACAGACATTCGATAAAAAAGATCAAATCCATACGTGAAAGCGATAAAAGTCTTATTGATTCGCAGTCTCGCATACGCATAGCCGGAGGAACAAGCGTAGGTTTTATATTTATTGCTGTACTCGCACATTTTATTCTAACATCCGCTTTGACTTATATAGCTTTAATGATTTAAAAATAAAGCTGCTGCAATAAAATGCGGCAGCTTTTTTGCGGCAATTATCAGAATGTGACTTATATAATCACAAAATGCATTATAAGCATAAGTACCACTCCGGGAATACCAAGTATACCGGCAGTCGATATATTGAATAAGTTAAGCTCCGGAGAATATCCTAAGACTGAGCCGAAATAATGCAGCAGAATAAGTCCTGCAAAGCCTGTGAACATTCCCCAGAGAGCAGAACGAAGCGTGTGCGATCGTCTTAAATAATAGATAAGCATAAAAATTCCAAGTGCCGTCCATAAAGCGTAAAAGCTGAATCCTTCCATTGTGTTTCCTCCGTTTATGTGAGTAAATACGCCAGCGCCATCATAAGCTTTTTATTGCCGCCGTCCTTGTAAATCATTGCAAGAAGCGCTATTATAAGAATTTTATCAGTATCAAGATGTTCAAGATATTTTTCAAATCCCGATCCTATTCCAAGCGGCAGCCTGAAGCTTTCGTTTGCAGCTGCTTTAGGAGCTTCTTCTGTATGCTCCTTTGCCTCACTTGTTTCCTGCATATTTCTTTGAGGAAAGCTATTATTGGCACTGCCGCCGGTATTGTTCCTATAAAAGTTATTGCGCATATTTCCTTGCCGCATATATGGTACTTTTTGCTGCATCTGCTCCATTCGGCGCTGTGCGTCTCTGCGAATGTCTCTTCCCGTACTGCCTGCCATAATTTATACCGCCCTTTACAGAAAGTCCTTTAGCATCCCAGCATTTTTAAGAGTTTTAAACACATCCAGAAGCTTCATAAGCTTCACTGCTTTGTCTATCTTTTTCTGTCTCTCCTCCTTTAAATGAGGCTTCAGCGCTAAAAGCAGCGCAGTATCATCATCATTCTTAGAACTGTTCATCATTGATGTCAATTCCAAAAGCTTACCTATATCAAAACCTGAATCTTCGGATGACTCTTCATTCTGTGCAGTCTTATCATCTTCAGACTTTTCGTCACTTCCCATAAGGGCTGCAAGTTCCTGTAGCTGTTTCATACTCTCAGGGTCTGACAGAACAGACTGCATCTTGCCAAATAAATCATCCATAATAACTGCTCCTTACTGAGGACTTTTTCCCATAAGTTTTTCATAAAGTGCCTTTGCCTGCGGACTCTGCATAAGCTTTTCCATTTTAGACTTATTGCCCATAATAGACTGAATCTTCTGTTTTTCATCTGCTCCCATATTTTTTACCGCACCTTCCAGCTTTCCTGATTCAAGAGCCTGCCTGAGCTGCTCCTGCGAAACTCCAAGCTTTCCGCTTACTGTTTTCAGCAGGCTTTGAAGCTGTTCGTTATTCATAGATGATTTTTCCATAAAAATTTCCTTTCTCCAAAAAATCAGTTGTCATTAAATGATTTATGTGATATAATAAAAGGTATATTATAAAACTGAGGTGATCGATATGCGTATTATTGTTATTTCTGATACCCACGGCTTCTATAACCGTCTGTATAAAATTGTAATGAATAATTTCAAGGCTGATGCCTTTATTCATCTGGGCGACTGTGTTGATGAATGTTTAGAACTTTTGAAAAATTTTCCGGCTCTTGCCGAGCGTTTTTATTTCGTCAGAGGAAACTGCGACTTTGGAAGCAGTGCTCCGAGCTTTAAAATCATTGATATTGCGCCGGGTCACAGAATATTTGCAGCACACGGTGACAGATATGGCGTAGGCTACGACACAGGCACAATAGTTACAGCTGCCAAAGAGCAAAACTGTGACATCGTGCTGTTTGGTCATACTCATGTACGGCTTTGTACATATGAAGACGGCATTCACATTATGAACCCGGGCAGCGCATCACGTCCAAGAGATGGAAAACCGGCTTCGTACGGATTTATTGATATTACAGAAGCAGGTATCGTTACAAACAATGTCTCTATAACCTGATTTCTGATTTCATTATATGCAGCACAATTGTAAAAGTTGACATAATGAAGCACAGCATTGACATGGAGGTTCTCTATATGCAAAATCCTATCATCAACCGCAAAAATATAACGTTTTATAAAACAGGCGGATTTCTCGCTTTTATACTGGGATTTCTTTCCCTGATCGTTACATTGCTGCCAATAATAATTGGAGAAAAGGGTTATTTCATCTACTACGGCGATTATAATGCTCAGCAGATGCCATTTTATCATCTTGCAGCGGAAGCTGTAAAAAGCGGCAGTTTTGGATGGAGCTGGACAACTGACCTTGGAGCAAACTTTATAGGCTCATATGCTTTTTACCTGATAGGCAGCCCGTTTTTCTGGATAACCGCACTGCTGCCATCATCATGGATAATACATCTGATGCCGTTTGTACTTGCTGTAAAGCATGGAATCGCAGCATTGACAGCGTATGCATATATAAAACGATTTGTAAAAAGTCGGGAGGCTGCGGTTATTGGAGGTCTCCTATATGCATTTTCAGGATTTCAGATCTTTAACATATTCTTCAATCACTTTCAGGATGTCACAGCATTCTTTCCTTTGATGCTCATTTCAATGGAGGAGCTTGTATGCAAAAACAAAAAAGGGTTATTTGCACTTACCATTGCACTTATGGCAGCGGTGAATTACTTTTTCTTTACAGGAGAAGCCGTATTCTTAATTCTTTATTTTGTTGTTCGCTGTTTTTCGAAGGACTTTCCTGCCAATGCAAAAAAGTTCTTCCTTCTGCTGTTTGAAGCTATTATCGGAGTTATGCTTGCCTGTGTAATACTGCTTCCTGCTGCTCTTGCAATACTCAGCAACTATCGTATAAATGAGCGTTTATATGGTCTTGATATGGTTCTTTACAGCGATAAAACAAGACTAATGCGTATAATAGAGAGCTTTTTCATGATTCCTGATGTGCCGGCACGTCCGAACCTCTTTGCAGAGGGCAGCGAAAAATGGGCATCTATAGGCGGATACCTGCCCTTGTTTTCAATGACAGGCGTTATTGCATTTTTAAAACACAGAGACGGTCACTGGGCTAAACGGCTTGTTATAATCTGTATGATATGTGCATTTATTCCGATACTAAATTGCAGCTTTTATATGTTCAATGGTTCGTATTATGCAAGATGGTTCTTTATGCCTATACTGATAATGGCATTGATGACAGCTATTGTGATAGGATCTGACAAAGAAGAGACAATACCTCTTAAAGAAGGTATTTGGATAACGGCTGCGGTAACTGCGGCTTTCGGCATTATAGCTGTGCTGCCTGTAAAAAAAGGAGACGGAATATCATTCTTTTCTCTGCCGAAATATCCTCTGCACTTCTGGATAATATTTGCCATAGCTGCCGCTTCGATCGCTGCTATGATATTTATAGCAAAAAAACGTCTTTCGAGAAAACTATCGCTAAAATGCGTCCTTTCATTGACAGTAACAGCCTGTATTGTATGTACTGCTTCTGTAGTCTACTTCGGCGCACTAAACAGAGACGATGCTCTTAAATATATAGATCACGCTATTGACAATGAAGACGATGTAACAATATCAGTATCAGATGACGATTTCTTCCGTCTTGATGTTTCAGAGCATATGGATAATTATCCTATGCTGTGGGATATTCCTAATATGCGCTGCTTTCATAGTGTTGTACCCGGCTCTATAATGGAATTCTATGAAGCTGTCGGAATAGGGAGAGATGTGGCATCTCGTCCGGATACAGATCACTTTGCGTTGAGAGGACTTTTCTCGGTAAAATATTATTTTGATGAAATAAATGATAAAAATTCTGATGAATATGAATCTCCTCTGACCGGATTTGAATTTATGGAGGATCAGAACGGATTCCATGTCTATAAAAATAAATATTTCATTCCTATGGGATTTATGTTTGACAACTATATTTCAAGAAGCGAATGGGAGACTATGAGCGAGACAAATCGCACCTCCGTACTGATACGTGCTATAGTTCTTGAGGACGATACTGCCGAAAAATATGACGGTATTCTTAAAAAACTGTCTGCTTCTGAAAGATTCGTTTCAAAAGCAGCTTATAGAGAAGAATGTATTCTCAGAAAAAATAATTCTGCAAGTATATTTAAATATGATTCATACGGTTTCACTGCTGAGATAACATCGGACAAGGAAAATCTTGTATTTTTCAGCGTACCATTTGATGATGGATTTACTGCTAAAGTTAACGGCATCGAAACAGGGATCGAAAGGGTTGACGCCGGCTTTATGGCAGTACCTGTAAAGCCGGGAAAAAACACAATAGAATTTGAATACGAAACACCCGGACTTAAAACAGGAGCGCTGATTACGCTTTCAGGAGCAGTGATTTTCATTATATACATTGGTGCAAATCATATTGTTTCCAGAAAGAAAAACAAGAAATAAAAAGTAATTGTACAGACATATCATGAATACAAGGAGGAAAAATTATGCATCTTGAAGAAAAGACACTGCAAAGCAGCCTTGCCTATCAGGCAAAAATATTTCGTGTTACAAAGGACACTGCACTCCTTGAAAACGGAACAAAGGCTGAACGTGATGTAGTGCATCACTCAGGCGGAGTATGCGTTGTACCTCTTACTAATAAAGGCACGGTTCTGATGGTACGTCAGTATCGTTATCCTATGCACGAGGTAACGCTTGAAATTCCTGCCGGAAAAACAGAACCGGGTGAAGGTCATTATGAATGCGGTCTGCGTGAGCTGAAGGAAGAAACGGGCTGCACCTGTAAAAACTATTTTTACCTCGGCAAGCTCTATCCTACTCCCGCTTACGATACTGAGGTCATCCATATGTATCTTGCAAGAGAGCTTTCAGTACCTCAGGAACAGTCCCTTGATGAAGGTGAATTTCTCGATGTTACAGAATTGCCGCTAAGTGAAGCTGTTCAAATGGTAATGGACGGAAAAATACCTGACTCAAAAACACAGATAGCACTCCTTAAAACATGGATGCTTGTTCAGAACCAATCATAAAGATAATTTATAGCAAACGACAAATATATTTGGAGTTTGCTATTTGCCGATACGCACGGAGCGAACATAGTGAGCGTATGTGCTAGGCAATTTAAATCAATTATAAAAAAACTGCTGCGGTTTGCAGCAGTTACATAAATATCAGAATCTGTTCACATAGGAATTATGGCGGACAAATTCTTATTCTGCATCAGCTTCAAGGAGAGCTATATGACGGCTGTAAGCATCAAGGATCTCACCCTCAAGAGCTTTTCGTGAAGCAATGGATATAGGATGTACGATGTCACGGAACACTCCGTTTTCGTCCTTCCTGCTTGGCATTGCTACAAAAAGTCTCTCATCGCCCTGCACTACTTTGATGTCATGAACAGCAAGCATATGATCTATTGTTATAGAAACCACTGCTCTCAGACGTCCTTCAGTAACTATTTTCCTGATCTTAATATCTGTAACTTCCATGTTGTAACCTCCGGTTTTTTTGTTTTCAGGGATAGTATGGATAATAAATGGGTAAAATATTCATAGGGCAGCATTGCCTTAATGAAAATTATAAATGACAATAATTAAAACTAAAAAAATAGAAAGAGTGATTATTTTGAACAAAGATATTCTAAATGGTAAAAAACATATACATTTCATCGGCATAGGCGGTTCGGGTATGTATCCCCTCGCTCAGATACTTCATGCCAAGGGTTATTACCTCACAGGCTCGGACAATAATGAAACGGAAACTCTTGATGCTGTAAGAAAAATGGGCATCCCTGTAATGCTCGGTCAAAGAGCTGAAAACATTGAAGAAGCTGACCTTATAGTTCATACAGCAGCTATAATGGCAGATAATCCTGAGCTTATTGCAGCAAGGGCAAGCGGTGTTCCGGTATTGGAGCGAAGCGACCTTTTAGGTCTTGTTACAAGCTGGTATGACAACGCAATATGTGTTTCAGGAACTCACGGAAAGACAACTACTACATCTATGGTGACACAGATACTGTATACAGCCAGAATAGATCTGTCTGCATTTATCGGCGGTAAGCTGCCCTGTATAGGCGGCAGTGGAAGAAGCGGAAAAAGCAATATAATGACCTGTGAGGCGTGTGAGTTTGTTGATACATTCCTGAAACTATACCCTGATATAGCTGTTATACTAAATATTGACGCAGATCATCTTGACTATTTCGGTACAGTTGAGAACATCATAAAGTCATTCCATAAATTCAGCGAAAACACTACTAAGGCTATTATCTATAACGGTGATGATACAAACACCTGCAAGGCTATAGAGGGTATTACAGGCAAGGGAATGATATCATACGGATTGTCCGATAAAAATGACTTCTACCCTTCTGATATCTGCCATGTCTCAGGTCTTGAAACTCGCTTTAATGTAATGCACAAAGGCGAATTACTCGGTGAAATAACTCTTCATGTAGCCGGAGAACATAACATTCTCAATGCTATTGCTGCAATTGCAGCAGCACTCTATGTAGGAGCGGATTTTAAAAGCTGTGAAGAGGGACTTTGTCAGTTTCGTGGTGCCGGCAGAAGATTTGACAAAAAGGGAGAAGCAATGGGCATAACACTCGTTGATGACTACGCTCATCACCCTACGGAGCTTACAGCTACTCTTAAAGCCGCTATGCAGATGCCATTCCGTGAGGTATGGGCAGTGTTCCAGCCGTTTACCTATACAAGAACAGCCGATCATTTAGAGGAATTTGCACAGTCGCTGGCTATCCCCACACACGCTGTACTGACAGATATTATGGGCGGACGTGAAAAAAATACATTGCCAATATTCACAAGGCAGCTGGCAGAGCTTATACCGAATGCGGTATGGTTTCCTCAGGATGAAAGCAACCCTGAATCATGTGACAAACGCAAGTACGAAAACTTTGAAGATGTCTGTGATTATGTATGCACCCATGCAAAGCCCGGCGACCTTGTAATAACTATGGGATGCGGCGATGTAAATAAGGTAAACAAAATGATACTTGACAGACTTAAAAAAATGGAAGAGAAATCCTGCGGATAAGTTCGAAAAATTTTGAAAAAGGTCTTTTCATTTAAGAAAAAATATATTATAATATAAGTAATGTGCGGTTTGCACCTTGCAGACCGCCATACTATTATGAAAGGATTTTATACATATGATAAATAAAGTTAAAGTAAGTGTCTGCGGTAAGGATTTTACATTGCAGACATCGCAGCCGGCATCTTATGTAATGGGTCTTGCAAGGAATCTTGAAACAAAAATTCTTGAAATAACAGCTTCTTCTACCAGTGCAACTCAGTTTACCGCTTCAATTATGGTTGCACTTACAATGATGGATGATATGAATGATATAAATCAGCAGCTTGACCAGCTGAGACATCAGTCCAAGGCTTATGTAGATGAAGCCGGCAAGACAAGACTTGAACGTGATGCTGTGATCGCTGAAAATCAACTTCTTAGAGACAGACTTTCTGCTCTGGAAAAAGAAGTGAGCCGCAGCAAATCAGGCTCTACCATATAATGGCGTTACCTGAAATATTAGCTCCGGCAGGAAGTATTGATGCTCTTGCTGCAGCTGTTCGCTGCGGTGCTGATGCTGTATATATCGGAGGAAAAAATTATTCTGCAAGACAAAGTGCTGCTAATTTTGATATTGATGAGATAAAAGAAGCTGCAAGGCTTTGTCATCTGCACGGTGTTAAGCTGCACCTTACTGTAAACACTCTCCTCCTTGATGATGAACTTGCAGGCTTTGAAAAATACATAAAGGCAGCTGCAAATGCAGGAATCGATGCTTGTATAGTTCAGGATATTGGAGCTGCTGAAATAATACGAAAAGCAGTACCTGATATGCCGTTGCACGCCTCAACTCAAATGACGATACATACTCCTGAAGGCGCACTTTGGGCAAAGGAACACGGATTCTGCCGAACTGTTGTTGCAAGAGAGCTTTCAAGAAATGAGATACGTCCAATAATAGACTCAATTCCTGAGACAGAACAATTTGTACACGGCGCACTTTGTATGAGTGTTTCCGGACAATGTTATCTTTCTGCTCTTATCGGTTCAAGAAGCGCTAACCGTGGGCGATGTGCTCAGGCTTGCAGACTGCCATTTTCAGCGTGCGGAAAAAATGGTGTGTGCAGCCTTTCTCTTAAAGATCTTTCTCTGATAGATCATATGAATGAGATCATAGAAGATGGCGCAGCTTCCCTTAAAATAGAGGGCAGAATGAAACGTCCGGAATATGTGGCGGCAGCAGTAACCGCCCTTAAAAATGCAGTAAACGGAAAAGAACCTGATACAGAAAGCCTAAGAGCAGTATTTTCAAGAAGCGGATTTACTGACGGATATTATACAGGCAAAAGACAGGATCTTTTCGGAGTGCGTCAGAAAGAGGATGTTACATCAGCTGCTGCGGTACTGCCAAAGCTTCGTGAGCTTTACAGAAAGGAATCGCACCATATAGCACTAAGCATTGATGCAAGGCTTTATGAAAGCGAACCTTTTGCACTGACAGGAACTGACATCGACGGCAACATCGTAACTGTCAAGGGTGATATTCCAAGTGCTGCGATAAAAGCTCCGTCAAGTGAGGAGAGTCTTAAAAAGCAGATTTCTAAGCTCGGTGATACTATCTATTTTCTCGAAAAATTCAAAGCTGAATGTGACGGCATCTCTATGCTGCCTGCATCTGCTATAAATTCACTGAGACGAAAGCTTATAGAGGAGCTTGACAATATAAGGATAAAGAAGAATACACCGTTATATGAAATATTTTCAAGCGACTATCCTGAAACAACAAAAAGAACAGGAGATTTTTGCAAGAATCCAAAGCTCAGATTTCGTGTACGAACAGAAGATCAGCTGCATTCTTTGCAATTGCAGGATAATGAAGAGTGCATAGTACCATTTGATCTTGCCGAAAAGCTTACAGCAAAGGACGGCTATATTTTACAGTCGCCAAGATTCATTACAGATGAAGGCGCATTTATAAAAAAACTCAAATCTTTATATGAAAAAGGATTCAGGAGACTTATATGCGAGAATCCTGCCCATATCAGGATCGGAAAAAGAGTAGGATTCAGACTTTGCGGCGGCGCTGATCTGCACACGGCAAATTCAGTAACTGTAACGGCATATGGAAACGATGGTATAGAGGATATACTGCTGTCGCCTGAGCTTACACTTAAACAGGCTGGAAATATTCGCTCCATCATACCGGTCGGAATATACGCATACGGCAAGCTGCCCGTTATGCTTATGAGATGCTGCCCTATAAAAAATGAAGTCGGATGCAAAAATTGTACAGGACATCTTATCGACCGAACAAAGAGAAGCTTTCAGGTTATCTGCGGAAAGGATTATACAGAGCTTCTGAATGCTGTGCCAATATGGACAGCTGATAAAATGTCTGAACTTTCTTTCTGTGATTTTATTCTCATTGATTTTACAGATGAAAAAGATTCCAAATATATACATACTGTTGCTGATGCCTACAGATATAAAGGCGTATATAAGCCGGCCGAGTTTACAAGAGGACTTTTATATCGTGGAATCGAAGGGCTAAAGGAGTGATAGAGCTATGAAAATATTATTTAAAAAACTAAGGGAAAATGCAGTTATACCTGCAAAAGCTACTGAATACAGCGCAGGCTATGACCTTTGCTGTGCGGCGAATGATCCTATAGTAATACTACCCGGTGAAATAAAAATGATACCTATTGGAATTGCCGCAGCTCCTGAGCGAAATGATATAGCGCTTTTTGTTTTTCCAAGATCAGGACTAAGCGCAAAATATGGAATTACACTTGCAAACAGTGTTGGTGTTGTTGACTCTGATTACCGTGGTGAAATAATGGTTCCTCTCATAAATCACGGAAAAGAAAGCTTTACCGTCACTACAGGTATGCGCATTGCACAGCTTATAGCAATGCCTGTACTCTCGCAGGAATGGATATGTACAAATCATCTTGACAAAACATCCCGTGGAGACGGCGGATTCGGCTCCAGCGGAACTTTATAAAAATATATATAAGAATCGTCTTCACAAGCTAAGCGTACGTCTTTTCGGCAGATTTTTCCACTGACTGCGTTAAAAATCCTTGCAAAGCGCAAAGTACAGCTGCGGATTTTTGCCTTGTCATCGACAAAATTTGCTCGAAAATCCGCACATTTCGCTTATGAAGACAAGTTCTAAAGAAAGGAGACATTAAAGTGGTTGCCATAAAAAAATTTCTTGTTTACATAGCAGTTTTTGCAATTGCAATAGGTGTTGGGAGCGTTATAGCATCTTTGTGCGCACAAATATCCGCAATGTCATGGCTTGCTATACAGCCATCCTTTGGCTTTGAACCGTTCAAACTAAATCTGGTCGTTCTGGATTTTACATTTGGTCTTAACATCCATCTTACAGTTGCACATATTATAATGATGATAATTGCAATTTTCGTTTCACCGAAGATAGTTGCTTCGCTTGTAAAAGCTAAGTGATAAATTCTTTTGTGCAAAGCGCTGTAAATTCTATTTTATTCCAATCGATTTCATATAAAAAGCCGAAATTATAATTTGGCGTAAAAATCTTATAAAAAATGTTTGTCTATGATTTCATTTCATGGTATAATACTTGTATACTAATTTTTTTCTCAGAGACAAGCAGAATTGTCTGCCGTTTTTTTCATTTATTCTCTGATATACATATAAATAATGCTGCAATAAATATAGAGATGCAGCTACAGGCACCGTTAATTTAAGGAGCAACAGCATCATGTTTAATAAGAATATTGGTATAGACCTTGGCACTGCCAATACCATTGTGTATATGAGCGGCAGAGGTATCATCATCAGAGAACCCTCTGTTGTAGCAGTAAATACCCATACCTCAAACGCTAAATATGTAGGAAGAGCTGCAAAGGAAGTTATAGGAAGAACTCCCGGTTCTATAGTTGCAGTTCAGCCGATGAAGGACGGCGTTATCGCCAATTTTGAAAAAGCTACTATAATGCTTCAAGAATTTATACGCAAGGCTCTGCGCGGTCATATTCTCGCAAGAGCGAGAGTCATTATATGTACACCCTTAGGAGTAACGCCTCTTGAAAGGCGAGCTGTAAAAGAAGCCTGCGAACAGGCAGGTGCAAAAAAAGTAATAATTGTTGAAGAACCTATGGCAGCAGCGATAGGTGCCGGTCTGCCTACAACTGAGCCTTTAGGTTCTATGATAGTTGACATTGGCGGCGGTACAAGCGAGGTAGCTGTTATTTCTATGGGCGGAATAGTTGCGTCAAAAAGCATCCGCTGTGCAGGTACGGAAATGGATGAAGCTATAATAAGTCACCTCAAAAATAAATTCAATCTGCTTATAGGCGAAAGAACAGCTGAGGAAATAAAGCTTGAGATCGGATCTGCATTCGATGTGGGTGCTGACGGAGCTATGGAAATAAAGGGCAGAAATCTTCTGACAGGTTTGCCTGAAAATATAAATATAACGTCAGCTGAGGTGCGTGAAGCTTTGAGCGAGCCTCTCGCAAGAATAGTTGATGCTGTAAAATTTACTCTGGAGCAGACTCCTCCGGAACTTGCTGCGGATATTATCGAAAACGGCATTACACTATGCGGCGGCGGCGCTCTCTTAAAGGGTATTGATCGTCTGATCTCTCAGGAAACAAGTCTGCCTGTTTTGGTCTCTCAATATCCCCTTGACTGTGTGGCTGAGGGTACCGGAAAGATTCTCGCAGACATGAACAAGTATAGAGATGCCCTTACAGAAGATATTGAGTATTATTAATCAAAAACGAAAAATCTGCCGACAGGTCTTAAAAAGACGGTCGGCTTTCGGCTTATTCCATTAAAGGAGGTCTGCGCCAATGGGCGACTTTTTCAGAAAACACCGCTTTCGTATCCTAATATGCATTATTGCTCTGCTGGTAGGTATAATGCTGTATTCTGTTACACAAAACGGAGCATCTTTCCCAGGCAGCGGTATTATCAATACACTTATGAATCCAGTCAGAAATGCTGCAAACAGTATTTCTGACAGCTCTGAATCATTCCTAAGTTCATTTACACAGGGCAGCCGTTATAAGGCTGAGATAGAAGCGCTAAAAAAGGAAAACGCAAACCTTAAAAATGAACTTACTGACTTTGAGGAGACAAAGCAGCAGCTTCTGGAGCTCCAGCAGTTTATGAGCATCAAAGAGGAGCATGAAGAGCATACATATTCAGCACCATGTACTATTATAGGCTATGTCACAAACGACCCTTATCATAGTTTTATAATCAATAAAGGTCAGGATGATGGAATCTCTTTGCATGATCCTGTTATTACAGGCGAAGGTATTGTAGGTATTATTTCTTCGATCTCATCAAATTCTGCCACTGTAGAAACTATTCTTTCTCCGGATCTGTCTATTGGTGCTATATCCGCAGATAATAAGTATACAGGTATATTGGAAGGCGAGATAGTATTAGCTGCTGATTACAAGTGCAGAATGATCTATCTTGACAGAAGCACCAAATTAAAGAATGGCGACCTTGTAACGACATCAAGCGCAAGCGGTCTGTTTCCAAAAGGTTATCTTATCGGTACGGTTGAGTCAATTGAGATAATGGACAGCGGTCTTAGCAAATATGCTGTTATAGATCCAGCTGTTGATTTTGAAGCAATGACAAGCGTTGTAGCAATAATCGACTATCCCGGAAAGGGCGACAAGCATGAATAGAATAAAAACACGCCGCATTACCGCCCATGAAAAGAAAAATCTTGCCGTCAGATGGATTTTATATGCAATTATAATAATATTTTGCTGTATTACCGCTACATCAGGCAGCTTTCGCAAACCCCTGCTGCTGATACCTGTGGCTTTATGCATCGCTTCATATGCAAGAGAACATACTGCGCTCATTATCGGTATAGTATGCGGGCTTCTACTTGATATTGTTTGCGGCAAGCTTATCGGCTTTAATGCAATACTATTGTGCCTTATGTGTATCGGAATATCACTGTTGTATAAGCATTTTCTTATGCACAGGCTGCTGAGCTTCATGATTTTGGCTGCCGCAGGAATATTCATTCAGGGCGTACTTGATTATTTCTTTTTCTATGCAATATGGAATTACTCAAATGTATCCTTCATATTCACAAATCATATACTTATCTGCTGCATTTACACTCTTATTTCAGCATTGCCTGTCTATGCAGTCATTCACAATATCAACCGCCTGCTTCGTCCGAATACAGTCCGCACCATTGAAGAAGCGGTCATAACAGAGGATGAGCAATAGTCTTTCGTAAAAAGGAAAAATGCTTAAATGAAAAAAAGACCTTATCATATTTATCTGAAATGCACATTGCTTGTGGCGTTTATGCTCTGTGCATTAGCTCTATGCGGCTACCGTCTTATGAAAATACAGCTGGTAGATAGTGAGAAATATATGAGCCGTAAATATTCAACATATAAATATTCGCAGACAATAGATGCCACAAGAGGCGAGATAGTTGATTGCACCGGAAATCCTATAATCGTAAATAAGGTTGGATACAGTGTGGTTATACTGCCTGAACAGTTCCCGAAGGATCTGTCTGAGGGAAACAAGATATTGCTGACTATAAATAATAAGCTGGCTGAGTGCGGCATATCGCCGGATCTTTCAATGCCTATTTCAAACGAAGCCCCATATACATTTACTACAGATGATGAGGATGAGCTTGAAAGATTTAAACGTGAGCTGGGACTTAATGTTTACGCAACGACTGATAACTGTATGGCAAAGCTTATAGAGGATTATGAGATAGCACCTGAATATTCCGAAGAGCAGAAGAGAATCTTGTGCGGTATACGATATGAAATGCTCAGACGTGGCTTCTCTATGAACAGACGCTTTATTCTGGCTGAAGACATTCCGCTTGGCTCGATCACTGAGATCAAGGAATCAGGCATAACACTTAAAGGTATTGAAATACAGGAAATGCCGCTGCGAAAGGTAAAGCAGGGAAATATTATTCCTCATGAAATAGGCACGGTAGGTCCTATATATGCAGATGAATACGAAGAGCTTTCTGCCAAAGGCTACGATATGGATGATATTGTCGGTAAAAACGGCATCGAAAGAGCCTGTGAAAGCTATCTTCGCGGCAAAGACGGAGTTAGAACTATTTCTGTTCAGAATAATGAGGTAATATCCTCTGAGATAACAACACCTGTTCAATCAGGAAATACAGTAATGCTTACTGTAGACAGCAAATTCCAGCGTGATCTGCAAAAGATCCTCGAAAACTTTATCAAAAACTTTGATAGTCTCAGAAATGAAAATACAGAGGAGCTGAAGCTCGGTAAAATAACAAACGGTGCCTTAGTTGTACTTGATGCTAAAACCAGTGGTGTTCTTGGTATGGCTACTTGTCCTACATATGATCTGAATACTTATATTGATGATTATGAATCACTTCTTACCGCGGAAAACGAGCCTCTTGTAAATCGGGCTACACTGGGATTGTATCGTCCAGGTTCAACATTTAAGACAATTACAGCTACAGCCGGTTTGTGCGAAAATATTATAAACGGATATTCCACATTTTACTGCGGACATACCTATTTATTCAAAGACACGATCTATGAATGTACAGGCGGTCATGGAGACATTGCGCTTATAGAAGCTCTACAATATTCATGTAATATATATTTTTATAAGCTGTCAGAAAATCTAACCATTGACAGGATCAGTCAATATTCCAAAATGTATGGCTTGGGACAGATGACAGGACTTGAAACAGCAGAGGAATCAGGTCATCTTTCTGATATGGAATATTATGAGAAAGTCGGTCTTCCTTGGACTGTCGGTGAAGTTCTTCAATCTGCTATCGGTCAGTCCGAGTGGGCTGTTACTCCGCTTCAAATGGCGGTGGTTGCAAATACTATCGCAAATGACGGTGTGAGGTATGAACCGCATCTCGTGGACAGCATATGGGATTATAATATGGAAAATAAGCTGGAGAAAAAAGAACCTGTGGTAGCTGAAAGAATAACAAGCTGCGGAAAAGAGGGATTTGACATTATAGAACAAGGTATGATAGCAGCTTCTGTTACAAATATGCCTACAGAATATTCCCTTGGAAACCTTGGGTATAATGTCGCAATAAAAACAGGTACGCCTCAGCAGGGTTCTCGTGTGCAGGACTCATTCTTCATCGGATATGCTCCGGCAGAAGATCCTGAAATTGCATTTGCAGGTGTTGTTGAGGGTGCTGAGTATGCTAAATATATGATAAGAAATATCTTAAAAGCATACGAAAATTATAAGGAAAGAAATCATTTAAAATAAAAATAATAAGATAATTGTAGATATTTTCTTTCAAAAGAAGATTATGCCAGCATTTTGCCGTCATATTGCACAAACAAGCATACTGTGACTACAATAGTTTTCACAATCTTTATTTTATATAAAGGATTTTCTTTGACAAATCCTTATTTTGTGGTATAATAGACTTATGGTACTATCTAATCATGAAGATAAACTTGTAAGGAAAGGAATGATTTATTCTTATGACAATCGCACTCATAGCTCACGACGCTAAAAAGGAGCTTATGATACAGTTCTGCATTGCATACTGCGGTATACTTTCCCGTCATATGCTTTGTGCAACTGATACAACAGGCAAACAGGTTTCTGAAGCAACCGGACTAAAGATCAAACGCTATCTTAGCAGTTCACAGGGCGGCGGACAACAGATAGGCTCGCTTATTTCCTGCAATGAGATCGACGTTCTGCTTTTCTTTCGTGATCCTATCAACTGCAAGGAAGCTGATATAACTGAAATGAACCTTTTGCGCCTTTGCGATGTGCACAACATTCCTGTGGCAACAAATATCGCAACTGCTGAGGCTCTTATCATGGCTTTGGAAAGAGGAGATCTGGACTGGAGAATTATTGGTTCACCTACTATCTGACAGGCTTTTTAGCCATGTTATCTATATTTTTTCCTGTCCCTTTACGAAGGGACAATTTTTTATCAGGAGGCATATTATGGCTTTAAAAATTACACGTCCTCAGGGAACTGAGGATATTACTCCCAAAAATATAAACAAGTGGTATACAGTTGAAGAGATCGCACGTGAAACCGCTATGTGCTTTGGTTTCAAGGAAATAAGAATACCTACATTCGAAAATACTGAGCTGTTTCTGCGCTCTGTAGGTGAAACGACAGATGTCGTTCAAAAGGAAATGTACACTGTTAAGGCAAAGGAAACTGAGTTCACTCTTCGACCTGAGGGTACTGCCGGTACTATACGTGCAATGCTTCAGAATGGTATGCTGAATGACGCTTTGCCTCAGAGAGCATTCTATATTCTCTCTTGTTTTCGGCATGAACGTCCTCAGGCTGGCAGACTTCGTGAATTTCACCAGTTCGGTCTTGAAATGGCAGGCTCTGGAAGTCCTGCGGCCGATGCAGAAGTCATAAGCCTTGCCAAAACTCTGCTCGACAGACTTGGACTTAGAAATATTGCTCTTAATATAAACTCCATAGGCTGTCCTAAGTGCAGATGCGAATATCACAAGGCTCTGCGCAGTTATTTTGCAAAGCGTGAAGATGAACTTTGCGATACCTGCAAAACACGCCTCGAAAAGAACCCTATGCGCATTCTGGACTGCAAAAGTCCTGTATGCGGAGAAATTGCAGAAAATGCACCGGTGATTCTTGATTATCTTTGCAACGAGTGCAGTGAGCATTTTGAAACATTGAAAAAATATCTTAATAATCTTTCTATAGAATTTACTGTAAACCCAAAAATCGTTCGTGGTCTTGATTACTACACTAAAACAGTATTCGAGTTTGTAACGACTGATATCGGCGCACAGGGTACTGTATGCGGCGGCGGACGTTATGACGGTCTTATCGAACAGCTTGGCGGAGCAGCTACACCTGCACTTGGATTTGCTATGGGCATTGAAAGAATACTGCTCACTATGGAAAGTCAGGGCTGTCAGTTTATGGAAGAGAAAACCTGCGATCTTTACATAGCTCCTATGGATGCTTCTGCTGCTGATATGGCTATGAATATTGCCCAAAAGCTTCGCAGTGATGGTTATCACGCAGAGTATGATGTCATGAATCGTGGCATAAAGGCTCAGATGAAGTATGCAAATAAGATCGGGGCAAAATTTGTACTGGTAGTTGGCGGAAATGAGCTTGAAAGCGGCTGCGCAAAACTAAAGCTCATGGAAACAGGTGAACAGTTTGACATTCACCTTGACGATCGCTTTGCAAAAGAATTTGAGGATCTTGCAATACGTTATATGTTCAATGATATTTTTGAAGAATTTGAGGAGGAAAAGTAATGGAATCTATGAATGGACTGCGCAGAACTTGCTACTGCGGTGATGTTTCTGAGATCGGCAGCACAGTTGTAGTCGGAGGATTTGTACAGAAAGTAAGAAATCTTGGTACTCTTATTTTTATTGATCTTCGTGACAGAACCGGTATAGTTCAGCTCGCTTTTAATGACAGCACTGATCGGGAAATTTTTGAAAAGGCTGCATCATGCCACAGTGAATATGTACTTATGGCAAAGGGCGTTGTTACAAAGCGTTCAAGCATAAATCCTGATATGAAAACGGGTGAAGTTGAGATCATTGTCTCTGAGCTACGTATTCTTGCAAAGGCTCAGACTACGCCTTTCTTCATCACTGACGAAACAAAGGTAAACGAGGAGCTTCGTCTTAAATATCGTTATCTTGACCTGAGACGTGCACCGCTACAGCATAATCTTATCATGCGTCATAAGATTGCACAGGCAGCACGTGAATATTACTATGCAAACGGCTTTATCGAAATTGAAACGCCTATGATGATGAAATCAACTCCTGAGGGAGCACGAGACTATCTTATTCCATCAAGAGTTCATAATGGCAAGTTCTACGCTTTGCCGCAGTCACCTCAGATCTATAAGCAGCTGACTATGGTTGCAGGTCTTGACCGCTATATTCAGATCGCAAGATGCTTCCGTGATGAGGATCTGCGTGCTGACAGACAGCCTGAATTTACTCAGATAGACCTTGAAATGTCATTTGTAGATGTTGATGATATTCTGGAAATGACAGAGGGCTTTGTTAAATATCTCCTTGAAAAGGTTATGGACAGAGAAGTCACTCTGCCTATTCCACGTATGACATATAATGAAGCTATGAACCGTTTTGGATCAGATAAGCCTGATACACGTTTCGGTATGGAGCTTCAGGATATAACAAACCTTGTTTCAGATCTGGACTTTGTTGTATTCAAGAGCGCTATTGAAGCAGGCGGCAGTGTCCGTTGTATCGTCGCTAAGAACGCTTCCAAAACACTTACCCGTAAGGAAATTGATAAGCTTACTGAAAAGGCAAAGGGAATCGGTGCAAAGGGTGTGGCGTTTATTCGCTGGAACGATGAAAAGCCCAATTGCTCATTCGCTAAATTTCTGCCAGAGGGCAGACTTGAAGAGATCCTTGAAAGTCTTGATTGTCAGCAGGGAGATGTTGTGCTGATTGTGGCTGATAAAAACAAGGTTACACTTCCTGTACTTGGCGCACTGCGTCTTATGGTTGCGAAACGGCTTGATATTATTCCTAAAGGACAGCTTAACTTCCTTTGGATAACACAGTTTCCATTCTTTGAATGGGATGATGAAAACAACGTGTGGGCAGCTATGCATCATCCGTTTACAATGCCTATGGATGATTGCTTGCAGTACCTTGACTCAGACCCCGGAAAGGTAATTGCAAAGGCATTTGACCTCGTACTGAACGGCATTGAGCTTTCATCAGGTTCTATACGTATCACTGACTACGAGCTTCAGCAGAAAATGTTTGAAGCACTGGGCCTTACGGAGGAAGAGATCGAGGCTAAGTTCGGATTCCTTGTTGAAGCCTATAAATACGGTGCACCGCCGCACGGTGGTCTTGGAATCGGTCTTGATAGATTGGTAATGGTTCTCCTCGAAGCTGAAAGTCTGCGTGATGTTGTAGCTTTCCCGAAGCTTCAAAATGCCAGTGAGATTATGAGCGAATGTCCGTCTGCTGTTGATAAAGACAGCCTTGATGTACTGGGAATAAGTATTATACCGAAAACTGAAAAAGAAGATGAATAATATGAGGGCTGCCGGAAACTTTCCGGCAGCCCTTTTGATCTACTCATTTACAAATGCAATCGGATCGACATAAATATCATTTTTCAGAACTTCGAAATGCAGATGCGACTCCTGCTTGCTTTCAATATCAGCTGTATTTCCTATTGTACCAATAGTTTGTCCGCTTTCAACTGCATCGCCTTCCTTTACAGAAAGACTGCCGCTCAAGCCGCAGTAACGGCTGACTATTCCATTTCCATGGTCAATAGCAACGCAAACACCCCATAGAGCATCACGTGTCACCTCCGATACAGTACCGTTGTCAATTGCACATACAGCGCTTCCATCTTCTGCTGCAATATCTGCACCATTATGGGTCTGCCATGTACCGGTCGTCTCGGACTTCACAAGCTCTCCGCAGCTGAATTCTGCCTGAATCTCTCCTTCAATAGGGATCACAATAACGTGATCTAACTCCGCAGCATCCTCCGGCTCAGATGATAATTCTGTCTGAGTCTCAACAGGCGTTTCAGTCTGAACCGTTATAGATGTCTCAGGCTTTACATCTGCCACAGCATCATAGGCACGATGAATAGTTGTTGCTTCTGATGCGTCTTCAGTCATAGCTGCTGAACTGTAAGTGCTGCTGCCTGTCGATGCTGAAAGATCTTTCTGAAGTGAATTCAGATCGCTTTCAAGCTTTGCATTAGTTGCCTGATATGCATATGCACAGGCTGCTCCGATCATTGCAAGACTCACGAGCAGTGCAGTGTAAAAGCCTTTCAGGCGTGTCTTTTTTGGCTGATTCGTTTCGTTTTTCAAATCAAACACCTCCGACTCTATTGTGAGCCGGAGGTGTAATTTTTATACAGCGATCTTAAAATTTTTCCTGTTATAGTGAACGACAAATTATTTTTGATGTTTACTATAATTTCTGGTACTCAGACGGTATTGCAATGTCTATTATTTCCCTTATCTTATTCATACTCCATTCACTATAATAGCCATTGTCTCCAATCTGCGGTAAACCGTGAGCATTGCAAAGCTCCTCCGTATAGTCACGATAGGGAATAACTCTAAGATTACTGTAATCTGCTCCTTCAAAATGCGAAATTACAGGGCTTACCTGTATGTTCTGGATCAACATATCACCCTTAGAGTTAACTGAAACATCAAATTCTGCAATCTCTCCAATAAGATTAACATTATAGGTCTGCGCAGATATAAAATTTCCAAGGGAATAAAATACAAATCCCTGAGAACCGTCAGGACGCATAATATACTCCATAGTCTGAGGAACATGAGGATGTGTGCCTATAATAACATCTGCGCCCCAGTCGATCATATTCTGCGCCTGCTGCTTTACTTCATCACTAACCTCAAAGTAATCTGTAATTCCCCAATGTGCCGATACAATTACAGCATCTGCAAGCGAAGCTGCCTTTTCGATCTGTGATTTTACTTTTTCTTCGTCTGACAAAAGAACAACCTTTAATTCAGAATCTTCAAGGAACTCATAGCTTGTAAGTTTTTCTGTATATGAAAGAAAGGCAAGCTTTACACCATTTATTTCACATACACGAATATCGTTCATATCGTTTTCGCTTTTATATGCTCCATAAGTTATAAGTCCATAATAGTTTGACTGCATCTTATTCCAATAATTAAGACATGAGGCAAGTCCTCCTACGCCTTTATCAAGAAGATGATTATTTCCCATAGATACAGCGTTAAAGCCTGTATCTATAAGCGCTTTTCCAACCTCCGAGGGTGAATTATAGCTGTAGCTGTTGCCGCTTATATCAATATCATCATTATCACAAATAAGTGTCTCCTGATGTATAATCTTGACATCGCCCCCTGCCAGCAGATTTTTTGCGCCCTCATAACAGAAATTGAAATTATACTCCTCTTCTGAGCCGGCATTTGCAGCGGCGGAATTAAGAACTCCCGTTTGCACCATATTATCACCGGCAGCAATTACATGAACTAAACCACCGCCTTGTTTAACAGTTGCAATGGTTGCTTCTTCACGAGCTACAAAGCCATTCATTCCATCATTTGCGCCGTTGTCATAAGAATATGATTTTTTTCCGCCATCTATAGACCGACAGCCTACAGTACACAAAAGCAGCAGTGAAAATCCGACTGCTATAATTTTTATTTTACGCATATTTTTCATTCCTTACATACTTATATTTTAGAACCTGTTCAGTATCTTATAGTTAGTAAATGTTAGAACTTGTCTTCATAAGCGAAATCTGCCGA
>CAMWPG010000009.1 GCA_947176075.1 uncultured Ruminococcus sp. | reverse complement strand
GCTTAATATAGAACGATTTATCAACATAATATCATATTTGAAAAAATTCTTTATCCATCCGCAAAAATTGGTCGCTTTGTTCCCTCTTTTGCTAAGTTAAAAAATTTCGCATTTTTCTTTTTTTAGTAATAAAACAAGACTTCCTATTTATGTGTTTTATAAAAACATAAAGCCTCTTTTTTATGCGAAATTTTTTCTTATTTTTTGTTTGATTTGATCTGCTTTGTTTTTTATGATTGCTTCGCAATCATTCGAGGCGCTGCCTCGAGCTCCGGCAGCATTTTTGAAAAACTGCTGCACCGAAAAACTTTTTATTTTCTGAATTTATATAAAAAAGCCTGCACATACAATGCAGGCGGAAAAAAATATTACAAATAAAATTTAGGGGAATTTTGAGGATTTCTTAATCCTTGACATTATAATATAACAGCCAGCTTAAAAAAATCTTAAATCAGACATATGGTTTCAAGGGCTATATCTATCATCTGTGAAAACGAAAGCTGACGCTCCTGCGCCGATGTGGATTCACCTCTAAGCGGACAATCTGATACCGTCGTTATGCATAGAGCAGCCTTGCCCGATTCTGCCGCATTCATATAAAGTGCCGCCGCTTCCATTTCTGTTGCAAGCACACCCATTCTTCCCCACATAGGCAGCGAACTTTCCTTGCTGTAATAGAATATATCCGATGAAAGCACATTACCTACCCGAGCCTTAATTCCAAGCTTGCGTGACGCTTTGACAGCCGCTTCCAGCAGCTCAAAGTCTGCAATAGGCGCAAATGTTCCGTCCAATCCATACTGATTTGCATAAGCAGAATTTGTACAAGCTCCCTGCGCTATTATCACATCTCTCAAATGCACATCGTCGCTTACACCGCCGGATGTGCCTACTCTTATTATGCGGTCAACATCATATTCGTGAAAAAGCTCATATGAATATATACCTATAGACGGCATACCCATACCGCTGCCCTGTACAGATATCCTCTCTCCTTTGTAATATCCCGTATACCCGAGCATATTTCGTACAGTATTATAGCATACGGCTTCTTCAAGATATGTTTCCGCTATAAATTTTGCTCTCAGCGGATCTCCCGGCATAAGAACTGTTTTTGCAATATCTCCGTTATTAGCATTATTATGTGGTGTTGACATAGAATATCCTCCCTTATATAGTAAACAACAAATTTATTTGGCGTTTACTATAATTATCTTGAACGTATCTGCTTAAGTGTTCCCACAATGGCACTGCGATTGAATACAAGCATGAATACCATTCCTATAGTAAGAATTATCATCTGTCCGGGTATTTCATGTGTTACAATATAGCCCAGAGCAAACATAACGATAACATTTATAAAAAATTTAGTCTGATTTATAGGAAAATAAATATAGCTTCTTGCATCTCGCTGACGGATTATATAGCTTATAAAATATCCTGCAAATGTTGCGATCGCTGCACCGTTTAATCCAAAAAGCCATACCAGCAGAGCATTCAAAATGATATTAGTAACAGCTGCAACCATACTCGTCCACAGCGAATGCGTGGTATGCTTAGTTGCTGCATATATGCTGCTGAAAAACTGGTTAAGGCACATCATTATTACCGCAGATATAAGAATGGGCGTGTAGAGATATGCTGTGCCATATTCAGGAAAGCTGCTTGTATCTATAAGCAGATCAGACAAAGGTCTTACAAATACTATCATAGCAGCTCCTGCAATAAATAAAAACGATGTATATGCATCAAATACCATTTGGTAAAAGCGTCCTCTATCCTTTGAATCATTCTCTAAAATAGCAGACATATTCCACGCCTGAAAGAATATAGTTGAAAACATGGACACAAGATTAGGTATCTTATTAGCTATGCCATAAATGCCCGCTGCCGATTCACCCACAAATCCATCAGGTCCGGGCATATATCTTATGAAAATACGATCTGAAAAGCCTGTTATAGTCCATAGAAGAGTAGACGGTATAAGCGGAAGCGAAAAGGCAAGCATTGCCTGCCCAAGACGTCCGTCAACAGCCTTAGGATTGAAATATCTTCTAAGTCCGGCAACAAACCACAAAAATACCGCCGATAAGAAATCTGAACAAATAACCGACAGCATAAAACCCGTTACGCCAAGCTGAAGAACAGCTATAAAAATCACGCTGAATATAAAAAGAGTTAGAGTAGCCAGTATCCCGTCAAAAGCAAAAAGCTTTACAAGACCTCTCGCTCGTACAAATTGAGAGTTTACAGATCTGAGCGACGAGGTACAGATATAAAGCATAAGCAGCCATATATATCCGTCTACGAACGGCAGCACAGCAAGCATCGGCGAAACTGAAAGCATAAGCAAAAAGCCTATTCCCGTAACGGCAAGCGCATTTGTATATACCTTCGGCTTACTGTATCTCTTGTCCAGTCCGAAACGTATTATAGATTCTGTGATCGAAAATGTCACAAGAGGAATAAGAAAATTTGCCGTTATCTCCAAAAGCTCTTTAGTGCTGTTATCGGCAGGATTTATATTCGCAGTATAAAGCTTTGTAAGAAACAGCAGGAGGATCTTTGAGCCAAATGAACCGATCGCAAATATGATCGTATTCGACGCAAGCTGTTTATATTTATTCATATTAAACTTCCTTTGCTTTTTGATATTATATGAAATACATTATACCATATTCATCCAAAAAATAAAATCACTTTTTGAAAAGTTTTCTGTATTTTATATGCGTTTCTGCATTTTTGGCAGATGTGCATAAGTATATGCGCAGACTTTTGTACAAGTATACAAAAGTAAAAAAATCCTGTAAAAATGCAACTTTTTGGCACTCACGATTGTATAGCAAGTGAAGGGACTTTTATACAAGCGAATGGAGCTCTAAAGAAGCGCTGACAAAAATACGCAAGCAAGATGCGTATTAAGCTGTCATATGAAAGGTATTCAGCGCTTACTTGATTATCA
Source organism: uncultured Ruminococcus sp. (assembly GCA_947176075.1). Taxonomy (GTDB): domain Bacteria; phylum Bacillota; class Clostridia; order Oscillospirales; family Ruminococcaceae; genus Ruminococcus_C. Next base: position 31,118 of record CAMWPG010000009.1, on the reverse strand, counting down.
TGATGTTAAGCGTTTCTCTTTTACTATAATGTTTTGGCTTAAAAAGCACAGAAGGGACGGTTTGATGGGACTCAAGCCGGTGCTTTATCAAAGCATTGCTGCTCAGCTAAGGGCGGTACAGGACGCTGTATCGGAGCAGCAAACAAAACAAAATATATTAAAGAGAAACGCTTGATAAAAAGAAGGGAACTTGCATCGTGAGATGCTAACAATTTGTTTACAGCTTGTTTAAATCGTCGCCAAGCAAATATTGTAAACTAAACTATAGAGTATGTATTAAATGCCTCGCACATTCGCTCAATGCGCTTACTACGTGCGTATCGGCAAACAGCAAACGCCAAATAAATTTGTCGTTCACTATAGTAGTTTGATCTTTGCAAGCGAGGAGGAATCTATTTGCTGTATCAGGATGAGCCGAGTAATGACGATGGCTTTCAAAGAGCATACCGACAGCATATAGATGCTGTATATCGTGTATGCTATGGATTTATGAAAAATAAGGCGGATGCCGAGGATGCTGCTCAGGAAACTTTTTTGAAGCTTATACAAAAAAACGGCAGTAAGAGCTTCGACAGTATTTCTCACGAACGTGCATGGCTAATAGTCGTTGCTTCTAACATTTGTAAAAACAATTTGAAAAGCTGGACACACCAGAAACGTGAGGATGTAGAAAATACTGACGATCTTCCTGACCCGAGCGAAAGAGGGTCTGAGACTAATCCGGTGCTTGAGGCAGTTTTGGATCTGCCTGATAAGTACAAAACAGTAATATATCTTTATTATTATGAAGAATATTCATGCGGTGAGATCGCAGCTGCTATTGGTAAGAAGGAATCAAGCGTACGATCTATACTAAGGCGTGGCAGAAATCTGCTTGAAAAAAAATTGGGAGGTGCAGCAGATGAAAAATGAAGATATAAAAAAAGCTTTTGAGAGTATTACTCCCGATAATGAAGCAAAGGAACGAATGCTGAAAGCTATAATGGAAAAATCGCAAGCTGCTTCTGAAAATGCATCTGCAAAGCCTGAAAATACGCCTTGGTATGTAAAATTCAAGGCGCAAATAGGGGTATGCAGTGCCGCAGCCGTATGTGCAGCGGTATTTGCACTGACTGTTATAAGTCCGGGAATAAAAGACATTGGGGATACTAATAATTTTGTAGTGCCTAAGCCGTCTGAAGAAATTGCAGCGACACAAGCAGCAGTTACAGGTATTACAACAGGTACAGATAAAGAAGATGCCGCACTTACGGTAGCATATACAACATCTGTATCTGAAAATCATCAGCAAGGTGAAAATATTTCTAAGAATACAAGCACTGCAACAGAGGTTTTATGCGTAACAGATGCGCAGCATTCTGATATTGTAACTAAAGCAGTGAATACAACCACAGCCGCTTCATCTTTACTGACAACTAAGACTACTGCTCATAGCACAGAAACCCACACTGAAACATCATCGGTATCGGCTGAGACAACTACTGAAACAACTGTCAGCAGTTATGGCTTGTACGGCAATCTGTTTGATTTCAGCCATGTTACATGGGCAGGCAAAAGTTATTCTACTGATTATGCAGAGACGTCTTACAGCAAAATCAAAAATATTCTTGGCTCAGGAGTTGCTATGGATGACGAGGGCAATACCTATACCATTTTGCTTTATTCAATTGATGGTGTTCCTGTAGAGGACGGTCTTGCCATACAGTATATTGGCAATACAAATTATTATGTTTTTTATTGTATAGAATAAATCATACGCCAAAAAGGCTTTCTGTTATGTATACTTCATAACAGAAAGCCTTTTTCTCTATACATTTTTAATTCTTAACCCGATACTGCCTCACGCATTGTCGCTACAGGTGATGACACCTTTTCAATGTCACCTCCAGCCTTGCGAAGCTTTTCCACAAGTCCGCCGTAGCCTCTCTCAATATGGTATATATCCTCGATCTCTGTTATGCCCTTCGCCGCAAGTCCAGCTATAATAAGTGCAGCTCCGGCTCTCAGGTCACAAGCCTTGACAGGCGCACCGGAAAGTTTTCCAGTACCCTCAATTACAGCTACCTTGCCGTCAACAGAAATATCAGCACCCATTCGTCTTAGCTCGTCTACATAACGAAAACGCTGCTCCCATACACCCTCTGTTACTATGCTTGTACCCTCTGCTAATGTAAGCAGTGTCGCCATCTGCGGCTGCATATCTGTCGGGAAGCCCGGATGCGGCATAGTTTTGATATTCGTACGAACCAGAGGACCATCTACCCAAACTCTTACACTATCATCATATTCATCTACATTTACGCCGATCTTTCGAAGCTTCGAGGTAATAGGCTCAAGATGCTTTGGAATAACATTTGTTATAAGCACGTCGCCGCCTGTAGCCGCCGCCGCTACCATATATGTTCCTGCCTCTATCTGATCAGGCACTACAGAATATGTCGTTCCGTGAAGCTTCTTTACTCCTCTGATCTTTATAACATCAGTACCGGCGCCCATTATATCTGCACCCATGGAATTAAGAAAGTTTGCAAGGTCTACTATATGCGGTTCCTTAGCTGCATTTTCAATAACAGTAAGCCCCTCTGCACGTACCGCCGCAAGCATAGCATTCATAGTTGCTCCGACAGATACAACGTCTAAGTAGATCTGAGAACCTTTGAGATTCTCAGCATACAGATCAACCATTCCGTATTCTATATTACATTTTGCCCCAAGTGCAGTAAATGCTTTCAAATGCTGATCGATCGGTCTGTCGCCAAGCGGACATCCGCCGGGCATTGACACTCTCGCTTTGGAAAATCTTCCTAAAAGAGCGCCAAGAAAATAGTATGAAGCTCTCATTCTGCGTGCGCTTTCATAAGGCACACAGAAATTTTTAAGTCCATGCGCAGAAATGCGCACTGTTGTCTTGTCAATATATTCAACCTCTGCACCCATCTCATACATTATGCGCAAGCTCATGGATACATCGCTTATATTAGGTACATTCTCTAAAATACATGGCTCATCACACAGCAAAACTGCTGGTATAAGCGCAACTGCTGCATTTTTAGCGCCACTGACCTCAATTTCTCCGGACAGACGACGTCCGCCGTGAATTACATATTTTTCCAACGTTTTCTCTCCTTAGGCACAGCAGACATGACCTTATCTCTCCAATATAATATGTCCGCTACTTTTATTAGGCACAGCAAAACATCTGCACCTAAGCTCTTGCTCTTTCTTAATTTTCTTTCAAAATTTGCTTTACTTATACCTTTAAATATATTTTGCGTTTACACTCTTATTATTATACACCACTTTAAATCGTTTGTAAAGTGATATAGAGGGTTATTTTTCTTAATTTGTTATTTTTTTCTAATATACTCGTAAATAGCATTAATAATTTTTACGTATTTCCAGATTTTCAGCTCTTCAAAACCTCACCCCATGTCTTTATTTCAATTTTTTCTATGATAATATCCTCCACAGGAGCTGTATAGTCTGTCTCTGCATCTGCTGCTCTCACTGCGGCGGATGTTATTTTGTCGATAGTCTCAAAGCTTTCCTCTCCATATGCCTGCCCAAATATCGTCATCTGCTGCGAATAGTTAGGAACTCCTCCTCTTTCAAGAAAAGCCTCTGTTACTTCATTTGCAGAATCGTCTACATTTTCAAGATCTGCTTTTATGCTGTCATCAAATTCAATAGAATTGCATACTAAAAATCTTGTTCCGCAGTAGTCCGCTGCACTGCCGAAAAGATTATTCCAAAAGCTCTTGTCGTGACCTGTCAGAGGCGCACACAGCGCTCCTCTGAAAGGCCAGAGATCAGCCGATGTTTCAACCTCCACATTCTCCTGCGGAGATGCCTCAAGAGAACCGTTTAGCTTTCCGGTATTATCAGGTGTTCCGGCAGAGAAATAAACATCCTTCTGAACCTGAAATACATACGTGCCATCGTAATATCCGGCATTTGCAAGTCTTATAAACTGCTCTGTATAAACAGGTGCTTCTTCAGTATACAGCACCGCTGTTATATCGCCCATCGTAGTATGAATGACTGCTGTCTGTGCATTGTCATCCGGTTCTTCGAGCTGATGAAGCACGACATCGGACATATCAAGATATTGATACCGGCTCTGTGCGCAATAGGTACTACATGAAAACATCGTAAGACTGAGGGCAGCCATAACCACCACCAGAATAGTCATTTTTTTCCTTCCCGATTTGCCAAGTCTGCCCATATTTTCTTTTCTCCTTAAAGCTTTTTAATCTCAGTTCCCTGTCTTGTTTCTTTTATCTGCCAGCCAAGAGCTGCTATCTCATCACGTATCTGATCGGCAAGTGCAAAATCTTTATCACACCTTGCCTGCGCTCTCTTTTCAGCAAGTGCCTTTACTTCGTCAGGGATATCATCTGCCTTTTTACGATTGTATAGAATGCCCAGAACCTCTGTCATTGTATCAAAAAGCTCTGCACCGGCTATCAGCTGCTGCTTTGAAACGCTGCTGTCAGCACTCATTTTGTTAAGATCTCTTGCCAGCTCAAAGAGTGCTGTAACTGCATCCGCCGTATTGAGGTCCTCATCCATTGCAGTCTCAAACTGCAACTTTCTTTTGGCGAATATTTCTTTTGCCTCTGATGTGATATCGCCGTCTGAAGCTGCTGCTGCTGCACGGTCGATAGTATCACGGCAGGTATAAAGTCTTTCAAGAGAAGCCTTGCAGGCATCGAGCAGTTCTTTGCAATAATTGATAGGACTTCTGTAGTGCGCCTGAACCATCATATAACGAATAACCTCATAGCCATACTTCTCTGCAACCTCACGTACAGTAAAGAAATTGCCAAGGGATTTTGACATTTTTTTATTATCAATATTTATATAGCCGTTATGCATCCAGCAGCGGGCAAACTGCTTACCCGAAGCAGCTTCACTCTGAGCGATCTCATTTTCATGATGAGGGAAGATAAGATCCTGACCTCCGCAGTGAATATCAAGAGTTTCACCAAGATAGTGACTTGACATAGCAGAGCATTCGATATGCCAGCCCGGTCTGCCCTTGCCCCACGGTGAATCCCAGTAAGGCTCACCCGGCTTTGCACTTTTCCATACAGCAAAGTCAAGCGGATCATCTTTTATATCATTGACATCAATACGTGCGCCTGCCTGAAGCTCCTCGATAGGCTGACCTGAGAGCTTGCCGTATTCAGGGAATGAGCGTGTACGGAAATATACATCTCCGTTTCTCTCATATGCATGACCGGAATCAACAAGCTTTTTCACTATGTCAATGATAAGATCCATACTCTCTGTAACCTTTGGATGAATATCTGCATCCATGACATTAAGTCCGTGAGCATCCTTTTTATATTCAGCTATATATTTTTCAGACACCTCAAGAGAAGATATACCCTCCTCATTTGCACGGCGTATTATCTTATCGTCAACGTCAGTGAAGTTCTGAACATAAGTGACCTTATATCCCTTATATTTAAGATAACGTCGGAGAACATCAAATGCGCAGATAGGACGTGCATTTCCTATATGAATATAATTATACACCGTAGGTCCGCACGCATATATGCGCATATGGTTCTCTTCCATAGGAACAAGCTCGTCAATTTTTCTTGACATTGTATTATAGATCTTCATTTTTATATCTCTCCTTTATTTTTTCAGGTCTAAGTCCTGTTTACTGCTATTATTGTCATGCTCAAGCTCATACTGCTGCTCCAGAAAATCGACCTCTGTTTTAAGCTGCTGCATACCGCACCGCAGCTCGGTGATATCCTGCATTGTAAGATCCGGATAATGGATCTGATCGAGATCCTGTGTTGTTTTAACACCGTTTCGCACGGCAACACGAGCCGGAACTCCCACGGCAGTACAATTGTCCGGTATATTCTTCAATACAACAGCATTTGCAGCGACCTTTACATTATCGCCTATCTCAATAGGGCCTAAGACCTTTGCTCCTGCGCCTACCATAACATTATTGCCCAGCGTTGGATGCCGCTTGCCCTTATCCTTGCCCGTACCGCCGAGCGTAACACCCTGATACAAAAGGCAATTGTCTCCTATTACTGTAGTCTCTCCTATAACAACGCCCATACCGTGATCTATAAAAAGTCCCTTGCCTATCTGTGCTCCGGGATGTATCTCGATACCTGTTTTATGACGTGAACGCTGTGAAATTATACGTGCGATAGTAAACATTCCATGCTTATAAAACCAGTGCGCTCTGCGATAGCTTCGAACAGCTTTCAATCCTGAATAAGTCAGAAGTATTTCAAAGCTGCTCCTTGCAGCCGGATCCTTTTCTTTTACAACAGCAATATCCTCTTTAAGTCTGCTTAACAAAAAAGCACCGCCTTTCATAAAATAGCAACAAAAAAAGCCTCTGGCAACGCATAAAAGCATTGACCCAGAGGCGGCTTGCAAGCCACGGTTCCACTCTGATTTGTTTCTTCAAAGCCCTTAACGCAGACAAAACGTGTGCAGATACACGGCAAATGCTTTCCCTGCACAAACTGACAGCCGCACTTCACTCAAGCAGCGCATATCGTCACACCGACCCGATACTCTCTGAACCGCCTTACCAAAGCTACTCTGACTGCTACGTCTTTAAAATATAGTGAACGACAAATTTATTTGGCGTTTGCTATAACTATACTATAATTATATGCAAACTTTTACATTTTGTCAAGACTTTAAATAAATATTTTAAGCGACGGCTCGCTCTCCTGTGGCTTCATACAAAGCGATATAACATACCTGCTGCCTATTAACCATTGCCTAAATGATGCACCTGTTACATTTGTGTATATATCAGTTCCGCTAAAAGAAAACTCTGCATTTTTCATAGGATATGATATCCCTCTGCCTACAGCCTTTACAAAGCTTTCTTTAAGCGTCCAAAGTCTTGTGAATGTAAGCTCAGGCATTTCAGAATGCTCTATATCATATGCTTCATTCTCTGTGCATACTCGCCTTACAACGCCGTCTCTTACAGCTCTTAAATGCTCGCAGTCCACTCCCAACGCATATTTTCCCACTGCACAAACCGCAAGTCCGCTGCAATGGGAAAGATTTATTTTTATATTGTCATATCCCTCAAGGTACGGCTTGCCATGACTACTCTTGCCAAGAGTATAGCTCTCTATGCCGTACTCCCTTTTAAGCGCAAGGCTGAGAAGACTGTGGGCAGCATCATGCTGCTGCGCTTTAGACTCTCTGCGAAAAAAACAAGCGTAGATATTCATTTGTACCTCCTATGATATCAAACTGAGCGCAGTATCCAGCAGCGTATCCTCTGATATATTACGGTCTATCTGTTCCATAAGAAGCTCAGGTCTGTCTGTGATTATATGATCTACATTAAGACTTATCATACGGCGCATTTCTCCGCTGCTATTTACTGTCCATGCGTATATCTCCTTGCCCTGCTGATGCGCATTTCCTACCGTCTGAGCGCTTATAAACGTACTTTTTATACTGAAAGCATCGGCTGCTTCAAGTGTGTAGAAATTACCCGTCGCAATGCTCATTATAAGTCCTGTTTTTATGTTTTCATTGCATCTCTTTACACGTTTCAGGGAATCGTATGAAAAGGACGTTATGCAGCATTTGTTTTCAATACCGTATTCTTCAATGAGTGAAACGACCTTCTGTTCTATATGGTCTGCCGCTGCACCTCTTTTAAGCTCAATATTTAGAAAAATCTTTCCATCCGTAAGCTTTAGCACATCCTCAAGGCTCATTATTCTGGCATCGCAAAACTCCGGCGAAAACCAGCTGCCGACATCTATATCTGAAAGCTCGCTGTAAGTAAGCGATGATATCTTTCTGTTTATTCCGGCTACTCTTTTCAAATTTATATCATGGGCAACTACCAAAACTCCGTCCTTTGTCTGCTGTACGTCAAGCTCTATCCCATCAGCTCCCTGTTCCATTGCTGCAATAAATGCATACTGCGTATTTTCAGGAGCAGAATAGGAATATCCTCTGTGTGCTACTGTAAATGGGCGTACATTCAGCATAAAACGTACCGCCGCCTCACCGGAGGCAAGTCGTAAAATATATGTTGCATCCACACCAACAAGAACTATAGCCGCTATAGCTGCCGCAAACGCAGATATTCGGCTTTTTTTACCTTTATGCGCAGCATTCCTGCGATGTTTTTTGCCGATGGATATTCTTTTTGACAGAAGCTTTTCATATTGAACGAACACGCCGGCACAAAGAAACGGAACTGCTCCTGCCGAAAACAGAAAAACCGCAAAAAACAGACATAACCTTATAATATTAAGATTAGGACTTCCATAGGAAACAGATATCCCGAATAATGACAAACAGCCTATCCCTATGCCTGTTATAAGCACTATTATAAGTGCAAATGCTGTCAGAAATCCAAGGCTCCATACAAGCAGCCTTATAAGCACTGCAAATGAGCTGCCGGATATAAGACTTCTGCTCTGTCGTCTCGCACTGCGAAAGCTGCAATGGCGGCAGACATATACAGGCAAAGAAAAGATCCATCTTATGCTTAGAAGCATACATAAAATCACTGCTAAAGCATATGCCGGCAGCAGCATATAAGACGATGTTACCGCTCTGCTCAGAATATCCGGAATGCCAACAGCAGATACCAGACCGCCTGCGGCAGGAACAGATATCGCAGGCAGAAGCATGGCAAGGTGCAAAATCAAAGTGCCTGCTCCCGGTGAAAACATTCTTTTAAATCCCGATGCAAGTTCATAAATAAGCTCTCTGAAGCTCAGTCTGATGCCATCATGTGCAGATTTCAGAATAACTATAGCTCCTGTAAAGTGCATAAGGAGCTGAGCTGCCGCCGTCATTACTATGAGCGCCGCCAAGGGATATGTCCATGGCGATTTCAAAAGCTGCACGATACCTGCATTTGTGAGAAACCTCAGCCCTGCCAAATATATAGCGCTATCTGCAACAGCACCCATAAGAGGCACTATAACGACAAAAGTCACAAGCTGAACGCCAATTTCAAATAATACAAGTGATCTTCCGGTTTTTCTTATAAGTCTGATGCCTTCGCAGAACAATCCTATAACCCCCAGTTAGCTGCACATTTTGCCTTATCTGTCCTCCATAGGTGTATATTCTCTTGGCTGACTTACAGGAAGATAGGCAGGACGTATTATCTTTGTAGAATTTATAAGCTCCTCCAGACGGTGAGCAGACCAGCCAGCTATACGAGCGACCGCAAATAGCGGAGTATACAGATCTGTAGGTATGCCCAGCATTTTATATACAAAGCCACTGTAAAGGTCTACATTCGCACACACGCCTTTATATATCTTTCGCTTCTCCTCGATAAGTTCCTTGGCAATGCGTTCAACATCTGCGTACAGCTGGAATTCATCATGACAATCCTTCTCTACAGACAGCTTTTCTGCAAAACGCTTTAATATCTGCGCTCTCGGATCTGATACAGAATAAATAGCATGACCCATACCGTAAATAAGCCCGCTTCTGTCAAATCCCTCCTTATCAAGAAGCCGTCTTAAATACTCACGAAGCGCATTTTCATCCTTCCAGTCAGGAACATTTTGTTTTAGATCATCAAACATTTCCATTACCTTGAGATTAGCTCCGCCATGCTTCGGACCTTTAAGAGAGCCGAGCGCTGCTGAAACAGCAGAATAAGTATCTGTACCAGATGATGTTACAACGTGTACTGTAAATGCAGAATTATTTCCGCCGCCATGCTCTGCATGAAGTACAAGCGCAAGGTCAAGCAGCCTTGCCTCCAGCTTCGTATATTGTCCGTCCGGACGAAGCATTATGAGGAAATTTTCTGCGATAGTCTTAGTCGGATCCGGTCTGTGATATACCATGCTTTCACCCTGACGGAAATATTGTGCAGCCTGATAACTGTATACAGCCATTGCAGGGAAACGTGCAATAAGCTCAAGGCTCTGTCGCATTACATTTTCAATAGATGTATCGTCAGGCCGTGGATCTACTGCATGGAGCGATAAAACACACTTCTCCATCATACTCATAATATTGTCGCTGGGCATTTTCATAATTATACCGCTTTTAAATTTCGACGGAAGAACCTGATATTCTGCCAAAAGAGCGTGAAAATCTGCAAGCTGTGTCTGATCGGGCAGATCTCCTGTCAGCAGCAGATACACGATTTCTTCAAAGCCAAATCTGTCCTGCTCAATAAAACCGTCAACAAGTGCTTCTATAGGTATTCCTCTGTAAAGAAGCTTGCCCTCCTCCGGAATACGAACCCCATTTTCCATACGGCTTGCACTTACCTGACTTACCGTAGTAAGTCCTGCCACAACACCCTTACCGTCAGCATCACGCAGTCCTCGCTTTACATCATATTTACTGTAAAGCTCTGTAGGTATCTGATAGCTCTCAGCCGATTGCTCTGCAAGCTGTGCTGATTTTTCTCCGTTTTCCCTGTACTTTCTCGCAATGTCATCAATCAGATGCCTCATCATAAGTTCTTCTCTCTTTGCCATAATACTCCTTTCGTTTTAAAAAAATGATTTGATATCAGAAACAGGCTGTCTGCGGTACACAAACCATTGACAGCCTGTTTTTTATATAAATATAGTTTAAACTATGCTCCTTATCCAAGGCCGCATTCGTCGTATTCGCTCCATCTTTCGTTATATGCACGTCTTTCCATAACCTTGCATACAAAATACGCAACAGCCGACAATGAAATGATAGCAGCAAGCAGAAATGAAACACCTGCAAATCCATTTGCTCTTTTATTCATCACAAAATTCCTCCCAAAGCATCAGGAGCAGCAGTTTCTCCGTTCATTTCAGCCATAAGTCTCTGAAGCTCAGCGTCAACCTTCATATCATTTTCAAGCTCCTCAAAGCTTTTCATATCGCCGCTTGCACCTGCAATTTCAGCGAATGCAGCCGCCTCAGCCTCCTGTCTCTCGATCTTTTCCTCCATACGGTTAAACTTATCAAGTGCCGCAGAAGCGTCCAGACCGCCTATAGATGAAGCGAGATTTTTCTGAGTTTTAGCCATCTGAGAACGTGCAATGAGCATAGACTGTCTGCTCCTTGCCTCATCAAGCTTAGCCTTCAGCGCTTCTACCTGATCGCGGATAGCATCAGTCTGAGTTGTTATAGTATCCAGCATCTGCGCTGTAGACTCAACATCAGCATCTGCCTTTACTTTATATGAAAGAGCTTTTTTAGCCATGTCCGTATCTCCGGCAGCAAGAGCAGCTTTTGCCTTTGATTCCCAGCTTGCGGCTGTACGCAGTGCCTGTTCATGCTGACGCTCAGCAATTCTCTGGCTTGCCATAGCCTTGCCCAAAGCTTCCGTTGAAGTACGAACATCCTTCTGTAAATCAATTATGATCTGTTTAACCATCTTCTCTGGATCCTCTGCACGATCTATCATGTCGTTGATATTTGCTTTCAGAACATCGCCGATTCTCGAAAAAATACCCATAATCCTGCCTCCATTCTAATTCAACATACATTTATTATAACACAAAGCACAAATAATGTCAATTATTCTGACTACTTTTCACCTTGTTTTCACAATCGGACTCTGCATCTTCTTTTTGAGCTTTGATCTCATCATCCATGCGCTTTATAGCTTTGGTATTAAGATCAGTATAAAGTCTCATCTTATTTACCACCTGCTTTATGCACTTCATATCTGATTCTACTTTTTCAAAAAGCTGACGATTTCTGTCCTTTTCCATTTTAAGTTCTGCTCTTAATCTATCGTTTTCCTCCTGAAGAGCTCTTATTTCACCGTGAAAACGGCTGCATGCCGACTGCACAGCCAGCAGTCGTGATTCAACATTTCGGTTATAGGCATTTTGCCTTTCACCAAATTTATGTACAAGCACCATCGAAGGATTTCTCGACAGCTCCGACAGCTGCTCCGAATAAGTCTCCACTATTACACGCTGACAAGCGCTCTCCTTATCTGCCATATCAAACTCTCCTTTTACCATTTAATATCTCACCAAGCTCATACATCAGTATTTCGGTCAGTGTCTGTTCAAGAGGTATTATCGGCTGCCAGCCTGTATCTTTTTTAAGCTTTGATATATCTGCTCTTATTTCAGGCACATCTGATGGTCTGAGCTTATCAGGATCTATTTCTCTTTTTATGCTCTTTCCGCTGAGAGATATTATTTTGCAAAGCAGTTCTTCTATAGATATGCTTTTTCCGCTGCCTACATTATATGTCTCGCCGTCAACACCTTTTTCAGCAAGCAACCCATATGCTCTTACAATATCACGTACATCTGTAAAATCCCTCTTAGCGCTGAGATTGCCGGCTTTTATCACATTTTCACGTCTGCCTGCTATGATCTCTGCTGTTTGACGGCAAAAATCAGCCGCTGCAAAATTTACGCTCTGACCCTTGCCGATATGATTGAAAGCCCTCACCATTACGATTCGCATACCATAGCTTTTAGCATAGAGTCTGCCTATCATATTCTGAGCAGCCTTTGTGACAGCATATGGATTGATAGGATTGACAGGAGTATCCTCTGATACAAGCGATACACCTTTGGGCAGAATGCCATATTCCTCACCTGAGCCTATAAGCAGTATTTTAGGCGAGTAATTCTCAATGCTTCTTACAGCTTCCAAAAGATCTATACAGCCTGAGATATTAACCTCTGCTGTAAGTCTGGGATTTTTCCATGAAACGGAAACAGAGCTTTGAGCCGCAAGATGATATATCTCATCCGGACGGATCTGATCGAGAATCGCACGTACATTATACAGCTGCAATATATCAAGATCATAAACGGAGAAGCCGTCAAGATTTATTTCTTCACTTGGAAGCTTGGTAAGGATAGTATCCCTGTGCAGATCATCTCTAAGATGCTTAGCAAGATATCCGCCTACAAATCCGGCTGCGCCTATTACGAGCGATTTTTTTATATTGTTATTTTCCAAAATGATCTGCCGCCTTTCTATTCAAAACTTCAAATATTCTATCAAGTACATCCTTTTCCTGAAACTGCTCTTTTACACGTTTTGCCGCAGCATCTCCGTATTTTTTCCGCAGTCTGCTGTCCTTTGCAAGTAGATTTATGGCATCTGCAAGAGCCGATGCATCGCCGGGCGGTACTGTAAGCCCCGTTCTTTCGTGTACGCTCACAAATGGTACTCCTGTAGGCAAAGATGTATTTATAACTGGTTTTCCATACACCATTGCCTCAAGCTGAACTATCCCGAACGCCTCGCTGCTTGCAACAGAGGGCAATACAAATATGTCTGCATCTCGAAATGCAGCTTTCAGATCTTCATCAGAAAGAACTCCAAGGAAATGCACATTCTGCGGAATTGAAGCTGCCATTTCACGAAGCTTTTCCTCCAGCACACCCTTTCCTACTATAAAAAGCTCGCAGCCACTTACCTGTTTAAAGCTTTCAAGAAGTACATCTGCGCCCTTGTAATATACAAGCCTGCCTGTAAAAAGGATCTTTACAGAATTTTTATTATAAAGCTTCTCTGTAAGTATGGGCTTTTTAGGCGCATTTATGTATTTTTCCGTATCTATACCATATGGTATGACTATGCATTTTTCACGAAATTGCTGCAAAAACCGCGAGCTGCTTATATGTCCCTGTGTAGCTGCTATAACAGCATCCGCACGTTTTAAGAATCTCATGAGAAACGGTCTGTAGAAAAACAAAAGCTTTTTCTGCTTTACAACATCACTGTGCCATGCAAGAACGACCTTTCCCTTAAATCCGGAGAGCAAGCAGGCAATATCTCCCAGCGGGAAAGGCATATGAAAGAGGATAATATCCGCATTTTTTGCCATTTTTCTGAACAGACGAAAAAATGAAAATGACAGCGGACATGAAAAATATGTTCCCATACTTCCTGCTCTTGTGACAGGCACGCCTTCTATTACCTCATACTCCGTCTTAGCTCGTGTATCCTGACATACAAGCACCTGCATTTCTGTGTCCGGACGCTTTGCAAGCTCTCGTGCATATGTTCTCACAAGACTCTCTATACCGCCTATATGCGGATAATACGCCTTATTAACCTGCAAAATACGCAGTTTTTTATTTTCAGCCACGAAGTGCCTCCTTATATACATCATAAAGAGCAGCTGCTGCATTTTCCCATGAATAAATTCTTGCACGTTTAAGACCGGCAGCAGAAAGCTCCCTCCTGAGTTTGGAGTCATGATAGAGCCGTTCAAGGCAGTCCGTTATCTGCTCTGTATGGTAAGGATCGCATATAAGAGCGCAGTCGCCCACGACCTCCGGTAAGGACGCCGCATGAGTGGTAAGCACCGGAACTCCGCAAGCCATGGCTTCAAGAGGCGGCATTCCAAAGCCTTCGTATATAGAAGGAAATACAAACGCCAGCGCACCCGACATAAGCTTGCAGATATTCTCCTCCGGAACATAAGAAACGATCTTTACGTCGGGTTCAAGCTCAAGTTCTTTTATCGTACGCATAAGCTCGTCATTGAGCCAGCCCTTTCCGCCTGCAAGAACCAGACAAGGATATTCCGCCTTGCCCTTACGGAATCCATCATATGCAATAACAAGTCTGCGAAGATTTTTTCTTGGCTCAAGTGTACCGAGATATAGAAAATATTCTCTATCAATGCCGAGAAGCTTTTTTGTTTCATCTATACGTACACTATCTAATATAGGACGAAATCTTGATCTGTCAACGCCGCATGGCACGACCCTGAGCTTTGTCTCCCATTGAGGAAAATATTTCAGTATCTCCGACCTTGAAAATTCCGAATCTGTAACAATAAGATCAGCTCTTTTCATGGAACGCTTCAGTCCTGTTTCAAGCATATAGCGTGTACGACCTCTTACTGTTTCGGGGAAAGCCTTATACACCATATCATGAACTGTAACAACTGTCTTTCCGCTGACCTTTGGAGGTACTATATAATTAAAAAAGTGAGTTATATCTGCATCGCTTCCGAAGAATTTATTATACGGGACAGGCAGAAAATTTGATACCAGACGGTAGAGATATCCTGAGCATTTTCCCTGACGAAGCTCCGCACGAGCATTTTCATAGCTTTCAAGTCTTTTTCGCTTTTCTCCGCCGTCGCCTGTAGCAAAGAACTGCATGACATACTGCTCCTCCGGATGCAATGCCATAAGAGCTTGTATCTGTCCTGCCTGACAATAGCCTATTCCTGTCATTCTCTCACTAATAAGAGGAAGTGCATCAAATGCAATTTTCATGCTTTCCTCCGAATTTACTTCTCAGCAGCAACAATTGCCATGTCATTTTTGACCATTCTCTCAACAAGCTGTGAGAATGATATTTCTCTCTTCCAGCCAAGGGCAGCCTCTGCTTTGGCAGGATTGCCAAGCAATACGTCAACCTCAGCAGGACGGAAGAACTTCTTGTTTACTTTAACAATAGTTTTGCCTGTAGCCTTGTCGATACCGACCTCATCTATTCCGCTGCCCTGCCACTGCACTTCAATTCCCGCATGGGAGAATGCTGTTTCCACGAATTCTCTTACAGTTCTTGTTTCGCCTGTTGCAATAACATAGTCATCCGGTGTATCCTGCTGAAGCATGAGCCACATTGCACGTACATAGTCCTTAGAGTGACCCCAGTCACGCTTGGAATCCATATTTCCAAGCTCTACATACTCCTGTTTGCCGGCAGCTATCCTTGCAACAGCATCAGTTATTTTTCTTGTAACAAATTCAAGACCTCTGCGTTCTGATTCATGGTTAAAGAGAATGCCTGAGCAAGCAAAAAGTCCATAGCTTTCACGGTAATTCTTAGTTATCCAGTGACCGTAGAGCTTAGCTACACCATATGGACTTCTTGGATAGAACGGCGTTTTCTCAGTTTGCGGCATTTCCTGAACAAGTCCGAACATTTCAGAAGTAGATGCCTGATAAAAACGTGCAGAGGGTTTTACTATACGAATAGCTTCCAGCAGCTTTGTAACGCCCATAGCATCTATTTCGGCTGTGGCGATAGGCTGCTCCCAGCTTGTGGCAACAAATGACTGAGCTGCGAGATTATAAACCTCATCAGCCTGTGAGATCTGCATGGCTGTTATAAGAGATATTTCATCTGTCATATCTGCATAAATAAAATGTATATTATCCTTCAAATGCTCGGCGTTGCCGTAATCAAGAACACTTTTACGGCGCATAATACCGTAAACCTCATAGCCCTTTTCAATGAGCAGCTCTGCAAGATATGATCCATCCTGTCCGGTAATACCTGTAATAAGTGCATTTTTAGCCATAGTAATAACTTCCTTTCAATAGACCTTCTCGGAAACTTGTGAAGACGAGTTCTTAGAGAAGTGCCGCGCGATTGCATATTTTAAGATTTTCTATAACCTTTTTAACATCCTGCGTGTGATTCTTATCACAAATAAGAATCGCATCGTCCGTATCAACAACTATTGTATTTTCAACACCCACTGCTGCAATGAGCCGTTTTCCTCCGCAGATGGTGCAGTGCTTCGTTCCTATGGTGATAACGTCCCCCTCAACGTAATTTCCAAGGTCATTTGTGGAATTTATACGCTCAACAGCAAGCCAGTTTCCAACATCGTCCCAGCCGAAGCTGCCCGGTATTGTATATATCTCCTCAGCCTTTTCCATAATGCCAAAGTCAACTGATTCACTCGGAAGCTTTTCATATCCATCACTGAGTGCTACTGCAAATTCATCTGTTCCAAATTTATCAGCTATTTCCACAACACCGGAGTAAACCTCAGGCATAAGCTTGTTCATATTCATAAGAATAGTGCTTGTTTTCCAGACGAACATTCCGCTGTTCCAGAGATATTTTCCTGATGCAAGGTATCCTCTGGCTGTATCTATGTCAGGCTTCTCAACAAATCGGCTTACCTGATACACGCCTCTCATGCCAAGTGTGGTATCACGCTCAAACTGAATATAACCGTAGCCTGTTTCTGGATATGTCGGAGTAATGCCTATTGTAACAAGTCTCTGTCCAGACTCAGCCACCGCTATCGCTTGTCTGAGTGTATCTGTATACATTTCCTCATAGCGTATGAGATGGTCAGACGGCAGGACAAGCATTATCTGTTCTCCGCCGTATTTCTTTTCAATAACGGCTGCTGCAAGTGCAATACAAGGTGCAGTATTTCTGCCGCAAGGTTCTGAAATAATATTTTCAGCCGGTATCTGCGGAAGCTGCTCATGTGCAAGTTTCTCATATATCTTATTTGTTACTATAAAAATATCCTCAGGCTCTGCGACGCCTTTAAGTCTTTCCACTGTTTTCTGGATCATTGTCTCTTTATCCGATGTAAGGGAAAGAAATTGTTTAGGAAGTCTCGTTCTGCTCTTTGGCCAGAATCGCTCGCCTTTTCCGCCTGCCATTATAACTGCTGTAATTCTCATATTTACCTCACTATTTCTCGTCATCTTCATTTTGTCTGAGCCGATTCTCAGATGCCTGCTGCTCGTGAAGTCTGGCTTCCTCGTTGCTTTCGCCCGGAAAGATCATGGTTTTTATAGTCATCATTATTATTCTCAAATCGAGAAGCAATGAATACTGTTCTATATACATCATGTCCATTTTCAGCTTATCATAAGGTGATGTATCATAAAGTCCTGTTACCTGAGCATATCCCGTAAGCCCCGCCTTTACACGAAGCCTGAAATCAAACTCCGGCATATCCTGTTCATATTTATACGCAAGCTCTGGTCGCTCCGGCCGTGGACCTACCACTGACATATCACCTTTTATAATATTCAGGATCTGCGGCAGCTCATCGAGCCTGCATTTTCTAAGTATCTTTCCGGTCTTGGTTATACGGCTGTCATCTTCTGTCGCAAGCTGCGCACCATGCTTTTCGGCATCAGGTATCATGCTTCTGAATTTGTATACATAAAATCTTCTGTCGTCAAGTGTAAGTCTCTCCTGCTTATACAGTACTGCTCCGCCATCCTCAAGCTTTATAATTATCGCTATAACAAGACATATTGGCATGAAGATAACACCTGCCAGCAGTGAAAACAAAAGATCAAATAATCTTTTCACAAAACGCTGCTCCGGACTCAGACCTCTGTTCCTGCAAAGAATAAGCGGTGTATCAAAAAGTCTTATATCTTCTGCGCCTCTTATTATAATATCTGAAATTTTCGGCGCAACATACACACGAATTTTTTTAGCAAAGCAATATTTGAGTATATCATTTCGGAGCTGTCCCGGCATATCGCATAAAATAACGCCCTCGTACTTATCTATTGCCGTTTTCATTTCGCTAAGTGAATGATCAGCATTTACCGATTCACATATCATATACTTGTCAACTCTGCGGCTCATTTTTACAGCAAGCTCCGCCGCCGCCCTTTCACCGTATATTATAACAAGCCGCCTTGGCGGAAAAAGGGAAAAATAAAGCTTATTTGCAGCTATTATCCAAACAGGCAGCATAGCGATATCTATGATCGTTAGAAGCAAAAGAGGCAGCGGCGAAACAAAATGCCTTGCAATAAGACTTATCTGGAAGTATGTCACCACATTTACGCAAAGCATAGACAACGACTGAGAATAAAATGTATCTGTTCTTCTAAGATAGCCTGTTTTAAGTCCGCCGAACACATTGCTGAAAAGCAGCATCAGTACGGCGTATATTGTTATCATAACCCAGTTGCCTCTTCTGTAAAACGGCAGGAGGATAGTATCGCTGAAGCATTCATACCACACTATGCTGAATGCCCCTGCAAATACTGCCAGCAGCGCCGCAGCCGCAAGAAGCGAGTATATCCTTCTGTATGAGTCTCTGTTATTTTCTTTGTATTTCGGCATAATAATATCTACCAGCCTTATTTTCAACAATTTTATGCATCCTCTGCATTGGCAGAGGATATTATATAGTAAACGTCAAAAACAATTTGAAATTTACTATAATAAATTTACTGAAATTTCTCCGCACGTTCATTCAATAAGCTCATTTTGTGCGTATCGGCAAATATCAAACTCCAGATAAATTTGCCATTTGCTATATAATTTATTATACCAAAGTAGTGCCATAGTGTCAAGCTCTTAGAAAAAATTTGAATTGACTAATGAATTCAAACAACTTAAAAATAAACAAAAAAACCACGCACACGAGAAATTTCTCGCAATTGCGTGGTTTTTAACTGGTCGAGGTGACAAGATTCGAACTTGCGGCCCCTACGTCCCGAACGTAGTGCTCTACCAAACTGAGCCACACCTCGTAAAAACTGCCTTAATTGACTTAAATAGTATATCATATTAAAGCAGTTTTGTCAACTTGTTTTGAGTTTTGTTAAAAAAAGAATGTTTTCGCAGTAAAACACATTATTTTTTAAAGCATCAATTCTGTTTCAGGTTCTTTCTCTTCTTTCTCAGGCAAACGATAAAACAATTCACTCAGGGCATATATCTTCTTTGCAAGCTTTGCTGTAAATGCTCCGTTTTTCACCCTGTACTGCCAATTGCCAGCCGCTGTTGACGGTGTATTCATTCTTGCATCTGCACTTTCACTGAGAAAATCCTGTATCTGTGCAACTGCAAGCTCTCCCGTACTGCTCCATGCAGCTCTTATCACTGCTTCCGGCAAGTCCTTTCTGTCCTTTACTCTGAGATATCTCTTACTAAAGGATACCGATTTTGGACTTAGCGATGCACACCATCCGCTGAGTGTCATATTATCATGCGTTCCTGTATACACTACGCAGTGACTGGAAGCATAATTATGAGGAAGATCACCGCAGCCTGAATCACCGTCGAATGCAAATTGCAGCACCTTCATACCCGGATAACCGCAGCTGTCAAGCATTTCTCTTACCTCCGGCGTAATGAATCCCAGATCCTCAGCGATAATAGACATCTTGCCGAGAGCCTTTTCAGCAGCTTCAAAAAGCTCAGTATTCGGTCCTTTTCGCCACTCGCCGATCTCAGCGGTAGGATTGCCGTATGGAATAGCATAGTAGCTTTCAAATCCTCGGAAATGATCGATCCTGACAGTATCGTAAAGCTCAGCAGCACTGCCAAGACGCTTTATCCACCACTTGAAGCCCGTCTTTTTATGATAATCCCAATCATAAAGCGGATTTCCCCAGAGCTGACCTGTGGCAGAGAAAAAGTCAGGCGGACATCCTGCAACATCTGTCGGTATACGCTCATCATCAAGGCAAAAAAGCTCGGGACTTGTCCAAACATCCACGCTGTCGTATGCAACATATATCGGGATATCTCCAACTATAGATATTCCCCTTTCGTTACAGTATGCTTTAAGCTTCAGCCACTGAGAATAGAACCAATACTGCATAACACAGTAAAAATCAATATCATCTGCGTATTCTGATCTTGCAGCTTCGACAGCTTTCTTTTCAAACATTGCAAGAGGCTTTTCCCATTCCTGCCAAGGCTTTCCGCCATGAGCATCTTTAAGCGCCATAAAAAGAGCATAGTTTAAAAGCCAGTCAGACTTTTCATTTAGGAATGCCCTATATTCCGCACTTTTCTTGTCGAAACGCTCATATGCCTTACGTAATACAGGAAAAACATTGCGGTAGATTTTTTCATAATCAACACGCAGAGGATCATCACCCCAATTTACGTCAGCATATTCGCTCCTTTCCAGCAGACCTTCCGCTTCAAGAGTTTCAAAATCTATAAAGTATGGATTACCCGCATGAACAGAAAATGACTGATAAGGTGAATCGCCGTAGCTTGTAGGGGAAATGGGCAATATCTGCCATACAGAAACTCCGCTTTTTTGCAGAAAATCAGCAAAGTCATAAGCTTCTTTTCCCATTTTTCCTATGCCGCATTCGCCCGGCAAACTTGAAATATGCATTAAGATCCCGCTTCTTCGCATAAATTATATTCCTTTCATAACACTGCATAAAAAGCAGCGATATTAATAATAATAACACTATCTACAACTCGGGCAAGGGGACGCTGTCCCCTTAAACCCTTGCCAAAGGGCAGATACGCCCTTTGAAATCCCATTTTCACAAGTTTCCACCCCTTAAGAGGCAAAAACTTGCGATATAATTTCAAGACTTTCGGAGGTACAGATGGACAGACGCATTCATATATATGAGATAGGATTTATATTTCTTCTTGGCGCACTCATATACAGCTTTATTGAAATAATATTCCGTGGATATACACACTGGACAATGACCATTTTGGGCGGTATTTCGGGAGCAGTGCTTTACTGCATATCCGAAGACGATCAGCCGCTTGCTTTCAAGGCTCTTTCCGGCGCTCTTATGATAACAGCCCTTGAAATGATCACAGGAGTTGCAGACAATATTATTTTTGGATGGGCAGTGTGGGATTATTCCCGTGTTCCGCTTAATCTTTTTGGTCAGATCTGTCTGCCCTTTTCTGTACTATGGTTTTTCCTTTGCTTTCCGGCATTATTTTTCTGCCGATATGTCCGCAGGAAATTTATCTGAGAAAAAGCCTTCCCTTAAAGGGAAGGCAAGATCTACTTCTTATCTCTTCTTGCTTTCAACTTCCTCAACGAGCTTTGCAACCAGTTCATCAAGTCCCATGCTGCCAAGATCTCCATCCTTACGGCTTCTTACAGCTGCTGTGCCTTCTGCTACTTCATTATCACCAAGAGTTATCATATATGGAACTTTCTCCATAACAGCCTGACGGATCTTATATCCGACCTTTTCTGCACGATTATCCACCTCGCAGCGCAGTCCGGCAGCTTCCAGCTTATGCAGCAGTTCGTAGGTATAATCAAGGTGACGGTCTGCGATCGGGATAAGTCTTACCTGTTCAGGAGCAAGCCACAGCGGGAATGCACCTGCAAACTTCTCAATAAGATACGCAAGAGTTCTCTCATAGCAGCCAAGTGATGTTCTGTGAATTATATATGGTCTTCTCTTAGAGCCGTCTGCATCTACATATTCCATGCCGAATTTTTCAGCAAGCAGCATATCTATCTGGATCGTAACGATAGTGTCTTCCTTACCGAATACATTTTTATACTGAATATCGAGCTTAGGTCCGTAAAATGCTGCCTCATCGATACCGACTGTATAATCAACACCCAAATTATCAAGTATCTTACCCATTATAGTCTGAGCTTCTTCCCACTGCTCTGCTGTACCCTCATATTTATTCTTAGGATTTGCAGGATCCCACTGTGAGAAACGGAAGGTGCAGTCCTCGAGCATTCCAACAGTATCAAGACAATACTTTGCAAGCTCCAAACAGCCCTTGAATTCCTCTTCCAGCTGCTCAGGACGGAGAATAAGATGTCCCTCGGAAATAGTGAACTGTCTTACACGGATAAGTCCATGCATTTCACCGCTGTCCTCATTTCTGAAAAGTGTAGATGTCTCGCCCAGACGCATAGGCAGATCACGATATGAACGCTGACGATTCAGAAATACCTGATACTGGAAAGGACAGGTCATCGGACGAAGTGCAAAGCATTCCTTTGTGTCATCGCTCGGATCGCCCAGTACGAACATACCATCAAGATAGTGATCCCAGTGACCGGATATTTTATAAAGATCGGACTTCGCCATAAGCGGAGTTTTAGTGAGGAGATAGCCTCTTTTCTGCTCCTCATCTTCTATCCATCTCTGAAGCAGCTGTATAACCTTTGCACCCTTTGGCAGCAGTACAGGCAATCCCTGTCCGATACAGTCAACAGTTGTGAAAAGCTCAAGCTCACGTCCAAGCTTATTGTGGTCACGAAGCTTAGCTTCTTCACGGCGTTTCAATTCTTCTTCAAGCTGAGCTGCCTTCGGGAATGCTGTTGCATAAACACGGGAGAGCATCTTATTCTTCTCAGAGCCTCTCCAGTATGCACCTGTACATGACAGAAGCTTGAATGCCTTTATAGTTCCGGTACTCATAAGGTGAGGACCTGCGCAGAGATCAATGAATTCATCCTGCTGATAGAATGAGATAGGTTCACCATTTGAAACGTGTTCCTCGCAAAGCTCGACCTTATAAGGCTCGTCCATTTCACGCAGCTTCTGCAATGCTTCCTCAGGTGAGAGTGTGAATGCTGTAAGTGCAGTATTTGCCTTGACGATCTTTTTCATTTCAGCCTCGATCTTTGCAAGATCCTCTGATGAAAACGGCTTTTCAATGTCAAAGTCATAATAGAATCCGCCGTCAATAGCAGGACCTATTGCAAGCTTTGCACTTGGATAGAGTCTCTTTACAGCCTGTGCCAGAACGTGGGAAGCTGTATGCCAGAATGTTTTTTTACCTTCTTCTGAGTCAAATGTCATGACTTCAAATTCGCAGTCAGAATCAATAACAGTTCTGAGGTCACGAATCTCACCGTTTATCTTTACGCAGCAAGCAGCCTTATAAAGGCCCATGCCAATACCCTTTACTATTTCAGCGGCACTTGTGGCTGATTCAATTTCACGAACGCTGCCGTCCTTTAGTTTCAGACTTATCATCATAATTTCTCCTTTTCTATAAAAATATAAAAAAATAAGCCCCTTGCACATTTTTCCAATGCACAAGGGGCAATTTTAAACATAAAATCACGGTTCCACCCTATATTTGCCTGCCAGTCCTGACAGACCTCTTTATACTCTGTAACGGAAGTACCCGCTGCTGATTGGGCAGACTCTGAGAATGGTATCCTTTTATTCCCGTGAACTCTTTGCTTTCAGCCTATGGCAAAGAATCTCTTTAATGAACACTACCGGAATAAGGCTTTCTCTTCAACGTATTATAATATTAAATTTATCCGAAAACAAAATCGGTATCATAAAGAATTGCCATACTTGTACGTCAAGCAAATCTTTTTATACATTATACCATATAGCTTTTGATTTGTCAAGCATTTATTTAGCGATAATTTATCCCAGTACAACCTCGATCTCGTTTACATCAGCCATATCAGCAGCACAGATTTTGTTGCCGTTTGCAGTCTTACCGTTTACTGTCATGCTCTTAACTCCACTCTGTACGTGCATAGGATTCTTAACAGTAATATTAAGATGCTTTCCTCTGAACTTCTTTGTCATCTTAAAGCCATCCCACTGAGCCGGAATTGACGGATCTATTACAAGTCCCTCTGCATCAGGTCTCATACCGCAGATACCCTCAGTGCAGCCTACCATTACCGTTGAAGCTGTGCCTGTCAGCCAGTGTACATGGCTGCGTCCTGCATACGGAGATGCCTTGGACTCTGTGAACTGTCCGTGTACATATGGTTCCATAACACGTATCTCAGCCTTGTCATTCATAGCAGCAGGTGAACTTTCCATAAAGTAACGGAATGCAGCATCACCGTGACCAAGCAGAGCTTCGGCAAGAATGAGCCATCCCTGAGACTGTGAGAATATACCGCCATTTTCCTTTGTATCGTCATTGAAAATGTGCATAAGCGCACCGTCAAAATAATGATTCTTGTAAGGCGGTTCAAGGAGCTTTGCACCGTAAGGCGTATCAAGGATGTCTGCTACAGACTGCATTGCTTTATCCGCCTGCTCCTTTGAAGCAAAACCGGAAATAATACTCCAGCTCTGAGGATTGAGCCACATATTAGCCTCGATATCTTTCTTAGCTCCTACTATAACGCCGTCCTCACGAATGCCACGAATAAATCTGTCCTCATCCCAGCACTTTGAAAGAGCATCGCCAAGCTCAGAGCGTGCCTTTGTGATATATTCCGCATACTCGCTGTCACCACGCTCCTTTGCAAGTTCACATATCATATTCATTGCATAGTACAGCTGGAATGCAACAAATGTAGACTCGCCCTTCTTGCCAAGTCTCAGGCAATCGTTCCAGTCCGCATGGAGGCCCGCCGGCATTTTATTGTCGCCAAGTCTCTCCATAGAGAAGCGTATAGCATTTTTCAGATGATCGTAAACAGTAGCTTCTCCGCCGTTTGCGTATACGATAACCTCGTTATAAAATGCGGTATTGCCGCTTTCACCTACATACTTGTAAATAGTAGGAAACAGCCAGAGTGCATCATCTGCACGGTAGGATGGATGTCCTGTTTCCTTAACATATTCAGGGTCATCAGGAGTATTTTCATGTCCTGCATTGTGGTTGAATTTAACGAGCGGCAGACCACCGCCGTTATCTACTTGCGCCGACAGCATGAATCGTATCTTCTCAGCAGCTATTTCAGGGTCAAGGTGAATGATACCCTGTATATCCTGAACAGTATCACGGTAGCCGTAGCCATTTCTCAGACCGCAGTAAATAAGTGAAGCAGCTCTTGACCAGATGAATGTGATAAAGCACTGGTAAGCATTCCACACGTTTACCATATTGTTGAATTCCTCAGATGGTGTTTCAACAGAAAAGCTTTCAAGCTTTCCGTGCCAGTAATTTTTAAGCTCTGCAACCTCAGCGTCTACTCTGCCCTTTTCTTCATATGTTTTCATAATAGCATCGGCTTCGTCAGGGCTTTTTTGACCTAAAACGTAGATGATCTCTCTTGACTCGCCCGGCTGGAGTGTGATATCAGTCTGGAGCGCACCGCAGGAATTGGAGTTATAGTTCATAACACCGTCGCACTTACCGTTTTCAACAGCTATAGGATTTGAATATGTTCTATATGAACCTATAAAGCTTGAAAGTTCGCCGCAGGCAGAAGTAACATCTGCACCAACAAGACCGAGAAAACGCTGACGGCAGTCAGTTTCACTGTTTTCACTTATTGTCTGAACGATTTTATTTCCCATAAGCTTGGTTTGGGAAATAAAGAGAGAATACTGGAGATTTACCTGATCCTGCTCATAATTGTTTTCGTTTGTGAATTCGGCAAATCCGAACACAGAAAGATTTCTCGGCTTGTCCGAATCATTTTTTATAATGCTTCTCCATACCTCATAAGTTTTTCTGCTTGGAACGTAGTAGGTAACGTCAGAAGAAATGCCTGTATATTCCGCACTGATAGCAGTATACGCAGTACCATGACGGCAAGTGCTCTTATAGGTATCAAGCGGCTTGCCTACAGGCTGCCATGAAGCAGACCAGTAATCGGCAGCATCATTGTCACGAATATATATATATCTTCCCGGCAGAGCCATATTTGAATTAAAGCGATAACGCAGAATTCTGCCGTTTGCGCCTGATTTTACAAAGCTGTAGCCTCCTGCATTATTTGAAATTATAGCGCCGTATTCCGGACTGCCGAGATAATTGCACCAAGGTGCCGGAGTGTCCGGCTTAGTAATGACATATTCCTTGTTCTGAAGATCAAAGTAACCGTATTTCATGAAAAAATACTCCTTTATTATTTATATTATTATTAAAGCTTGTCTTCATAAACGAAATACGCGGATTTTCGAG
This sequence comes from uncultured Ruminococcus sp., assembly GCA_947176075.1. GTDB lineage: Bacteria > Bacillota > Clostridia > Oscillospirales > Ruminococcaceae > Ruminococcus_C. Next base: position 4,839 of record CAMWPG010000009.1, on the reverse strand, counting down.
CAGATTTTACCGATGGCAAGGCAAAAACCCGCAGCTTGTACCTTGTGTACTGCAAGGGTTTTTAACGCAGTCAGTGGAAAAATCTGCCGAAAAGAAGTACGTTGAGCTTATGAAGACGAGTTCTTATGTAATATGTGGACATTATCGCACATTATTACACACATCATAACATGAAGTGCGATAATTTGCAATAGCTTTTTTGAAAAAATTTATATATTTTCTTAAAAAGCAGTGTTGCCTATAATTCTATCACCTAATTTTCGTCTTTTATACTTATTATTGCTTGCAATGTTTCAGGCATTGTGTTATAATGATAAAGTAAAATTAAATCTGAAAGGACACTAAATATATGTTCTCAAAAAAGAAATTTATATCATTTATCCTATGCGGAATGCTCTCTGTCTCATGTATGAGTATGCCGGTTTTTGCCGAAACTCAACCAGAAACTACTGAGTCAGCCACCGAAACTACTGCTAAAAAAACCGAAGAAATAACATCAGGAGAATATACATATCACATTGATGAAGAATATGGCGGTGCTGTTATCACACAATACAAGCCTAAGGACAAAAATGTTGTCCTTCCTGCCGAGATAGACGGCAATACAGTAGTAGGTCTTGGTGACTTTATATTCGACAGGCAGAGCAATATCGAAACTGTTACCATTCCGGTAAGTCTTTGTCATATCGGCGCAAGCGCATTCTACGGCACAGGCGTAAAAGAATTCTTTGTGGACGCAGGACATCCTATGTACAAAGCAGAGGACGGCGTGCTTTTCTCAAAGGACGGCATCGCTCTGGTCGCATATCCGCCTGCTAAAGCAGACACCTCATACACTGTACCGGACGGCGTAGAAGAGCTATACCACGGCTGCTTTGCAAGCAATACTCATCTCACAGAGCTTGAACTGCCCGACAGCATTATTTACATTGATTCATGGGCATTTGCTTATACTATTTTGGAAAAGCTCGAGCTTCCTGATAACGTAAAGGAAATAGGTGCATATTCCTTTGCATATATGAAAAGACTTACTGATATAAAGCTCCCGCCGCAGATAATAAATATTCCAAGCGCAGCATTTGCAGGAAGCTCCAATCTTGTAAATGTGACCCTTAATGAGGGACTTGTGGAAATAGGTCAGGGGGCATTTGCCGGAACAGCAGTGCGCAGTATTGTTATTCCTACTACAGTTAATGAAATAGGCTACTGCGCTCTTGGCTATGCCGAAAACCTTAAAACATCATACAGTACACTTGTTATATATGGTCTTAGCGGCTCTGTCGCTCAGACATATTCAAACGACAAGGATGAGGAATACAACTACAAGAATAATTTTACATTTATATCAAAGACATCTGCCCAGATAAAGGCTATGCTATCAGACGGCAGCGAGGATGAAACCAATGGCGGTACTCAGGAAGCGACTGAGAAAAAGGTCATTGTAAAAGAAGAAAAAACCAGCAATTCCGCCTTTACATGGAAGGTAATAATTATGGCTCTCGGCGCTGTTGTACTTTGCGGCGGTATAGGTGCGGTCGCAGTTTCTGCAAATAAAAACAAAGCCGCCGGCAGCAATAATAAAGCTGAGAAAAATGCAGATACGGACGACAAGAAGGAATAAGTCTTATGAAAAAAACTAAGCTTTGCATTACACTCGGAGCTGCTGTCATATTAAATATGCTGTCAGCACTGCCTGTCTGCGCAGAAGAAAAACAGCCTGAATATGAACAGCTCAACTATGAGATTGCTGATGATGGTCATGCCATTATAACAAACTGCTTTCAAAGTGCAAAAGAATGCACAGTTCCGGAGGAAATAGACGGAGCACCTGTTACCGAAATTGCAGACAGCGCTTTTTCAGAGTGCTATTTCCTTGAAAAGCTGACCATTCCGGACAGCGTGAAAATAATCGGCAGGCAAGCGTTTTCAGCCTGTTCAGCTCTGGAGACTATCAAGCTTCCATCGGAAATAGATGAAATGAGAGCTGGTACATTTGACAGCTGCTCTGCGCTTAAAAGCGTTATTTTTTCAAAGGGTCTGACAGAGCTTCCGGAGGCAGCCTTTTATGAATGCTCCTCGCTTACCTCCGTTACACTACCGGAAGGCTTGGAGATTCTTGGATCTGAAAGCTTTTTCGGCTGCTCGGCTCTTTCAGATATTGCCTTGCCGAAAAGTCTTACTACTATAGCCGATTATGCATTTCAGGGATGTACATCTTTGAAATCTATTGATTTTTCTGAAAATGTACAAAATCTCGGCAAATACATCTTTCAAGACTGCAAATCACTTAAAGATATTACAGTAGCTGATAATAATTCTATGTTTATAGATAAGGACGGCGTATTATTTACAAAGGACGGAGTTACTTTGGTTCGTTATCCTGAAGCTAAACCAGACAGCAGCTACAATATACCGGATGGCTGCACACAGCTTGCAAACGGCAGCTTCGTTGATGCAGTACATCTTAAAAGCATAGATCTCGGCTCTGCCACTGTCTATGGCATGGACGTATTCTTCCGCTGCACAGGTCTTGAAAGCATTACTATTCCGGACGGTACAACAGACATAAGCGCTTCAATGTTCGCTTACTGTTCATCTCTTAAAAATGTATCGCTGCCGGATTCTCTTAAAAAGATAGGCGATTATGCTTTTTATACCTGCGCTGCTCTTACTGAGATGAATGTTCCACATGGAACATCGGAGATAGGAGCATACAGCTTTTTCAACTGCATAGAGCTTAGAAATATCCGTCTTCCGGATACAATAACAAGTATCGGCGACGGCGCAATGGGCTATTATGCGGAATCAGAAGATACTGAGCCTAAAAAGCTCGACGGTGTAACGGTAGAATACAGTAATAATGATGTTATACACAGCTTTGTTGAGAAATATGATCTTATAGGAACAGGAAGCGGCAGCAGCAAGCTGTGGATATGGCTTGTATCCATTGGCGGAGGTCTTGTGGTCATAGCTGCTATAGTCATAATAGTCCGCCTAAGGAAAAGGGCTGCCATTCCTAAACCTGTACCAGGCGGCAGAACTGGCAGTGCAACAAAACGTCCGGCTGATAAAAAGAAGGGAGTCTGAAAAATGAGAAAAACAGCATTTTGCCGTTTTATGGCAGCCAGCTGCGCTGCTTTTATGATAATGACAGCAGCTGCAATTACAGCGGCGGCTGATAACAACGCCTATACTCCGGAGGATAAAGATGTAACTACCTTTAGTGACGGGATTCTTACTTATAATGTAATAGATGATTCACGATTTGTAGAGATCACAAAATGCAGCTCTACTGCTTCAAACGTAAATATACCTCCTAAAATCGATGGTTATACAGTAACGGCAATTGCAGAGGGAGCGTTTTCCGGCTGCACAAGTATGCAATCAGTAACGTTTCCTAAAAATGCAGAGCTAAGCTCAATAGGCGCATATGCCTTTGCAGAATGCTCCTCACTGCAAAGTGTAACTCTTCCAAATACTGTAAGCGAGATACCTATAGGGATGTTTTCATACTGTACATCGCTTGAAAGTGTAACATTTGGAGAGGGTACTGTTTCAATAGGAGACGAGGCTTTTCGTGAGTGCAGCTCGCTTAAAGAAATAGAGCTGCCGGACAGTCTTGAAAGCATGGGCAATTTCGTATTTTATATGTGCAAAAGCCTTGAAAATGTAGAATTGCCAAGCGGTCTTGAGAGCATAGGCGGATACAATTTTACAGGATGCGTTAATATAAAAAGCTTCAATATTCCATCTACTCTTATTGATCTTGGCGATGCACCTTTTCTTGGCTGCACAGGACTTACAGATATCACAGCAGATGAAGATAATCCCAGCTATACAGTAAATGATGGTATTCTCTACAGCAAGGATAAAAAGATACTTTATTTCTATCCGCCCGCACGTGAGGATAATGTATTTATAGTGCCTGACGAAGTTGAAACTATATATGACGGAGCATTTTTTCAGTGTGTGAATCTACAGGATGTAAGCTTCCCCGATAATCTGAAAAATATTGGCGCAGGAGCATTTGACTTCTGTACAGCTCTCAGTTCAGTGACTATTCCTGAAAGCGTAACGAATATCATGAGCACAGCGTTTGCCGATTGCACTTCACTTGCCAGCGTTACATTTACAGGAGCTGATAACGAGACTGAGGGCAGCGGTGAAAGCCTTTTAATAGGCGATCATGCGTTTTTTGCCTGTGAAAAGCTCAGTGAGGTTATTCTTCCTAAGAGAACAGACAGCATAGGAGACTACGCATTTGGCGTTACTGAAATAATAGACGATTCAGGCAATACTATACCTATGGCAGTGGAAGGCTTTATGCTCAGAGGTTTTGATGCTGCCGAGAGGTATATAAAGGACTGCGATGTTAGCGTAGGCTTTAGCCCAAGAAGCTTTCCGTGGAAAAAGATTGTATTCTGGGTATGTGCAGCGGCAGTTTTGATAGTTATAGTATTTTTCTCAGTGATGATCGTGAAAAGAAACATGATGACAGCAGAGGAAAAGGAAGCACTGCGCAAAGCAAAGGAAGAGAGAGCAGCATTATCATCCAAAAATGCTGAAAATAATGAAAAAGCTGATGAAAATGAAGAATATGAAAGTATTCTTGGAGATGACGAATCCGATAATACAGAGGATGTAAGCAGCTTCAAACGTTCCACTCAAACAAAGCTTCATAATATAGGACATAATGAATAAAAATTTTGGTGCAGGATTTTGTTTTCTTTTCTTCTGCCAAGAACAGAAAGTCTTGAAACCATATCGCAAGTTTCTGCCCCTTTAGGGTAATGTCATTAAGCTAAGAAAAGCAAGAGGAAATAACAGGAATAAGATTAA
>CAMWPG010000008.1 GCA_947176075.1 uncultured Ruminococcus sp. | reverse complement strand
TTATAATATAGGAGATGAAATAAACTTAACTGGTATTTCTGTAAGAGAAATTTATTCAGTAGACACATTCAGGGATATTACTGATAAAGTTATTTATAGCTACGATTTTTCAAAAGCTGGAAAATCAAATGTAAACGTATCATATATTTTAAATGGAAACACATATAAAGATAATTTTTCAGTTACAGTGAGTGGTACAGCGAGTGGCGGCTCAGCAGGAATAGGAACTACCTTTATCTTAGGCGACCTAAACACCGATGCAACTCTCTCAATGAGCGATGCCGTCCTCCTTCAAAAGTATCTTCTAAATCTCAAAAATCTCACCTCAGAACAGCTACAGATTGCTGACATTAACAGCGATGGAAGAGTAAATATATTTGATTTAACTCTGCTTAAAGCAAGTTTAAGATAATCCCCTGCAAGAAAAGCAGTCTCACGATCGAGAAATTTTTTCTGAAATTGCAAATTTATTATTGACTTTATAATATATTTATAGTATAATAAAAGCAGTAAAGAGAAGCTGTGTTTAAGCAAAGTAAACACGCAAAAAAGTAAAGTCCCCGGATCAGCAATTCCGGGGACTTTTTCGTTTTATTTCAATATCTCTGCTTTGATCTTGGATATCCAATTATCCTCCATTAAAAGCACGGTGAATCTAACATTTTCATATACTATCTCAGAATTTTCGTCCTCGTCTGGTATTCTTCCCAAAAGCTCCACGAGCCATGCGCTCATAGTGTCAAACTTCGTGTCACCGTCCTGTTCCTCGGGTAAGGCTATACCGAGCTGACTGAGGGTCTCTTCCGGATCAGCATTTCCCTCTATAGTGAATAAACCAGAACCCATATCACGAACTTCTATCTCCTCGTCGTCATACTCATCACGTATGCTGCCCACTATTTCTTCAAGAAGATCCTCCATCGTAACAATGCCTGCTGTACCTCCGTATTCATCTACTGCTACAGCAAGCTGCGCTTTATCTCTTAGCATATCTTCCAAAACATACTTGCATTTTGCCGTCTCCGGCACAAACAGCGCAGGTCTGACAAAATGCTTTACACTAAAATGCGATATATCTTCAGCACCGATAAGTCCCAGAAGATCCTTGACCATAAGTATTCCTATAATATTGTCAATGTAGTCCTTATATACAGGCATTCTTGAATATCCCTCGTTCATTGCAAGATATACTACATCGCTTATCTTCATGTCAACGTCTATCGCAACAAGCTCTGTACGGTGTGTCATTACATTTGTGATGGTAACATCCTCAAAGTCTATGATGTTGTTTATCATATCCCTCTGGTTCTCTTCAATAAGTCCTGTTTCGTTTCCGGCATCAACCATCATGAGAAAATCTTCTTCCGTCACCTGTAGATCTTCCCCATCATATTCGCCGCCGCCGAGTATCCAGTCAACACCTCTTACAAGTACACTAAGCGGCATAAAAATCACTACTATAAAATCTATCATCCGACTGCTTTTTTGCATAATCTGTTCTGATTTCTTCATACCTATTCTTGATGCTACAGCGTTGCAAAGTGCAGTGAGAAATGCCGCTGCAAGAAATACAGTAAGTATTGTGAGAACTTTTGACAGAAAATTATCAAGTCCGCAGTCGTTTATAAGCAGCGGAAGCATAAACTGCCAGCCGATGCGATAGATTATGAACGTAATAAGAGCAGCGCTCAGACCTTGTTCTGTCAGAAATGTTATTTCGAGCTTTCTGTTTTTTTCGAGATGTTTTGCTATCTTTCTGAAAACTTTGTCTTTTTCCGCAAGATTTTTCACTTTCGGACGAATTTTGTCCAGTGCTGCCTGAATTGCTGCTATATACCCATGTATCAAAAGCAGAACAGCAGCAGCTATCAGGCAGCACCCTAATCGACCGTCGTCGATGTCCATAAATTTTTCTCCTTTCAAATTATGGCTTGTCACCATATTATAAGAGCCTGTTTAGTATCTTTTTTCACACATCTTTTCGGTAAATTTTGCCGATAACTTCGTTAAAAATCCTTGTAAGGCGACAGCCTGCTTGCGGATTTTTGCCTTGTCCTCAGCAAAATTATGCTCGAAAATCCGCACATAAAAAGATACTAAACAGGCTCTAAGGCGGCATTAATGCCGCTATACAAAAAAACGCCACCTTTCAGCAGCGTTTCTGTACCCATATTCGTCAGCGTTCTTCGCAGATAAGCTTGATAGCAGTACGCTCTTCGCCGTCGATCTGAATATTTGCAAATGCAGGAATGCATACCAGATCAACGCCAATAGGGGCAAGATATCCACGTGCAATGGCAATAGCCTTTACAGCCTGATTAGCTGCACCAGCGCCGACTGCCTGTACTTCTACGACTTTCTTCTCACGAATCACAGCCGCAATAGCACCTGCTACAGAATTAGGGGATGAATGTGATGATACCTTCAAAATTTCCATGTTATGACCTCCTCATAAAAATTGTAATTCATTTTTTAATATGTCAAATAGAAAAGCATTTCCTGCATTTTATATTATACAACAACTCTAATAAAATTGCAAGCCTTTTCCAATAATTTTGTGCATTATCTAATAATAATTCTCTCGATTTTTGTGCATTTGCCATTTTTTTCATTAAAAGTGATAACTATGCCATTAAGAAAGCATGGTGATGATGCCTCTGTAAAGCGAGTAGGGAATCTAAAACGGAATCTGTCAAGAGCCGGTTGAATGTCTACGCCCAAAATTGAAAGCTCAGGACCTGTCATTCCTGTATCTGTTATATAGCCTGTATGAGAACCTAAAATGATCTCATCTGCCGTTTGTACATGGGTATGAGTGCCCATTACCGCTGTGACCTTGCCTGTCAGAAAATGCCCCATTGCTTTTTTTTCAGCAGTAGCTTCTGCATGGAAATCCACAAAAATATTAGGAGTATCAATATTTTCAAGTATATTTTCAATGCAGGTAAACGGATTATCCAGCGGATCAAGATAGGTAGTACCTGAGAGATTTATAACAGCTATTTGTGTTTTTCCGAGATCCAGTCTGCATACGCCGCGTCCTGCGCAGCCATCAGGGTAATTAGCAGGACGAATTATAGCGCTATTATCATATATAGATAACGCTTCACGTCTTTTGAAGCAGTGGTTGCCTGTAGTTATAACATCGACGCCTGCATTAAACAGCTGCTGTGCCGAATATTTTGTAATACCGTTTCCCTGAGCAGAATTTTCTCCGTTTACTACAGTTATATCTATTTCATGCTCATTTTTTAGCCGATGCAGGTTGTTTTGTACGAATTGGCAGCCGGCATTGCCGACAACATCTCCGATAAAAAGAAGTTTCATAATATACATGTCTCCTTGTAATGCTTATATTTTTACCTTTAGTATAGCAGAATATGCAGTGATGTGTCAATAGATGCATACCATAAACAATACAAAAAAATTACCGGAGTTAAAAACTCCGGATTAAACAAAAAGTATAAAAAAATAGAACAAAAGAAAGGAGACAACAAAACGAGTGATAATAATTCAAAATAAATATGGATTACTCTCACTACGATTATTATACACGATTTCAGATATGTAGTCAAGGGATTTTGGAAAAAAATTACCCGCAGCTGCTCGCTTTGTTTATTCTGCACACATTTTTCAAATAAAATAAATTCATGCATTTTGCAGAGATTTCCTTGCTTTTTTCTGAATATGAACAACAAAAGCGAGTCATAATAAAAGCGGAGCTCAAACCTATTGCTTCGGAAAGAGGTGAATTTTATGTGGGATAAGCTTGCATTGATCCTTCTTATTGTAGGAGGACTGAACTGGGGACTTATAGGTATTTTCCAGTTTGATCTGGTCGCATGGCTTTTTGGCGGAGCAGATTCTCTCCTCAGCCGTGCTGTCTATATTATTGTAGCTATATGCGCTGTATGGTGCATTTCACTCCTGTTTCGTCGGGAGGCAGTCAGAGAAGTTGGCTAAAATAAGGCAGTGCTTTAAGCACTGCCTTTAGTTTGTTTATTGAAATAATTTTTCCCAAAAATGAACCATGAAAATAAAATCAAAAAATGCTTGCAAAGGTTAAATATATGTGATATAATAAGATATATTTTATTATTATAAAATGATTTGATTAAACTTACTTTTGTTTATGGAGGAAATTATTATGGGACTTATTAAAGCGGCAGTAGGTGCTGTTGGAGGACAGCTTGCAGATTCATGGCTTGATTATATTCAGGCGGCTGAAATGGGACCTACTACCATTATGTGCCGTGGAGTACAGGTAAACAACAAGCGAAGCAGTAATAAAAAGGGTAACGAAAATGTAATATCCAACGGCTCTAAGATAGTAGTTGGACCTAATCAGATGATGTTCCTTGTTGAGGACGGAAAGATCATCGATTATACTGCTGAAGCAGGCTATTATGAGGTGTTTATGTCTTCTGCGCCGTCTCTCTTTAATGGTCAGTTCGGCGATACGCTTAAAGATACATTCAAGCGATTCAAGTTTGGAGGTCAGCCTTCAAGCGCTCAACAGGTTTATTTTGTAAATCTGGCTGAGATCAGAGGTATTAAGTTTGGAACAAGAAATGCTGTACAGTATTTTGATAATTTCTATAATGCAGAGCTTTTCCTGCGCTGCCATGGTACATATTCAGTAAAGGTTGCAGATCCTCTGAAGTTTTATATGGAATGTACGGCACGTAATAAGGATCGTGTGGATTTTGAGGATATAAGCGAGCAATTTAACGCTGAGTTCTTGAACGCTCTGTCAAGCGCTGTAAATCAGATGTCGGTTGACGGTGTACGTATTTCAACACTTCCGTCACAGGGAATGAAGCTTGCAAAATATATGGGCGATGTTCTGGACGAGGATTGGAAAAATGTTCGTGGTATTGAGATATCTTCTGTTGGCATTGCAAGCATAAGCTATGACGAGGAAAGCAAGAAGCTTATCAATATGCGTAATCAGGGCGCAATGCTTTCAGATCCGACTATCCGAGAGGGCTATGTACAGGGTTCTGTTGCAAGAGGAATGGAAGCTGCTGGAAGTAATTCTGCCGGTGCAGGTCAGGCATTTATGGCTATGGGCATGGGAATGCAGAATGCAGGCGGATTCATGGGAGCGTCCTCTAATGCCAATATGGCTCAAATGCAGATGCAGCAGCAGGCAGCAGCGCAGAATCAGGCAGCGGCAGACGGCTGGAAATGTTCCTGCGGTCAGACTAATACAGGAAATTTCTGCACGAACTGCGGCGGCAAGAAGCCAGCTCCTGCAGGTGAATGGAAATGCTCCTGCGGTCAGGCGAACAGCGGTAATTTCTGTACTAACTGCGGCAGCAAAAAGCCTGAGACAGCGGGTGAATGGAAATGTTCCTGCGGTACATTGAACAAGGGTAATTTCTGTACAAACTGTGGAAATAAGCGCGCATAAGAATATTTAACAGAAAGGGATGGTATCCTTTGAACGCAGTGCAATATAAATGCCCTTATTGCGGCGGTGAGTTGGTATTCAAGCCGGAACAGCAGAAGTTCGGCTGCGATTACTGCGGCAGCTTCTTTGAAGAGTCTGAGATCGCCAAAATGTATGAAGAAGTCAACAAGATGGCTGAGGAAAATGCCGATCCAAACGCCAAGACTCTTGAAAATGAAAATGATTTTCCGGAATTTGATGATAATAATGAATTCACAGAACATACCAAACTATATACTTGTGATTCCTGTGGAGCTCAGATAATTGCAGATGATACTACAGCGGCATCATTTTGCTATTATTGTCATAATCCTGTTGTGCTGGCAGGACGGCTTACAGGACAATACAAGCCGAATTTTGTTATTCCTTTTGCAATTCCCAGAGAAAAAGCTGTCGAAAAATTTAAGGCATGGTGTAGAAAAAGGTGGTTTTTGCCATCTGCATTTAAATCAAAGCAGCAGCTTGAAAAAATGAGCGGAGTATATGTTCCTTTCTGGCTTACAAGCTGCGAAGCAGATGCAAAATTTTCCTGTATAGGTGAGAAGAAACGTCACTGGACATCAGGTGACTATAATATCACTGAGATAAGTGAATTTGCAGTTAAGAGAAACGGTATATTTCCATTTGAAAGAGTACCGTCAGACGGAGCAAGTAAGATAGAGGATGCTCTTATGGATGCTATAGAGCCTTATAATTACCGTGAAATGCGTGATTTTTCTATGCAATACCTCAGCGGATTTATGGCTGAAAAGTACGATGTTTCATGGGAACAGGTAATAGATCGGGCAAGAACCCGTATTAACGAAGGCTGTAGGCAGAAAATACATGAGACCTTGCAGGGTTATAGCGGAACTAAGGCTGAGCAGCTGAATATAAACTATAAAAATGTGAACCGTGAATATGCTCTTATGCCCGTATGGTTCATGACATATAAGCATAACGACAAGATCTATAGCTTTGCGATGAATGCGCAGACAGGCAAGCTTGCCGGAACTCCTCCGCTTAGTTTTGGAAAGCTCTTTGGATTCTGTGGTGCGCTTTTGGCAGTATTGACTCTGATAATTACTATTATAGGAGGTATGCTGCTATGATAAAGCTTATAAGAAATATGGCTGCTTGCTTATCCTGTGCAATTATTATCGGAATTGCAGCACCTGTTACTGCAAGCGCAGCTTCAGAAGTTATGAACGATATACCGGTAGACGCTTCTGAGAGTATACTTATTGACGATGCAGGGCTTCTTTCTGACAGTGAAGAGGATGAGCTTACCGCTAAAATACAGGCGACCGCTGAATATATTGACATGAATATTCTGGTTTATGTAAGCGGTACGGCGATCGGCGGAAGTGATTACAGAACGCAGATGTTCTGCGAAGAGCTTTGCTTTGATTATTATGACCGTAATGCTGACAGTGTTGTGCTTTACATGGATCTTGCAGGACATGGTGATACGAGCTATGCGCCCTTTGATTTCATATATACAAGGAATCGTGCAAGATTTTATTATCCGAGCGATACGGATGATGCAGAGGATCGTATCTCCAGCATCTTTAGCAGAATGAATACATATCTTCCCAGAGGCGGAGAGCAGCCATATCCTGCTATAGAACAGTTCTTAAGCGGACTAAAGGGATATTATGATAAAGGCGTTTCCAATCTGAAATATTTCTATGTTCGGGATACTGAAAAATATGTAACAATGAATTCTGCTGGTGAGCTGATTTTGAATGACAGCCGTCCGAAGAATTGGGGAAAGAGCTTTTTAATAGGGGTTTTTATTTCTCTTATTGTTTCAATTATAACGTTTTTCTGTATAAAGAGGCAGTATAAATTCAAGAGCGCTCCTTCAAGTCTACATTATCTGCGCTTAGAAAATGTGCTTTTCGGAGATAGATCGGATATGTTTATAAGAAAATATCAGATTCGTACAAAACGTCAAACAAGCAGCAGCAGCGGCGGTGGCGGCGGCGGAACAAGAAGCGGCGGCGGCGGCGGCGGAAATCACCGATAAAAAATATACTATCTACAAATCAGGCAAGGGGACGCTGTCCCTGTAAGCCCCTGCCAAAGAGCAGATACGCCCTTTGGCATCCCATTTTCACAAATTTCAAGAGTTTCTGCTCTTGGCAGAAGAAAAGAAAACAGGATCCTGCTAAGTTGTAGATAGTGATAAAAAATAAAATAAATGGGCTGTTGCATGGATAAAAATGCAGCAGCCCTTAATATTAGCCATTATTTCCCATATAACGTTCGCATATTATGACAAGCTATGCACATACTATTTCCACAAACCGAAATTTTACGGAGGTAGTAAAAATGAAAGCTACGGGTATCGTAAGACGAATCGACGATTTAGGTCGTGTTGTTATCCCAAAGGAGATCCGCAGAACAATGCGTATCCGTGAGGGCGATCCTCTCGAAATTTATACCAATACAGATGGTGAAGTGATTTTCAAAAAATATTCTCCCATAGGAGAAATCAGTGAAAACGCAGCTCAGGTAGCAGATATCATGCACAAGCTGTCAGGCTGCCCTGTTGCAGTATTTGATAGAGATCATGTTATTTCTATTTCTGGTGCAGCAAAGAAAGAATGGAATGCAAGACGGGTATCGCCTGAGCTTGAAGAGCTTATGGAGAACCGCAGACAGTATTACTGCGAGGATTCAAACTGTTCTTTTATTCCGGCAGAAGGTGTTGCCAAGGGCGCTGTTGCGTGTTTGCCAATTATTTCCTCAGGAGATGTGACAGGCGCTGTTGCGTTCCTTGATAACGGAACAGATTCTGCATTGAGTGAAAGTCAGAAAACACTCATACAGGCAGCTTCTCAGTTTCTTGGAAAACAGATTGAGCTGTAGAAAAGTGACCCGAAAGATCGTTTTCTTTCGGGTCAGTAATTTTTATTCGTTGACTGCTGTTACGAAAATATCATAAATGCAGCGTATAGCCTGTTCAAAGTCCTCTTCATTTACGCCTACGATGACATTCAGCTCGCTTGAACCCTGATCTATCATCTTAGCATTTATTCTTGCATGAGCAAGAGCTGCAAATATTCTTGCTGCTACACCTCTTGTTCTGCACATTCCTCTGCCAACTACGGCTACAAGGGCTATTCCCTCTTCTACATAAATATCGTCCGGATTTACTCTCTTGCGAATCTGAGTGAGTATGTCGTCACACTTATTCTTCAAATGTGTGCTGTCGATTATAACAGTCATAGAATCGATACTGGACGGCATATGCTCAATACAGATACCGTTTTCAGCGAGAACGTCCAGTACGTCACGGCAGAAACCGATCTGACTGTTCATTCTGTCCTTGTGAAGGTTTATTGCTGAGAAATTTTTCTTTCCTGCAATGCCTGTGATAGTATATGCGCTTGCTTCCTCGTCATGGCTTTCTGGAACGATCATTGTTCCCGGAGCTGACGGGTCGTTTGTATTTCTTATATTTATTGGTATGCCTGCTGAACGTACCGGGAAAATAGCTTCCTCATGAAGTACGGACGCTCCCATATATGAAAGCTCTCTAAGCTCAGTATAAGTGATAGTTCTGATAGGAGCAGGATCATTTACTATTCTCGGATCTGCAACAAGGAAACCGGAAACATCTGTCCAGTTTTCATACAGAGAAGCTCTGACTGCACCAGCTACGATAGAACCTGTAACATCTGAGCCACCTCTTGAAAATGTCTTTACATATCCGTCAGCACCGCAGCCGTAAAATCCCGGAATTACTGCATATTCCTTGTCTGCCAGTGCATTTCTCAGTGCAGCAGCTGTTTTTTCCTGATTCAGACTGCCATCCTCTGAGAAGAAGATAACATCAGCAGCATCCACAAATGGAAAACCAAGATATGCTGCGATGACCTTACCATTTAAATATTCGCCTCGGCTTGCAGCGTAATTACTGCCAAAGCGTTTCTTGAAATCAACTTCAATTGTCTTTATATCTTCATCAATGGAGAAATCCATTCCCAGTCCGGAAATAATTTCACGATAACGGTTGTGGATCTCTTCGAGTACCTCGCTGAAATTCTCACCCTTTTCAGCTAAATCATAGCATTTGTACAAAAGATCAGTTACCTTTATATCATCAGAAAATCTTTTACCCGGTGCAGAAGGTACAACATAACGTCGGTTTTTGTCTGCCTTTATAATATCAGCAGCTTTCTTCATCTGTTCTGCATCTGCAAGACTGCTTCCGCCGAATTTTACAACTTTAAGACTCATTTTCTTCATACAGGAGATTTCTTTTATTCTCCCTACTCCTTTCGCATTACTCCATACATTATAGTATATTAGATTTTGTCAGAAAAATCAACTGTTATTTCCCACAAATTTCTCTCAATATAGAGTGTTTATTTGTGAAATACGCTTGTGCTTGTGAGACGGACAATAGCCGTATAGAAAAACAACTTGAAAAAACTTTTATTTTTTAGGTGACAAAATTGAATTTTTATGTTATAATAGAAGTAATTGTTCATGACACAAAGAATTTTGTGTATGACACAAATGCAATACCGCCAAGGAGGAATTATTCTATGTGTAAAAAATATTATATCACCACACCGATTTATTATCCCTCGGGCAATCCCCATATCGGACACTGTTACACTACAGTAGCCTGCGATTCAATTGCCCGTTATCGCCGTATGCAGGGCAATGAGGTTATGTTCCTGACAGGTACTGATGAGCATGGACTTAAAATTGAACAGAAGGCTGCTGAAAAGGGTGTTACTCCAAAGGAGTATGTTGATGAGATAGTTGCAATTTTCAAGAATCTCTGGAAGTACATGAATATAAGCTATGACCGCTATATCCGTACAACAGACGATTACCATATTGAAACAGTGCAGAAGATATTCAAGGAACTGTATGACAAGGGCTATATCTACAAGGGAGAATACAAGGGAAAGTATTGTACTCCTTGTGAAAGCTTTTGGACAGATTCTCAGCTTGTGGACGGAAAATGCCCTGAATGCGGACGTGATGTTGTTGAAGCAAAGGAAGAAGCGTACTTCTTTAAAATGTCACCTTTTGCAGAGCGTATCGAAAAGCTTCTGACTGAAACAGATTATCTTCAGCCCAAGACACGAGCAACAGAGCTTGTAAACAACTTTATAAAGCCGGGTCTTGAGGATCTTTGCGTATCGAGAACCTCATTCAAGTGGGGAATTCCAGTTACATTTGATGAAAAGCACGTTGTATATGTATGGATAGACGCTTTGTCAAACTATATCTCCGCACTGGGCTTTTATAATGACGCATATAGTGATTATGAAAACTACTGGCCGGCAGATGTTCATATGGTAGCAAAGGATATCATGCGTTTCCACGCTATCATATGGCCTGCAATGCTCATGGCACTGGATCAGCCGCTGCCGAAGCATCTTGCGGTTCACGGCTGGATAACCTTCAACGGACAGAAGATGAGTAAGTCTCTGGGAAATGTCGTTGATCCGCTTGTTCTCGGTCAGCGCTATGGTGCAGATGCTATACGTTATCATATACTCAGAGAGATGGCTCTTGGCGCAGACAGCTCATTCTCTAATGAAATTATGATAAATCGTATCAATTCTGACCTTGCAAATGGTCTTGGAAACCTTGTTTCCCGTACGGTTGCAATGGTGGACAAGTATTTCGGCGGCAAGCTTCCGGCAGAGCGTCAGGCAGGAGAGTTTGATGATGATCTTATCGCTATGGCTTCCGGACTGCGCAGTGCAGTTGACGGTTTTATAGATCAGACACAGATCAATCTCGCATTGGCAGAGATCTTTAAGGTAGTATCAAGAGCTAATAAATATATTGATGAGACAGCACCGTGGATACTTGCAAAGGACGAAGCTAATAAGACACGTCTGGCAACAGTGCTTTACAATCTGCTTGATACTATAAGAATTATTTCTACACTTCTCTCTGCATTTATGCCGACTACTATGCCTGTAATATGGGAACAGATCGGAGCAAGCGAGTCTGATAGGACGTATGAAAATGCAGATAAATTTGGTGTTCTTCGTGCGGATGTTGAGGTTAAGAAGGGTAATATAATCTTTCCGAGAATTGATGTTGAAAAGGAAATCGATGAGCTTAATGCGATTATAAGCCAAAATCTTCCTAAGGAGCCTGAGGAAGAAACCATCGAGGTTCAGCCGGTACTGCCGGAGATCGAGTTTGATGATTTCGTGAAGACGGATCTTCGTGTTGCTAAGGTAACAGCCTGCGAGAAAGTCAAGAAATCCAAGAAGCTGTTGTGCTTACAGCTGGACGACGGAATGGGCGGACGGCAGGTAGTATCAGGTATAGCGCAGTGGTACACTCCGGAGCATCTTATCGGCAAGAAAGTTATGATAGTAGCCAATCTGAAACCGGTGAAGCTTTGCGGTGTTGAGAGTAACGGCATGATATGTGCAGCAGACGCAGCAGACGGCAGTGCAAAGGTGGTATTTCCAGATCAGAGCCTGCCATGCGGCGCAAAGATCAGATAAAATTATTTTAAAATGCCTCGCACATCTGCTCACTGTGTTTACTACGTGCGAATCGGCAAATAGTAAACGGCAAATAAATTTGTCGTTTACTATATATGCTTTTAAATTTGTTTAAGGCGGCTTAGAGCAGAGACTTGTACAGTGCTGCCTGTTAAGTGAGAACTTTTTCTAATCGTGAAAGGAAGGCTTGAATATGAATTATCTGAAACGAATGCTCGTGTTCTTGTTGATCGTGTCATCATTTTTAACGCTTTCTGCCTGCGGAGGAAATGAAAGTTCTAAAGAGGCAGGCAGTGACAGCGCTGAACTTTATAAACACTCAGACGAATTTAAAACAAATGTTTCGCTTGCTGATGAATATATCAATAACGATCCTAATCTTGAGAAAGTAAAGGGCAGGACTATTTATTGGCTTTCATATTATGATATAAATCCTATCAATAATCAGGACAGAAGCGTAGCACTTTCACTTTTTGAGGATAAATACGGCGGCAAGGTCGAGTATATCAGCTGTACAAGCGATAATAAATTCGATGTGCTGGCGAGCCGTTTGCTGAGTGGTGATCCGGTAGATATGTTTCCGTATGAATGGGAAGCCCTGCCAAACGGGGTTGTAAAGAATCAATATATGCCTCTTGATGATTATATTGACTTAGATGATGATATATGGTCAGATATGAAGGATGTTATTGATATGTATGAGTATAAAGGCAGTCATTATGTAGTACCATATACTATTTCTGATCCGCTTATACTGACATATAGCCGCAGTATTTGTGAGGAAAACGGTCTGCCTGACCCGTATGAGCTTTATAAGCAGGGAAAATGGGACTGGGATATATTCATGGATATGATGACTGATTTTGTAGGCGATGCACAGGACGGCAAAACACGTTATGGTATAAACGGATGGTTCGGACAGGCTATGATACAGTCCACAGGCGAGACTATTATTAAATATGACGGAGAGAAATTTTTAAATAACATAAAAAGCAAGGCAGTTGAGGAAGCGGAAAATACGATGGAAGAGATCATGCGTCGAGGACTTTACGATAATATATGGCATGGATATCTTAATAATGACGAATCAACGCTGTTCTTTGCAATGTCAGAGTGGGCTTTAAGTGAATCGAATATCAAGAATGATTCCGAACCTGATATAGGCGAAGAGGGATTTGTTGAAAAAGGCGATCTTATGGTGGTACCGTTTCCGAAAAATCCGGATGCTGATAAATATTATCTGAATTGCAATTTCGGCGCAAAAATGCTTGTTAAAAATTCTTCAAATCCAGAGGCTGTCGGAGCGTATATAAAATGCGAACGGCTTGCATCTGTTATGGATGAATATAAGGAGGTCAGCAAGCAAAAGGCGCTTATTCCTGAGAGAAATGCTGCCGGAGTACTTAAACGTTATATAACTGAGGAGCAGTATGATGCATTGTGCGAGTACAGAGATCCTGCTAATATAACTCCGCTGTTCGATTTTGGCTACGGCATGGGCAGCAGAATGTTCAGCGATGGTAAGTATACATATGAAACGAGAGGAATTATGGATAATATCACCTCTGCATTGCTCAATGGAGATAAGGATTCATGGGCAGTTATCCGAGATGAGTGGTCATCTGTAATAGATGGGATACTGAAGGAGTATAATTCCAAATGATTTCATGAAGTGCATAAATGCTAAATAAAAAATCTCAGAAACCCCTTGATTTTTAAAAAGAAGTATGGTATAATATGTTTATACACTCAGTCAAAGACCGGCAGCCACCGGTCTTTTGCTTATGTTACAGAAAGGACGGAGGCGTTTGAATGAAACTGAAAAAATTCGGCGGCACTGAAAAAATGGTATACGATATGGTACTGCCTATAGCAGAGGAGCTTGGTTTTGAGATATGGGACGTAAGCTTTGAGAAAGAAGGCGCATATTGGTATCTCAGGGTATTTATTGACCATGAGGACGGTATAACCATTGATGACTGCGAGAAAATGACAAGACCGGTAAATCAGGTTCTTGACGAAAAGGATCCTATTTCACAGAATTATATTCTGGAGGTAGGCTCGGCAGGTCTTGAAAGAGCGCTGTGTCAGAGATGGCATTTTGAAAGGTGTATTGGTGAGACAGTAAAGGCTCATGCGATCCGTCCTGTTGATGGTGAAAAGGAGTGGATAGGCATTCTTAGCCAATTTGACGGCGAGAATATTAATATCGAACTTGAAAACGAAAAAACTATGCAGCTTAGGCTGTCTGAGCTTTCATATGTAAAGCTGTATGTTGAAATTTATTTTTGATTTAATGGAGGAATGAAAGGACATGGATAAAAATTTCTTTGAAGCACTGGATGCACTGGGAACAGAGAACAGTGTGGATGTAGACATCTTGATCGAAAAGATAAAATCTGCTATGCTTAAAGCAGCAAGAAAGGCATATCCGGACTGTGAGGAGAATATCACTATTGATATTGATCCGGCTGCTCAGAAGTTTGAGATGTATATAAGGCAGACAATTGTAGACGATGAACCTATCGATGAAAATGAGATAAATATTGCTGCAGCAAGAGTTATAGATCCATATGCGGTTGTAGGCGGTACTGTTCAGAAGAGACTTAATATTGATAAGTTCGGAAGAGCGGCTGCGCTTTCTGCAAAGCAGTCTATAAAGGGCGATCTTCGTGATATAAATCGTGCAAGAATACTTGAAAAGTTTGAGAAGAAAGAATTTGAGTGTATAACCTGTCAGGTATCGCAGGTTGAAGCAGGCGGTACAGCTACGCTCATTTATGATAATACAGAGATCTATCTTTTCCGCAAGGAGCAGATACCGGGAGAGATACTAAAAGAGGGTCAAATGGTAAAGGTGTATATAACTGCTATTGCTAATAAGCAGAAGAAGCCTGTCATAAAAATTTCCCGTGTGCGCAAGGAGCTTGTAAAGCGTATTTTTGAAATGACCGTACCGGAAATTTTTGATGGTACTGTTGAAATAAAGGCAATCTCCAGAGAAGCCGGTTCAAGAACAAAGATCGCTGTATGGTCAAATGATCCGAACGTTGACGCTGTAGGCGCTTGTATAGGACCTAAGCGTTCAAGAATATCCGCTATTGTGGCAGAGCTTTCAGGAGAAAAGATAGATATAATTCCATACAGTGAAAAGCCGGAGGAATTTATTGCAAGAGCGCTTGCGCCTGCCACCGTTTTGCGTGTTGATATACTTACAAATGAGGAAAAGGATCGCACTTGCAGCATAGTAGTTCCGAATAATCAGCTTTCACTTGCAATAGGTAATCGTGGACAGAATGCTAAGCTTGCAGCTAAGCTTACAGGCTTTAAGATTGATATAAAGCCGGAGTTTGAAATAGTTCCGGCAGATGCCGCAAATGAGATAGCACCTGAGGAAGAAGCATTAGAAATAGATGAGACGGCAGAGCTTGAGAATGCTTCCGAGCTGACAGAGCAGGAGGCAGAGGCAGAGCTTAGACGATTTGACGAAGCGGCAGCTGAGGAGTGATGCCATGAAAGTAAAAAAAATACCTATGCGAATGTGTGTAGGCTGCGGTGAGATGAAAGAAAAACGAGATCTTGTCCGTGTAATAAAAACACCGGATGATGAAATTTTGCTTGATCCTACAGGAAAAAAGTCGGGCAGAGGGGCATACCTATGTAGAAGCATGGAGTGTTTTGAAAATGCACAGAAGGGACGAAAGCTGGAGAGAGCATTTTCATGTAAGGTAGATGCAGCTGTGTATGAGGAGCTTAAAAATGAATTGCAAAGAGAAATGGCTAAGCTTGCTGACAATATGCCGTAAGGCAGGCAGGCTTGCGCTGGGCTTTGATCCTGCAAAGGAAGAGATTGTTGCAGGACGTGCAAAGGGCATATTTATAACGTCAGATGCCTCGCCAAAAACTAAAAAGGAAGTCATGTTTTTCTGTACGAAATACAATGTTTCTGTTTGTGAGATAGGCGTTGCAATGGATGAGATTGCAAAAGCGATCGGCAGAAAAGCCGGTGTGATTGCAGTATGTGATGACGGCTTTGCGAAAAGATTTATGGAGCTTTCAGATTTAAAAATATCTGATATTGACAATGTACAATGAACGGGAGGGTTCGCCTATGACGAAGAAGAGAAAACTTAGTGATGTGGCAAAGGATCTGCAAATGGATGCAGCTGAGCTGATCGCCTTTTATGAAAGCAGCAGCACTGACGGACAAAAGAAAAAGGCTGGAAGCAGCATTACAGAAGCTGAGATAAATGCTGCCCTTGAGCATTTCACTCAGAAACAGCAGGTTGAAAGCTTCGATGAGTATTTTGCAACAAGAAATTTGCCGAGAAGCGCATTTGAAAAGAAGCCTAAGACTGAAGAAAAGAAGCAGGAAAAGAAGAGTATGAAGAAGACAGAAAAGAAACCGGCAGCAGCTGCTGAAACAGCAAAGACTGCTCCTAAGAAGAATAAGCCGGAGAAAAAGGCAGAAAAGCCGGCGGCTGCAGAAAAAAAAGTAAACAAGGCAGAACCGGTAACGGATGAGACAAAACAGAATAATTCGGTTCTCAATTCCCAGCAGCAGGTTCAGGCTAAGACAGAAAATAATAAGAATGACAGGAAAAATGACAAGAAGAAACAGCCGAAGGCTAAGAAGCATGGAGAGAGACTTCACGTAGAGGTAGAGCTTTCCTCAGGCGGAAGCTCTACAGTTGAAAAACGCCGTACAGTTGATACAAGAGGTTCATATGTAGATCTTGATAAGTACAACCAGCGTTATGAGCAGATAGCTCCTGCGGGTAAGTACAGCAAAGATAATTATTCTACAAAGAAGCAGAAGATAAATCAGAAGTCGGCGCAGAGAAATAAGCAGAAATATTCAAGCAAGCGTGAGACTGAGCAGGATAAACTCAGACGTCTGGAGCTTGAGAGAGCAAGAAAGCAGCAGCTGAAGGTAATGATACCTGATAATATCATAGTAAGCGAATTGGCTGCACGTCTCAAGGTCACAGCTACTGAGGTTATCAAGAGACTCATGCTGCTTGGAGTTATGGCGTCTATCAATGAAGAGATCGACTTTGATACAGCATCACTGGTTGCAGAAGAGCTGGGTGCAAAGGTTGAAAAGGAAGTTATCGTTACTATCGAAGAACGTCTTATTGAAGAGGTCGATGAAAGTGAGGATACAGAGGAGCGCTGCCCTGTTGTCTGCGTAATGGGTCACGTTGACCACGGTAAGACATCTATCCTTGACAAGATTCGTCATGCTCATGTAACTGCCGGTGAAGCAGGCGGTATTACACAGCATATTGGTGCGTATCAGGTTATCCATGAGGGAAGACCGATAACATTCCTTGATACTCCCGGACATGAGGCATTTACTGCAATGAGAGCAAGAGGTGCAAATATTACCGATATTGCTATCCTTGTTGTAGCTGCTGACGATGGTATAATGCCGCAGACGGTTGAATCCATAAGCCATGCAAAGGCAGCAGGAGTTTCTGTTATAGTTGCTATCAATAAGATGGATAAGGAAAGTGCAAATCCTGACAGAGTTAAGGAAGAACTTACAAAATATGATATGGTTTGCGAGGACTGGGGCGGAGACGTTATATGCGTTCCGGTATCGGCTAAGACAGGCGAAGGTATTGATGATCTTCTGGAAAATGTTCTCCTTGTTGCAGAAATGCAGGAGCTTAAGGCTAATTCAACCAGACGTGCCAAGGGTACTGTAGTAGAAGCCCGTCTTGATAAGGGCAGAGGTCCTATCGCAACAGTTCTTGTACAGAATGGTACGCTTCATACAGGTGATGTTATCATTGCAGGTACAGCAGTGGGCAGAGTAAGAGTTATGACAAACGATAAGGGTAAGGTAGTAGACAGTGCAGGACCTTCCGTACCGGTAGAGATCACAGGTATGGCGGAAGTTCCAGAGGCTGGCGATACTTTCAATGCAGTTGAAGATGAGCGTCTTGCAAGAACACTCGTTGAACAGAGAAAGCACGAGGCAAAGCAGGCGAAGTTCGGCGAGTATCATAAGGTAACTCTTGACAATCTCTTCAGTCAGATCGAAGAGGGCGAAATGAAGGAGCTGGCTATTGTTGTCAAGGCTGACGTACAAGGCTCTGTAGAAGCTGTAAAGCAGTCTCTTGAAAAGCTCTCAAATGACGAGGTTAGAGTAAGCGTCATACATGGCGGCGTAGGCGGAATCAAGGAAAGTGACGTTATGCTTGCCAGCGCATCAAACGCAATTATAATCGGCTTTAATGTTCGTCCTGATCTTATTGCAGAGGAAACAGCATCACGAGACAAGGTCGAGATCCGCACATACCGTGTTATCTACGATGCGATCGAAGATGTAGAGACAGCTATGAAGGGTATGCTTGATCCGAAATTCCGTGAAGTCGTTATGGGACGCATTGAAGTTCGTCAGGTTTATAAGATCTCTAATGTAGGCGCAGTTGCAGGTGCATATGTTCTCAATGGCAAGGTAACAAGACAGTGCCAGATACGTATTGTACGTGACGGCGTTGTAATTGCAGAAGATAAGATGTCCAGTCTTAAACGTTTCAAGGATGATGTAAAGGAAGTTACAGAAAGCTACGAGTGCGGTATCACTCTTGAAAAATTCCGTGACTTCAAGGAAGGCGACATTTTTGAAGCCTTTATTATGGAGGAGTATAGAGACTAATGGCAAGTTTTAATATAAGCCGCACAGAAGAAGATCTTTTCAGAGAATTGACAGCCGTTATACGCACTCTTAAAGATCCGAGAATAGATCCTCTTCTGAGCATAGTCCGTGTGGAGCTGTCGAGAGATATGTCTAACTGCAAGATCTATGTATCAAGTCTTAGCGGTCAGACAAAGGCAGAGGAATCCGCAAAGGGGCTAAGAAGTGCAGAGGGATATATAAAGCGAGAGGTATTCCATCGTATTAAAATGCGTAAGGTACCAGCTCTTCATTTCATAGCAGATGATTCAATTGCACACAGTGCAAGAATAAATGAAATGCTTCATCACGTTCAGCCTTCCGTAGTGGAAGATACACAGGAGGAAGAGCAGTGAGAGAGTTTACAGTAAATGAAGCTGCAAAGCGTCTTTTGGAAGCAGAAAACGCATATATTCTCATTCACAGAAGTCCGGATGGTGACTGCATAGGTTCTGGCTATGCTTTGGCACTTGCTTTACGCAGCCAAGGCAAAAAGGCAAAAGTCCTTTGCAGTGATGCTATTCCGGAAAGATATCACTTTATGCTTCCCGAAGCCGAAACTATTGAGCATTTCGAGCCGGATATTATAATATCAGCAGACGTGGCAGACGAAAAGCTTATTGGAGATACTCTTTTTGAGCAGTACGCAGGCAAGACAGACCTTTGCATAGATCATCATATTTCAAATACAGGCTATGCAAAGGAGCTTTGTCTTGACGGAAATGCTGCCGCTGCTTGTCAGGTGGTATATGAGATATTAAAGGCAATGAATATTTCTGTAACAAGAGAAATGGCAGTATGCCTTTATACGGGACTTGCTACTGATACTGGCTGCTTTATGTATGATAATGTCAGTCCCCGTACTTTGCGCATTGCAGCAGAGATAATGGAGCAATATCCCGATATCCCATATGCGGCTATCAACAGAAATATGTTCATTGTTAAAAGCATGGGCAGAATGCAGCTTGACAGCATACTCACAAAGCAGCTTGAAAGCTATGCAGACGGAAAATGTATGCTTGTTTGCATCACGAAGGAGCTTATGGATAAATACGGCATTGACGAATCCGAGCTTGACGGCGTGGCTGGTTTTCCGTTACAGGTGGAAGGCGCAGAGGTAGGCATCGTGCTTAAAGAGCGCGAAAAAAATTTTTTCAGGATATCAATGCGTTCTGCGGATAAGGTGAATGTCTCTGATATATGCAAGTGCTTTGGCGGCGGCGGACACATAAAGGCGGCAGGATGCAGTATAGAAGCTTCTGCGGAGGATGCAAAAAGGATGCTTGTAGAGGCAGTTATGAAGGGAATGCAGAAATAGTGAATGGTATTTTGTGCATGAATAAGCCGCAGGAGTTTACTTCTTTTGATGTTATTGGAAAACTCAGAGGAATACTTCATATTAAAAGGCTTGGACACACAGGGACGCTTGATCCGATGGCAACAGGCGTTTTACCCGTACTTGTAGGAACGGCGGCAAAGGCTTGTGATATAATGCCATGTCAGGACAAGATCTACAGGGCAGGCGTGCGTTTTGGGTGTACGTCTGATACGCTTGATATCTGGGGCAATGAATTTTGTGAATATCCTGATATGTATGTAACCGAGCAGGCTCTTCGTGAAATTATTCCTGCGTTTACAGGAGAAATAGAGCAGCTGCCGCCTATGTATTCAGCGGTATCTGTGGGAGGAAAACGTCTTTACGAATTGGCAAGAAAAGGTATTGAAACAGAGCGTCCTGTTAGAAAGGCTCGGGTTTATTCTATAGAGCTTGAAAGCTTTTGCGAAGAAAAGCAGGAGGCATCTCTTCTTGTGAGCTGCGGTAAGGGCACATATATAAGGACGCTTCTTGACGATATGGGAAAAGCACTTGGCGGAGGCGCTGTTATGACATCACTTTGCAGAACAATGGCATCCGGCTTTGATATATCTGAATGCTATACCTTTGAGGAAGTAAAGTGGGCTGTAGACAATGGCAGTATAGAAAATCTTCTTATCCCTACAGAAAGACTTTTTGATGCTTACCCAAAGCTTCATCTTAATGACGTGCAGACGAGAATGTACCGCAACGGCGTAAAGCTTGATCTTGGACGCATTCATAATATAATACCTGATAAGAGTGACTATACAGTCTATAGCTGCGATGGAGCATTCATAGGAACGGCTAAGGCTGATTTTGAGCACAGTGAGCTTAGATGCGGAAAGAATTTTGAAGAAAGGTAAGACTTGATATCATGATAAATGCAGCAAGACCTGTTTTGGAGGAAAGTGCGGCAGCACTTGGACTTTTTGACGGTGTTCATCTTGGACATAGAAAGGTTCTTTCAGCGGCAGTGCATTGCAGGGCAGACGGACTTCGCCCTTGTGTGTTTACCTTTAATACAGAAACCTTTCCGAAAAAGCATGGCAGGGAATTTGAATATCTCTATACGCAGGCGCATAAGGAACACCTTTTTGAAGCTATAGGCATAGAAGAGGTTTACGCCGGCAGCTTTTCCGATATAGGAGAAATGGACGGCGAGAGCTTTTGCAGATATATACTGCGTGAAAGGCTGAATGTGAGAAAGGTATTCTGCGGCGGCGACTTTCGTTTTGGGCGGGATGCTGCATGGGGCTTTTCTGAACTTCTGGAATTTGGACGGCAGCTGGGCTTTGAGGCAATATGTATAGAACCGGTGTGTATTGGCGGTGCAGAGGTATCATCCACCCGTATAAGAGAATATCTTCGCAGCGGCAGTCCTGAAAAGGCGTCTGAGCTGCTTGGCAGCTGCTATGAAATAGACACAGAGGTCATTCACGGCAAGGCTCTTGGCAGGACAATAAGCTTTCCCACAATAAATCAAAGCTTTCAGAAAGGTCAGCTTGTTCCGGCAAACGGTGTATATCTGAGCGAGGTCATCACTCCGGACGGAATATCGCACATAGGAGTTACTAATATAGGGATAAAGCCGACTGTTTCAACGGAGAATATTCCTCTTGCAGAAACGCATATACTTGATTTTTGCGGTGATCTGTATGGAAAACGCTGCCGCACGAGACTCAGACGATTTTTGCGGCCTGAAAAGAAATTTGAAAATATAACCGCACTTCAAAGGGCTATCATTACGGACACAGAAAATGCCCGCAGATTTGCGGAATCTATATAGGAAACAGAAAGGGAAGAAATTCCATGGAAAAAAGAGTAAGAACCAGATTTGCACCAAGTCCTACGGGATATATGCATATCGGTAATTTAAGAACCGCACTCTATGCGTATCTGATTGCAAAGAAAGATGGCGGTGACTTCATTCTGCGTATTGAGGATACCGATCAGGAGAGATATGTTGAGGGTGCTGTTGATGTAATTTATAATACCCTGCGCATTGCAGGACTTAAATGGGATGAAGGTCCTGATATAGGAGGACCTGTCGGACCGTATGTACAGTCAGAGAGAATGGGTATGTTCAAATCATATGCAGAGCAGCTGGTTGAAAAGGGCGAGGCATACTATTGCTTCTGTGACAAGGAAAGACTGGACAGCGTTCGTAAGGCTCAGGAGGAAGCACGTCTTGACCCTATGTATGATCGTCACTGCCGTGATCTGTCCAAGGAAGAGGTACAGGAAAAGCTAAATGCAGGGATTCCATATGTTATAAGACAGAAAATGCCGCTTACGGGAACAACAACATTTCATGATGAGATATATGGGGACATTTCTGTTGAAAATGCTACTCTTGACGATCAGATACTTATAAAGACAGACGGTATGCCGACATATAATTTTGCAAATGTTGTAGACGATCATTTGATGGGCATTACTCATGTTATAAGAGGAAATGAATATTTGTCATCTGCACCGAAATATAACCTGCTTTACAAGGCATTCGGCTGGGATGTCCCGGTATATATCCACTGCGCACCGGTTATGAAGGATCAGTCTCATAAGCTTTCTAAGCGTAACGGTGATGCCTCTTTTCAGGATCTGATGGCAAAGGGATATCTGCCGGAGGCTGTACTCAATTACATTTGCCTTTTAGGCTGGGCGCCTACAGGCGAACAGGAGATATATTCCTTAGAGGAGCTGTGCAGTGTTTTTGATATCAAGGGTATCAGTAAATCACCTGCTATCTTTGATGGCATGAAGCTCCGTGCAATAAATGCAAAATATGTTGCGGCTCTTACAGAAGAACAGTATGCGCAGATCGCAGTGCCGTACATTAAGGAGTCGGTAAAGCGTGAGATCGCAGATATGCCTCTTCTTTGTCGTGTACTGAAGCCAAGAACTGAGATATTCACAGATATTGCAGAGCATATAGACTTTATAGATGATCTTCCGGAGTACGATCTTGAAATGTACCGTCACAAGAAGATGAAAACCACTCCTGAAACATCCCTTGATGCGCTTACAAAGCTGCTGCCTGTTCTGGAATCACTTGAAAACTGGACAGCAGAGAATATTCATGAGACAGTATTCGGACTTATTGCGCAGCTTGAGGTTAAGAATGGTTTCATGCTTTGGCCGCTGCGTACAGCGGTTTCCGGTAAGCAGTGTACACCGGGCGGCGGAACTGATCTCTGTGCTATCCTTGGTAAGGAAGAGACTCTCAGAAGAATCCGCATTGCCATTGAAAGGCTCTCATGAGCTTTCAATGATCTATCACATTATTATCACAGTGCAGTTGTATAATTGTATTGCATTTTGCATTAAAGGAGGCATTTGTCAATGATTGAGGTAAAAAACCTTACAAAATACTACGGCGATCATCTGGCAGTAGACAATATCAGCTTTACTGTTGAGGACGGCGAGATCTTAGGCTTCTTAGGCCCTAACGGTGCCGGTAAATCCACTACTATGAATATGCTGACCGGATATATAAGTTCATCCTCTGGTCAGGTGCTTATAAATGGAATAGACATTTTGGAAGATCCAATCAAAGCAAAGGCAAATATAGGCTATCTGCCGGAGCTGCCGCCGCTTTACCAGGATATGACGGTTATGGGCTATCTTAATTTTGTATATGACCTGAAAAAGTGTAAGCTGCCGAGAAAGGCTCATCTTACGGAAATATGCAATCTCTGCAAGATATCTGATGTATCAGGCAGAATTATCCGCAAGCTTTCAAAGGGCTATCGTCAGAGAGTTGGCATGGCTCAGGCACTTGTTGGTAATCCGCCTATACTGATACTGGATGAGCCTACAGTAGGTCTTGATCCGAAGCAGATCATTGAGATAAGAAATCTTGTAAAGAAGCTTGGCAAACGTCATACGCTTATACTTTCTTCTCATATATTGTCAGAAATTCAGGCAGTCTGTGATCGTGTTATTATCATAAACAAGGGTAAAATGGCGGCTGATGATACTTTGGACAACCTTACAAAAAGCGTATCGAACATAAATCGTATGACTGTACGTCTTGACGGCAAACGTGAAGATGTACTGGGAGCTATTCGTAAGATACCGGGAGTTAAGAGCGTTCGTGCTGATATGGAGCGCAGCGGCGGTACTTTTGATTATGAGATAGTAATGGAAGACGGCGCAGATATCACAGTAATGCTAAATGATATGTGCCGTGATATGGGTCTGTCTATTTATAGGATGGCAAATGACGAGATGACTCTTGAGGATATCTTCATGAGAATAACAATGGGTGAAGATATGACAAAGGAGAATAAGTCTGTTCCGGTAATAAAGCTTATCACACCGGAGGAGCAGAAAGCCGCTAAAGAAACTGCACAAGAAGCAGCTGAAAATAAGGGAGGAGAAGAATAATGGGTGCTATTTTCAGGCGTGAAATGGGAGCCTTCTTTGCGTCTCCTATAGCTTATGTTTATCTGACTATCTATTATTTATTTGCAGGAGTATGCTTCTATCTGTTTACCCTTTCCCGTGGTATTGCAGATATGTCAGGTCTTTTTTCAATGCTCTTCTGGGCTACATTCCTGCTTATCCCCGTACTTACGATGCGCAGCTTCAGCGAAGAAAAGATGAAAAAAACTGAACAGGGACTGCTGACAGCACCTGTATCTCTTGGAAGCATCGTACTTGGCAAGTATTTTGCAGCTCTTGCGATGTATACCATAGGAGTTGCGATTGTATTTGTATATGCGCTTATATTAAGCTTTTTCGGCGCAGTTGCATGGGGAATAGTTCTTGCAAACTTTATTGCACTTTTTCTTCTTGGTGCAGCGTTTATTTCTGTAGGCGTGTTTATCTCATCCCTTACAGAAAATCAGTTCATTGCCTACATCATAGGACTGCTGCTTATATTTGTGATGTGCATAGTGCAGTCATTGGCAGGCTTTGTGGAAAATGCAAGTGTACCTGATTTCTTCCAGCCAGTAGTAGGTGCTATTGCAGCCGGAATGAACGCATTGTCCTTCTATAATAAGTTTTACGATTTTACGTGCGGACTTTTCGATCTGTCCAGCGTACTCTTCTATGTAAGCTGCGCTGCTATTTTCAACTTCCTGACAGTTCGTGTCCTTGAAACACGCCGCTGGAGATAAGGAGGCAGATAGCTATGAAAGAAAATATGCAGGAAATTTTAGAAAGCGGCAATATGACCGACAAGCAGCGCAAGAAGCTGAAAATGCGTAAGAAGCTGAAATACGGTTCTATGGCAACAGCAATTACCGCAGTAGTTATAGTTGTGGTAGTTCTTATAAATGTTCTTGTAAGTATGCTTGCCGATATCCGCCTTGATCTTACAACAGATAATGTATATGATGTTTCCGAAGAAACTATTGACTATATAAAGAACCTTGATAAGGATGTTGATATCGCCATTTCTGTTGAAAAGGATACTATCAAAAGCCTTTTGGGAACAACTGAAATGATGGTGAGCGAAACTCTCTCCAAGTATGAGAATTACTCCGATCATATCACAGTTACCTATTTTGATACCACTAAAGATCCGGATATTTTGTCCAAGTATCAGACAATGTATGGTGGGGATATCGGTTCTGGTGCAGTTATAGTATCATGCGGTGATCGTATAAAGGTAAGCAGTCTCCTTGAAATGTTTGATATAGACAGCAATAAATATTATTCATATATGTACGGTCAATGTGCTTTTTCAGATATTATTACAGGTTATAAGGGCGAGCAGATGCTTACAAATGCTGTCATGAATGTAACTGATGCAAATGTAAAGCACGTAGGTCTTATTGAAATAGCGAACGGCAGCTATATATTCAGCCAGACTCAGGGCAATGTCTATGCTTTAAACAGTCTTAATGATCTTCTTGATGATAATGGCTACGATGTTGAACGTAGTCTTGATATAGCGTCAGCTGCACTTGATCCGGAGAAGTATGACATTCTGATTTTGCCTGCACCTGTCAGCGATCTCAGCGTTGATGCTACCAAACGCCTGTCTGATTTTATGTATAATGATGGTAAATACGGCAAGCATATGCTGTATATTGCAGATTATACACAGGGAGAGACACCTAATCTTGATGCATTCCTGAAGGAATGGAACATCACAATTTCAAAGAGCGTTGTAAATGACACAGAGGATAAAAGTCAGGTTGTAAATACCTATGATGTACTTTATGGCAGAGGACAATCCATGATTGCACCGAGTGTAACAGTTGTATCACAGAATTACAGCGGAAGTCTTGAAAATTCCTCTTTGCCTATAGTTGCGCCGTTTGGCAGACCTATCATAGAAGAAAAGCTTAACAATGGTAAGGTGGTAGTACCTCTGTGGCAGACATCAGAGGGTTCTACAGAACTGGTGCTTAAGGATTCTTCTGTCTCAGAATCGGATGCAGCAGAAAAGAAATCCCGCACAGTTGCCTGCATAGTACAGAATCAGGTAAATACAGATGGTAATATTTATGAAAGCGATATGCTGGTACTGACATCAATTTCTATGATAGACTCAATGATAATATCAGACGCAGCATATAATAACGGCACATATGTTATCAGCGCACTGAATACAATTTGCGGTAAAGAGGCAAATACAGTTATTGCTTCTAAAAATATTTCAGCATCTACTCTTGATATCACAACAGAAAAGATCGATGTTATCAAGTGGATCGTATGGCTTGTAATTCCGCTTCTGGTGATAGCAATTGGCGTTGTTGTGGCAATGCGCAGAAGAAGCCGCTGATTCAGGCAGAAAGGATTTTGCCCTATGAATAAGAAAATACTGGGACTTGTAGGCGGCTGTATTCTTGTTGCAGGACTTTCAGCAGCAGTTGTGGTGGTTTCACGTCAGCAGGCAGCAGATGAAAGCAGCAGCGAAGCGGAGATATCATTATCAGCTAACGATACAGATCCGGCGGATCTGGTGCTTTCCTCTCAGACAGCTGACAATGTATCATCTATAGAGGTGAAAAACAGCACCGGTTCATATACTATAGTGCGGACTGCAAAGGCAGATGAGGAAGCTGGTACGGCAGTCACATTTGGAGTAAAGGGCTTTGAAGATATTCCAACTAATACAGCGCTTACAAGTACGTTGGCAAATAATATAGCAGGACTTTCAGCAAGCTCTGTTGTGCTGGAAAACTGTACTGATATGAATAAATACGGCCTTGGCGATGATGCAGCAAAGGGAGTGCTTCACTTTGATGACGGCAGCAGTTTTGCATTCAGAGTAGGCAATTCTGTTTCAGATGGTGAGAACAATTACTTTGCAGTTGAGGGTGATGATACAGTTTACGCTGTAAAAACATCACTTATAGCAAACTATCAAAATAAGGCTGAGAGCTTTTTGTCGCTTGTAATGCTGAAAGCACCGGCAGAGGACGAATATCCGATAGTAAATTATCTCACTATAAAGCGTGAAGATATGGATTATGATATAGTTCTTAGCTATGCACAGGATGCAAATAATGAAAATACAGGCGGCACAGCAGCAACTCATGAAATGATATCGCCTATTCCGGCATATCTCAGCGTGGAGCGTTCAAATGATATTATTACTGGAATGTTCGGAGCATCAGCCAGTAAGATACTTAAAATTTATCCCGAAAAGGCAGATCTTGCAAAGTATGGTCTTGATGATAAGCCATTTGGAACAGTAATAATGGAGTGTGACGACGAAAATACGTACACCTTGAATATAGGTAAAAAGTATGTTGAAACAGACAAGGAGACAGGTGTATCTTCAAGCTATTATCCTGTAATGCTTGAAGGAGTAGATGCTGTATATGCAATGTCGGCTGATAAATGCTTATGGGCAACAGCAGAGCCTACAGACCTTGCATCAAGTCTTGTGCTTACAACCTTTGTCTGGGATATAAGCCGTCTTTCACTCGAGGCTGAGGGACAGGAGAAAATGGATTTCACCATTGAGGGCGATGATAAGGAAAATGCAAAAGTAACGCTTAACGGTAAGAGCGCTGATTCTGAACGTTACAGAAAATTCTATTCATTCCTTTTGCAAACGACGGCTGAGGGAACTGCTATAGGTGAAGAGCCGTCAGGCAAGCCGGAAGCAGTTTTGAATTTTGAAACAAAAAATGGAAAGAAAAAACAGGAAATAGCTTTTTATCGTCAGGACAGCTATACTTGTCTTATCACGATAGATGGTTTATCATGTTTCAAATGCAGAGCTTCATTCATAGATACTCTGAAGGAAAATATGAAGCTTTTC
This sequence comes from uncultured Ruminococcus sp., assembly GCA_947176075.1. GTDB lineage: Bacteria > Bacillota > Clostridia > Oscillospirales > Ruminococcaceae > Ruminococcus_C. The sequence continues at coordinate 7,847 of CAMWPG010000008.1, read as the reverse complement.
GATACTGATAAAGATTTTATCCAGACGTGGAGCTGATATTGTTATAGTGAACTACAAATTTATTTGGCGTTTACTATAAAAACAGGAAAGGATGGTAAAAATGGGACAGGAATATTTTATGTATAAAGGATTTCCTCTGGTACGCAACGGTAACTCTATATACTACGGATATATGTCGGATCCGTATGTAACGCAGCTTCAGATACTGCATAAAACAAAGCAAAATGGGATAGATATTGCTGATAAGATAAAGGTGTATCAGATATCTACAGATGAAAAGCTTAATCCTATGGAGGCTATAGTAAAGACCTCTGAAAGAGCAAGTCTTTTCGATGCTCTCGACCTTGCAAACGCATGGCTGGAGCGTTCGGTAAAATAATTTAAAAAGGGCTGCTGCATTTTTAAAGATGCAGCAGCCTTTGTGTTTGGTCATATATTCAGCAGAGAGTGCATAATGTGTAATATATAGTCAAACGGGAGGTCATAACTATGCAAAGTGAGGAGTCAAATGAGATAAGACCCTATGTTATAGCGCTTGCAGGCAACCCTAATGTTGGAAAATCTACCCTGTTTAACGCTCTGACCGGAATGCGTCAGCATACAGGGAACTGGGCAGGCAAAACAGTTGAAAGTGCCTACGGGCAGTTCAGCTATAATGGAAAGGATATTATTTTAGCCGATCTACCAGGAATATACAGCCTCAGCTCTGAGTCTGCTGAGGAAAAGGCTGCCAGAGATTTTATATTGAATGAAAAACCGGATGCTGTTATAGTAGTATGCGACAGCACATGTCTTGAGAGAAGTCTTATTTTAGCATTGCAGATAAAAGCGATGGGGCAAAAGCTTATTCTTTGCGCCGGAATGAAAGATGAAGCGGAAAAGCAGAATATTTCCATAGATTTAATAAGATTGAGTGAGCTTATATGTTCTCCGGCAGTAAGCATTTCTGCAAGAAATAAGAGCGGTATCGAAACGCTGCTTGATAGTCTGAGTGTACTAATTTCGGAAAATACAGAGGAGCAGCAGACGGAACTTATGAGCTTTGACGGTATTCTTGATGATATAGAATCAGCAGTGCAGCTTTCGGAAAAAATATGCGCTGAAACAGTAACTAAACCGGAATGCGTTTGCGACCATAAAAGAAAGATCGACCGTATAATCCTTGGAAAATATACGGGCTTTCCGGTTCTTTTTCTGCTGCTGGGATTGGTTTTATGGATAACGATATCAGGTGCTAATTATCCGTCTCAGTGGCTTCAAAAGGGATTTTCTGTTTTGGGTCAGTATCTCTATGGCCTTATGTCTGGCGCTCCGTTATGGCTAAGCGGCATTCTGCTTGATGGAATATATAAGGTACTTACATGGGTTATTGCGGTTATGCTGCCGCCTATGGCAATATTTTTCCCGCTTTTCACGCTTCTTGAAGATTCAGGATTTTTACCGAGGATAGCTTTTCTTTTAGATAAACGATTTCAATGTGCGGGAGCTTGCGGAAAGCAGGCGCTTACGATGTGGTTAGTTGCTATCGGAATGCAAAAAAGCTTTCACTTATGTACTATCCTATGAATGGTTGCTGATAGAATGCAAAGATATATAAAACCAAACAACAATCTATGTGTGGTTGCTTTGTGAATGCCAACGAGGACACATTCACAAATAGTCTATCCTATGTATAGTCTCGGAAAGAATTATAATTACTTCTTTCTGTCAGCAATAACACATATTATAGTGCTTGGTAGAATAAACAAAAAAATCAGTATCCTATAACTTATACATTTTCAATAAAACATATTAAAATCACAATGACGATATGGTTTGTCATTGTGATTTTTTCTATTTCTATATGCTCCACTGACCCATGACAAAAGTGTTCTAATCATAAAAGACAGCGAATAGAAATAAAAATAAATAATAAAACACAGAAAAGCTCTGCAAGTACGCTGTATTTCAATTGCCAATGTTTGTGTGGGGTCTCCTATTTCATACGAGACCCCACACAAACATCGTGCAATACATATAATAAATTATATTTGCAATACAGCGTATGCAGAGCAAGTAGTATTATTTATTTTTATTTCTATTCTTATTATTTATTTTATTATATTTATTATTATTAAAGGTGGTGGAACAGGTGAGAATAACCGATAGAGACGAACTAATTTTAAGAGAGGTTGACCGCTTTAGAGCGTGTGGCAGTAAACACATTCGTTTTTTAGCAGGCTTTTCAGGGCAAAGAGCAACAGACAGAAGATTAAAGATTCTAATAGACACAGGATATATGGAACGCAAAAAATATTTATACGGCGTTCCATATATTTATTTTTTGACATCGAAAGGTAAAACCTTAATACAAGCTGGAACACGTTCAGAAAAAATTAAGATTGAACAAATCATTCATGATAGAACAGTTTTAGATACAGCGATTTATTTCATGCAGAAAGAAAACTTGTCCTTGCAGAATATCACAACAGAAAAACAATTACATCAATTAGACGGATTTGGAGTACGAAAACACAGACCCGATTTCATTTTTACTAAAGACGAATTGACTTATTGTGTGGAAGTAGAGCTGACCAAGAAAGCTAAATCTCGTTTGTTAAATATTATAAAAGATAACTTTATGGAGTACGATACTCAAATCTGGATAGTGCCAGATTTTCAAAAATCAATTCTACAGACATTAACAGATAGTCAGCGTTATTATACGAATATACAAATTCATTTCCTACATCAAATAAAGGACTATATGAACGGATTAAAATAACAAAATCTATAGCTTGTATCATTGAAACATATTTCACGGAATATACTGTAGTAAATAAAATTAATTGGAGGTGGCAGACAATGCTTTTTCATTTATTGGAACGGATTTCAAAAATATCAGCTGATTGTTAAAATACTTATTTTTGTAGTTCCTGTTTGTATTATCATTCATGGGTGCAGACAAACCGTTTTTATGCGAAAGCTATTCAATTTTCGCCGTGATTTTAAGAGGGGCAAACAGAAGATGAACCAGAAAAATTTAAATGAATCCAATTCTACATTATTGGGATTTAATGGAAGAAAGCCTGTTTACTGTTCTGATAATGCCAAGCATATTTTCATTTGCGGTACAACAGGCAGTGGAAAAACCGTTGCACTCAGCAATTATATGCATAACTGCATGAAAAAAGACTTTCCCATGCTGATTGTTGACGGTAAAGGCGATACGGGAAAAGATAGTATTTTAGATGTACTTACACAGTTAAACAAGCATTATCACAAGAAAATTTATCGAATTGACCTTACAAATCCGTCTTTATGTGATACATACAATTCATTTTGCAATACCTCTCCTACTGTTGCAAAAGATATGCTGATAAATATGACGAACTGGTCAGAGGAACATTATAAGGTCAATGCAGAACGTTATTTACAGCGATTGATTTTGTTATTAAATAAGGCGGAAATATCCCTTTCATTCAAAGCGATTGTAAAACATATGGAACTGGATAAATTCTCCGAATTATCTATGCAGTTAGTGAGAGAAAAAAGAATTTCCAAAGAAAAGCATTTAGAAAATCTCGAAATTGCGAAGACATCGGGAAAAATCGCTGAAAATTCAATTGCAAGATTTTCAACCATAGCAGAAAGTGAATTAGGAGAATTGTTTGCCGATACTGGAATTGATATTGCTACAGCACTAAAAGAAAAAGCGATTATACTATTTGTTTTGAATCCTCTTATTTATCCCGAAATATCGCCTGCTTTTGGTCGATTAGTCTTGATTGACAGCAAAAAGGCAATAAGTCAGCATTTTCAGAATCAGAACCGAACACTTTTCCTATTTGATGAAATCAATGTATATGCATCAAAAACGCTCATTGACCTTGTGAACAAGTCCAGAAGTGCAAATGTAACTTGTGTTTTGGCAACTCAAAGTCTTTCCGACCTTTCAAGTGCAGAAGATGAAGATTTTACACAGCAAATTATTGAAAACTGCAATAATTATCTTGTCTTACGTCAGAACAGTGCAGTAAATTCCGAAAATTGGGCGAATATTTTAGGAACAAGGCAGACAATGGAAGTGACATATCAGCTACAGCAAAAAGGACTGGATACAACGCAAACTGGTTTTGGTTCAGCAAGACGAGTGCGAGAATTTTTATATCACCCAGACGAGATAAAGCAATTACATATGGGAAACGGCATTTTCCTTTCCAGAGATGAATATTTCCATAGTAAACTGCACGTAAACAAACCATTTTAGGGGGAACTTCTTATGATTGACAGATTTATTGATGGTATAGAAAGAAGCATACATTTTCTCTTTGAGTTTTGGAAAAATAACCCGATTTATCTTGTTTGTTCGCTGTTTTATTATATAATTTCTTCTTTGATTTTAGGTGGTACGGCAGAAAGTTTTTTAATTGTACTTGCAGTATATTCTATATCGCTTATTATTGGATTTAGTTCTTTAGGAGAGAAGCTTTTAAGATTATTAAACAGAGTTCGACCACTTGAAACAAAACGGGAAATCGAGTACTTACAACCAATATTTGATGAAGTTTATGCACGTGCAAAAGGAAAATATAAAAGGCTAAGGGCAATTGAAATTTGTATTGTTGACAACATGACAGTCAATGCAATGGCATTAGGCAGACGTACGATAGCAGTTACAAAAGGGGCAATGCAAACTTTCACAGAAGAAGAACTAAAAGCAGTTATCGGACATGAAATAGCACATCTTGTACATGGTGATACAATGGCAACTATATATGCTATTATTGGAAATGGTATTTTTTCCATATTTGTAATGATTGCAAGATTGTTCTTACTATTGCTTGATTGGGTGCAGAGTGCATTTAATGGAAAACATGGTTTTCTTGCACTATTAATATTTTTATTGAAGTTCTGGTTTGAAATTTCCATCTGGATATTGAATTTTGGTTTACAGGTGATTTTATCAGTCAATAGCCGTAAAAATGAATTTAACGCTGATATGTTTTCTTATTCCATTGGTTATGATTCAGATATGATTGAAGCTTTGTATCTGCTTGAAAAAATTTCTTTGGGTGATAATAGTTCCATAATTCAGAAAATGATTGCAAGTCACCCCAGAATTACTCTTAGGATTAAACATCTTGAAGAGCTGGACGAAGTTTTAACGAAGTAGAGTTTTCCTTAACCCCTTAATGACCTACAGTTCAAAAAGTCCCCGATATGTTTTGAAAGAACATATCGGGGACTTTTTGAATATTTTTGTTTTGGGGATAAGGAAACATATTATCTTAAATAAACTTTATTTACATTAATTTATATAAATTTATAATCATTGCTATCTGTCCATACCTTGTGCCAATTTCCACTTTCATCTTTGATATGTTCACTATCCATCACTTCGTATGAATTTCCATTTTCATCGTAAACAAACCGTTCTCCCTTATTCCAATTTGAAGTCAAATCACAAGAATCAATATTAATACTCCATTTTAACATAGCTGGTATAAGGACTAATGTACAGCACAGTGCAATTTTCCAAGCTATTTTAAATCCAAGCCACCATGCACGAAGCCAAGTTCCTACACGTTCACCTTTTGGAGTTCTGCTGTTTATGTACAAAGTGAGTAAAAATGTAACAAGCAAGCAAAAAACACCTGTAAATAAAGCTGACACACCCATAGCAATATTTTCTTTTTCTCCTGTTGCTAAAGTTACAATAAATGCTACCAATCCTAATGGTAATGCTACAACACCAACCGTTGAAAAGTCCATCAGCAAATATGCCACCAATTTGTTATACCGTTTTTTCATCATAATACGCTCCTTTGTGTTTTTATAAAATTTTTATGTCACGGTACATTATACCGTTTCATACTTAAATTGTACTAAAAAATATTTCCAGTATCATTTCCTATGGAAAATTCCTGTGAACTTTTATCATAAATCAGCGCATATTCCGCCCAAATATGACCACCCTCTGGCAGAAATTCGCTTATTGTAGCATAACATTTACTGCTATCATTATAAAAATCAACAATTGTTCCAGAAATACTTAATTCATAGCAATTTCCATTTTTCACACTAAATAAGTATGTCTGACTACCCGAACCGCCTGCTGTAGCATTATATGAAAAAAATTTCTTTCCTGAATATTCTGTACAATGTTCTTTGCTACACATAAGACCGTTAGAAACTTTACTGAGCTCCTTTACGTCTCCTTTTGCGCTAATAAAATATACTCCTTGAATGGAATCAGAAATATAATAATCAGGCATAGAATTTTTACCAACAATTGCAAAGGCTTCTTTCATTCCATTCCCATCATAATCCGCATATTCCCATGCACAGATGTTTCCGTATGATGACATTATAAGCTTCAATTTATCTTCTTCGCTTAACAACGTCAATTCAACTTTATTAAGCTCTGGTATATCCAATATGTGACCTTGTTTTATACACTTTGAAGTTAAATAGACTTTTCCATCTTTAAATTCCAATGTATAGCTATTTTTCCCATATAATCTATACTCATCTTCATTTTCAAATGTCAGAGTATTAGAATCTATATTTCCAGAAAAAAAGACTTGACTTATATGTGTAGCATTTGTATTTGAAATATTTACTTCAATATCAGCATATTTTTCCGATTTAGATTGAATATCTACATATGCATGAACATTGGAATCGTTAGGATAAAACATACCATTATAGTCACTTATATCAAAGTTATTAGTGATTTCTTCTGATGTGGATTCGGTAGGGAGAACTGTTTGCTCTGGTTCATTAGTTTTTCTTATAACAACATTCATGATTGAAGGATTAAAGGATTTCATTTGCTCAGATGACAATTTGTTATTTTCACTTAAACGAAATGCGTTAAACATTTCTGACGTTGCTATGAAATGCAATTCGATTTTTGCATTTTTTTCATTGTATGTATACAATGCTGAAAGCGGTGAACCTCCTATATAACCACCATTGCCTTCAATACAATCAAAATTGTCTAATGCCTTACTACATTCAACATAATCCATATCAGCACTAATGGAATCAGTGGCTTTTCCGGATTTATTGACTTGTATTGCATCTAAAGCGTATTTTCCGGCTTCAAGTTTTTTCCTTAATCCCTTACTTTGTATTTCCTTACCGATTGATTGTCCGCCTTTAAAATCAACGGATTCATTTAAAAGAGTTTCTACATAAAACTCCATTCCGGGAAATACCGACTGATTTTGAATATAGAATATTCCGCTGTAAGTTCCATTATAATATCCGCCCATCTCTGTTTGTATAATCTGGTATTCTCCATTCATAAGCGATATTATTTCGGGTATGCTTTTGTCTATTAAGTCTATAGCGGTGATTTGGGGGTTGGGTTCGGTTGATGTGGTAGTAGTTGATTTTTCATTTGAATTATTATGAATAAATAACTCATTTAAATTTTTTAAGTTGTTAGATACCATATTAGTGGAATAGAAATTTATGTTACAAGTTTTCAAATTGCTTATCATATCGCTTATTTTATTGCACTTCTGTTCAATAAATTGTTTATCATCTGGTTTAATTACTGCTCCGCTATCTAACAGTAACTCATATGCCGTTAATGAAGATTGTAGAATGAATCTAACATTATAATATTCATTTTGTGTTTCTTCAAAAAACTCTTTACTACAAAGATTCTTTAATGTCTCTTGAATAAAATAACAGTCTTTAACCTTTCCTAACTTTTCAGAAGTACTAAGTAATGAATCTATTCCAGGAACATATTTTATATTTTTCATTAGCAAGTCAGGAATTTTTGTAGCACCACCAGATATTTCTTCTAAACCTTTATCTTTAATAGTAGTAATTCCATTGTAAATTAT
>CAMWPG010000007.1 GCA_947176075.1 uncultured Ruminococcus sp. | reverse complement strand
TCGCTACCTCCACCTTGGCAAGGTGGCGCTCTACCAGATGAGCTAAATCCGCAAAATGGCGATCTGGATGGGATTCGAACCCACGACCTCTGCCGTGACAGGGCAGCGTTCTAACCAACTGAACTACCAGACCGTGATGGTGGGAGTTACAGGGCTCGAACCTGTGACCCTCTGCTTGTAAGGCAGATGCTCTCCCAGCTGAGCTAAACTCCCATCACTTTCCATTTATCTTGCCGCTATCTCTCAGCGACAAGTATTATTATACACCATTTCGATGCGTTTGTCAAGTCTTTTTTCAAATTTTTTCAAAAAAATTTTTAGAGCTATTTTTCTCCGAAATTGCGTTGTTTTTGCGCTTTGCATAATGCATAACGCAAAAAAAATTTTAAGCTGCCCATTTAGGACTTGATTTATTTTTCATTTGCGTTTATAATTAAAGGAGAATATTGCAAAATAAATTTCGGCAATAAAAAAGAACAGCTTGTATGGCAGTTCTTAAAATAAAAAGGAGAATAAAAATATGAAGCGTATAGGAATAATTGGAGCAATGCCATCAGAACTTGTAGATATCAGAGCCGCACTGCCAGGATCAAAGATCATAAAAAAAGCTGGCTATGAATATTATGTAAACCGAATCTCAGACGAAAAAGAGATAATACATGTATGCTGCGGTATAGCTAAAGTCAATGCAGCGATATGTACACAGGCTATGATCGATACATTTAATCCTGATGCCATAATAAATACAGGCATAGCGGGCGGCATGAACAGCGATGTAAAAGTATGCGATATAGTAATATCAAATGAAGTTCGCCATTATGATCTCGATCTGCATTTTCTAAGTGATTATCCGCCTTATTGCGGAGCATTTACATCTGATGAAAATCTTATGGAGCTTGCCGCAGAATGCTGTGAGATTTTTGATGTGAACTATTTCTTTGGAAGAATAGTATCCGGTGAAGCATTTATTTCAGATAGTGAAGTCAAGAAAGTTATCGCAGAAAATTTCAGACCTCATGCAGTAGATATGGAGAGTGCAGCGGTAGGACATTGTGCATATCGTAACGGTGTAGCATATGTAAGCGTACGCTGTATATCTGACAACGCCGACGATGAGGGAGCGATGTCATTTGATAAATTTGAGAAAATTGCAGCCAAAAGAGTAGCCGATGTGGTTTTGAAAATGGCTAAAAAATTTTAAATAAAATATTTTTCGGTGCAGCGTTTTTGAAAGACGACTGCACCGAAATTTTTTTATTCTGTCTTTTAACTTACTGCTTGTCAGTCAGCCATAACGGGAATTTGTGACATTACACTTACTCCAGATGCTTTCAGTGCATTTGCAAATGAATCTGCCGTCTTATTATCACAGCAGCTTACAATACAGCCTCCTTCTGTGGTATTCTCTACTGTTACTCCTGCTGCCTTAGCTGCACTTTCATATACATCCGCAGTACAAGAATCAGTTCTGTAAAACCTCGGCACACAAAAAGCATCTATTCCTGCTATGAAATCTGTATTCTCATCAAGCACCCATTCATGTGATGTCACTGTGTGATCTGCCTTTGCACAGTCTATAATATCGCCCAGTACAGCACTTGCTGTAGGAAGCTTGCCTGCACCTCTGCCATAGAACATAGTCTTATCAAATCCGTCGCCCCATACCATTACGGCATTGAATACGCCGTCTACATGAGAAATAAGGCTATCCTCCGGTACGAACATTGGCATTACTGTAGAAAGGATCCTTCCATCATTAAGGCGCTTAGTACAGCCTATAAGCTTAACTGCTCCGCCCATAGCTTCTGCAAGGGATACATCCTCTAGTGTGATATCTCGAATGCCCTTAGTATATACACTATCCGGGTATACGTGCTTGCCAAAAATCAATGATGCCAGAATACACACCTTACGGCAAGCATCTGCCCCGTCTACATCGGCAGAAGGGTCACGCTCTGCATAGCCAAGCTCCTGTGCAAGCTTCAAAGCCTCTTCAAATCCCATCTTGTCGCAGAACATCTTCTCAAGAATAAAGTTAGTTGTACCATTAAGAATACCTGCTGCCGCAGAAATATCGTTACCTGCAAGACAAGTATGAAGCGGACGAATAATCGGAATAGCTCCGCCAACGCTTGCTTCAAAGAAGAAATTACAATCATTCTCTTTTGCGATCTGTAGAAGAATGTCACCTTTCTCTGCAACAAGCTGCTTATTTGATGTAGAAACACTCTTGCCAGCCTTCAGACAGCTGCTCACAAACTGAAATGCAGGATTTACTCCGCCCATACATTCTGCTACATAGCCGACCTCCGGGTCATCAAGTATGACATTAATATCATGAACCACCTTGTCCGCATATGGATCACCAGGAAATTCACGGAGATCAAGAATATATTTTACATCAAGCTCCTTACCTGTATTTTTTTCTATCTTTTCCTTATTTTTGTAAAAAAGCTCAACAACACCTGAGCCTACTACACCATAGCCTAAAACAGCAATTTTTTTCATAATATTTATTTCCTCCAAAATTTATTCACCTGACAGCAGTCTGACTTCTACAACGCCCTGTACACTTCGCAAAGCATTTGTTATCTCCACCGGATTTGTAGCACTGTCTCCGCATTGCAAAGAAATACTAACAGCCGCTACTCCATCTACAGGAATACTCTGATTTACTGTGAGAATATTAGCATGAAGACTATGAAGCTTTGTCAGAACATTAGAAAGTACACCGCTTTCATCCCGCAATACTGCGGAAAAATTGACAATACGCTGTGTCATTTTATCATCATAGGCAAACACATAGTCACGGTACTTGTAAAACGCACTTCTGGAAATACCCACATGCTTACAAGCTGCTGCAAAGCTTTTTTCAGTTCTGTCTGCAACAAGCTTTTTCACCTCCAACACCTTGCCGAATATCTCCGGCAGTACGGAAGTATCTACAACTATAAAATGTGTTTGCATAGATCATTTATTCTCCCAATGCCAACGGCACAAGGCTCCTTTCCTGCATAATACTATCACACTGTCTCTGTGCGTCCTCATATGAAGTACAATTGTACTCACTTTAACTATAATACTATACCACGAATTCATGTATTTGTCAAGCGTCCGCAGACAAAAAAAGCGGCTTTTACGCATTTGACGTACAGACCACTTTTAAAGTTCATTTTTATTATGAAATATTACAATTCGATTTTCAAAGCATATATCAGTACCTTTATAACGATTTATAAATTCCGAAAATCATTCCCCTTACTATTTTTTCGCTCCATCTCCGCTTCTCATAATGTCTGCCACATCACTTATAGTAACATACGCCTTTGGGTCTATATCAAGAACGATATTTCTCATTTTTGCGATCTGAAAACGGTTTACCACAAAATAAATAACGGTTTTATCAGAATTTGAATATCCTCCGGTAGCAGCTATTTTTGTTGTCCCGCATTCAAACGCATCTATAAGAGCATGACTTATATCCTCTGCCTTATCTGTTACTATCATAACTGACTTTGACCTGTCAAAGCCTTCCACTATAAAATCAACTGTTTTAAGTCCTGCCGCATATGAAACAATAGAATAAAGCGGCAATATCCAGCTTTGAATTATAAATCCACAGATTATGTAAAGGATAACATTATATATCATTACAAATGTTCCTACGGTAAGTCCAAGCCTTTTTGCAAATGTAACAGCAAGGACATCAATGCCGTCAATCGCTCCTCCCGAGCGAATGGTAAGACCGCTTCCGACTCCCGATATTATTCCACCGAACAATGCACATAAAAGCAGATCTTCTCCAGCCAGAGGTGATGCCATGCTTACATCGACTGGCAACACATCAGTAATGAGCCATGAGCATATTGAATATACAATAACAGTAAAAAGTGAATATACAGTAAATATAATCCCCTGCCGTTTTAAACCAAACAAAAATATAGGTACATTCAAAATAAGCAGAAAAATCGACAGGCTTAAATATTCAGGCGTTATCTGAGATAACAGGATAGATGTTCCTGATATGCCGCTGTCATAGAGCTTTACCGGAGCAAGGAATATAGTCACACCAAAGGCATTTATACAGCCTGCTATAAACAAAATTATGAAATTAAATGGTTTGAGTTTTGCAAGCTCTTTTGTAAATTCGATTTTTTTCATATATAAATCCTCTTTTCAAATAATATAAATATAAAGATTAAAAAAATTAGCCACATACAAAAGTATGTGGCATAACTGGCACCGCTTGGGGGAATCGAACCCTCAACTAACCCTTAGGAGGGGTTTGTTATATCCATTTAACTAAAGCGGCTCATACTGTACAGTTTACTGTACAGTAATCATTATACACTATTCCAGAATAAAATGCAAGCCTTTTTTAGACTTTTTTATTTCTCTACTCCATATTCCTTGCGGTATGCAAGCATAGCGTCAAGATACTGTGCAAATGGTATAACGCCGTCCTTGATCGCCTTTATAATATCATCCATTGTAACTATAGCGTAAACCTTTACACCATACTTGCTGTACGCCTCCTGTACTGCGGAATTATCGCTGCCCAAAGCCTTTTCCATACGGTCAACTGTTATAACCATTCCGGTTATATCAACATCAGCTGCGCCCTTTAGTTTAGGATATACCTCTGCAAGTGCCTTGCCTGAGGTCATGACATCCTCTATTATAACAACTTTTTCACCATTTTCAAGTGTCTTTCCTACGAACATACCGCCTTCGCCGTGATCTTTTACTTCCTTGCGGTCAAAACAATAATTAACTTCAATATCATACTCATTGGCAAGAGCTGTAGCTGCGCTTACAGACAGAGGGATTCCCTTGTATGCAGGACCAAAAAGCGTATCCACCTCAATGCCGTTTTCCTTGATACACGCAGCATAATACTTGCCAAGCTGAGCAAGCTGTCTGCCAGTCTTGTAATTGCCTGTATTGATAAAATAAGGCGCAATTCTGCCGCTTTTCAGAGTAAATGAACCAAATGTCAATACTCCGCAATCAACCATAAACTTGATAAATTCTTCTTTGTAAGTCATTTTTAACATCCTTTCAAATAATGATTATTATTAGAACTTGTATTCATAGGATATTGCATGCAAGTTCTTAATACTCAATAGAATCAAGCTCACTCTGCCACAATGCTACGCAAGCATCACTCGGCATTCTCCAATCTCCTCGTGGAGAAAGCGTAACACTTCCGACCTTCGGGCCATCGGGCAGACAGGAACGCTTGAACTGCTGAGAGAAAAATCTCCAGTAGAATTTTTTGAGCCATTTAAAAATAGTCCCTCTGTCATATACTCCATCAAATGAAATACACGCCAGACGATATATCTTCTTAGGCGAAAATCCGAGACGGATAACATAGTAAAGAAAGAAATCATGCAGCTCATAAGGACCCACGATATCCTCTGTTTTTTGAGATATAGTACCGTCCTTTTCAGGCGGAAGAAGCTCCGGACTTACAGGAGTATCGAGCACATCGAAAAGCACCTCAGACAATTCCTTATCTGTATTTGCCGCCTCATGTGCCACAAGATGTCTCACAAGAGTTTTAGGTATAGAGGCATTCACCGCATACATACTCATATGATCCCCGTTATATGTTGCCCAACCAAGAGCAAGCTCTGACAAATCACCCGTACCAATAACTATTCCGCCGCTCTGATTAGCTATATCCATAAGAACCTGCGTTCTTTCACGTGCCTGAGAATTTTCATAGGTAACATCATGAATATCAGGATCATGCTCTATATCCTTAAAATGCTGATTTACGCTGTCTGCAATATGCACCTCACGAAGAACAGCTCCATATGATTTCGCAAGACGGCAGGCATTATTATACGTGCGGTCCGTTGTACCGAAGCACGGCATTGTCACTGCAATTATACCATTTCTATCAAGCGAGAGCATATCAAAGGCGTGTGCAATTACTATAAGTGCAAGAGTGGAATCAAGTCCGCCCGAAAGTCCAACAACAGCAGTTTTGCAGCCTATAGCTTTAAGCCGTGTCATAAGCCCCACAGCCTGAAGCGATAAGATCTCTTCACAGTTGCTGTCAAGACTGGCTTTATCCAAAGGCACAAAAGGCTTCTGCGGGAAAATGCGTTCAAGCTTAGTTTCCGAAACTGCCATATCAAAAGTATTTATCGTGTAATTATGATCGCTGTACTGCCATGTATTGGTTGCCCTGCGGTCTTTAAGAATTCTGTAAATATCAATATCAGCTGTGCAAAGTCCGCCCTTAAATAGTTTGGATTCCGAAAGTATCGAGCCGTTTTCAGCAATAATATTATGACCTGCAAAAACCATATCGGTTGTAGATTCGCCTATTCCGGCATCTGCATAGGCATATGCGCAAATAAGACTGCCTGATTTTGCCTTAACTATAGTACGTCTGTAATCGGATTTTCCTATGATCTCATCACTTGCAGAAAGATTGAAAATAATCGCTGCACCGGATCTGACGTGTTTTACAGATGGCGTATCTCCTACCCATAGATCCTCGCATATCTCTACAGCAAAGCTGAATCCAGACATATTACTGCATTCAAATATCTGATTTGTACCAAATGATACTATCTTGTTATTAACAATAGTATCAAAATCAGATTCAAAACCCGGAGCAAAATATCTTGCTTCATAGAATTCACTATAGCTCGGGATATTTTTCTTAGGAACGATCCCAAGAATCTCACCCTTAAAAATTACAGCAGCACAATTATACAGCTTTCCCATATAAGAAAAAGGAAGTCCTACAATCGAAACAATCTCAATATCAGCAGTTTCATTTACTATTCTAAGCAGATTCTCCTCCACAGAGTTTCCCAGCGCTGATTGAAAAAACAAATCTCCACAGGTATAGCCTGTAAGCGAAAGCTCAGGAAAGCATACTACCTTAACGCCCATTGAGTGTGCATTTTTAATCATTTCAATAATTTTATCAGCATTATAATTACAGTCTGCAACACGCAGATATGGTGTTGCACAAGCTATTTTTACAAATCCGTCCTTCATAAATTTTCTCCTTTGTAGGAAATATCTACTCATATTATAACGCATAAGCACAAATTATGCAAGAGCTTTATGGAATTTTCCACGCAAATCAATTTTTAAATAAATCCAAATTATGTCAGGAGGCACTGCCTCCCGACACTCTCCGCAAAAGAGACATAGTCCCTTTTGAAAACCAGTTATATTTTGAATACAGCCCTTTTAGGGCTGTATTCAAAATATGTCAGTCACAAAAAGCTATTTCCTTCTGTGAAAATATCAAAAAAACAGTACTCTGAAATAAATTGAATTTTAAAAATTGATTTCCTTGAAGCATTTTATCCGCAAGCTGCCACAGGCAAAAGTAAAACTATAAAAAGAAAAGAGGACACACTATGAAACGTTACGGACTTATGATATTTTCATTCGCACTCATACTTACTGCTATTCCTATGGCACCTGCCATGATATCACGCCTGAGTAAGCCGGAGGAGACAAAACCACCGAGCTTGGCTGAAAGCTCTGCAAGTACAGAAAAAAATACAGACACAACAGAAGAAAATATACTCATGCTGGATACTTCAACAGGCGATGTGCTCAATCTGTCAATGAAAGACTACATAATAGGCGCTGTAATTGCCGAAATGCCGGCATCATTTGAAGAAGAAGCTCTGAAAGCTCAGACAGTAGCTATACATACTTATGCTGTGCGTCAACAGCAGGCAGCAAGCGAAAATCCAGACCCATCGCTTTGCGGCGCTCAACTGTCAAACGACAGCAGCCGATATCAGGCATATTTCACCAAAAGCCAGGCTATGCAATTCTACGGCTCGGGATATGAATCTGCATATGAAAAAATAAGCCAAGCTGTTGAAGATGTTCTCCCATATATACTTACATATGAGGACGAGCCGATTTTAGCGGCATTCTGTTCTATGTCCTCTGGCAAAACAGAAAGTGCATCCAATGTATGGGGACAGGATGTGCCATATCTTGTGCCGGCAAGCAGCGATGCAGATAAAAATGCTCCTAATTATCTTTGGCAGCAGGAATTCTCAAAATCTGAGCTTAAAGAGCTGCTTGAAAACGCTTTTCCAGACGGAGATTTTTCAAAGCCAACAAAGGAATGGCTTAAAATAGAAAAACGCTCAGATTCCGGAACAGTGCTTTCTGCAAATGTCGGAGGAATAAATTCAACCGGACAGGATATAAGAACAGCACTTTCTTTGAGAAGTGCATCATTTGATGCAAAGTGGAACGGAGATATATGCACCATTACCACAAAAGGCTATGGACATGGAGTAGGTATGAGTCAGTATGGAGCTGATGCTATGGCAAAGGCAGGAGCATCATGGAGAGAAATACTGCTGCATTATTATAAAGACGCAGAAATATGCAGTACAGGACAATGATGTGTTTATAAATCATAATCTTGACTTTTCAGAATAAATCGGTTATAATATTCTGTGTACAAGCAAATTTTGCATATCGGAAAGGAATGCTCTGTCTATGAGTCTTAATATAGAAGATATTATGTCGGAAATCCGTGCGGATATAAAGGAAAAAGGTCTGCTTGGAGATATGCTCTCCTTTGCGGATATTCCATGCGACGCTAATCCCAGAAATCCAGCTCAGCAATATGATCCCGACCAGCTCAGAAATAATATAGCCTATGTTTCTGATTATTTCGCTGTTTCAACAGAAAATGAAATAAAAGGCGGTGCATTGTCCCGCTTTGTCAAAAAAGCTGTGAGAAAACTTACCAGATTTTATATTGAACCTATTGCAGACGAGCAGTCAGCCATAAACGCAAATACTGCACAGGCATTGCAGCAGCTCGAGCTTTATATCATGGATTCTCAGGAACAGAGCAATGCGTCACTCGCAAAACGTATAGAAGAGCTTGAGCTTCAGCAGCGTAACAACCGTATGGAGATAGACAGCCTGAGACAGCAGGTGTCTTTACTAAGCCATCAGCTCTCCGATATACGAAAGGAGCAAGGCTGATGCGTGTATTTCAGCTTCTACCGACTATTGCATCAGGTGACGCTGTAAGCAATGATGCTGTAGCTATAAACAAAGTTCTCCTCAGCATGGGATGCAAAACAGAAATATTTGCAGAAAACATAGATAAGCGGCTGCCATCGGGCACTGCCAGTTACGTCAGCCGTATGCCGCGGCTCACTCAGAACGATACTGTACTATATCATCTTTCTGTCGGATCAGAGCTTAATTTCAGTGTGGCAAAGCTTAAAGCAAAAAAAGGTGTTATTTATCATAATATAACACCGTCATATTTTTTCAGACCATATAACGGAGATCTTACAGAGCTTCTCGATTACGGCAGAAAGGGCGCAGCTTTCCTTGCTGACAAGGCTGATTTCTGTATGGCAGATTCAGAGTATAATAAAAAGGAGCTTATGGAGCTTGGATATAAATGCGATATTTCCGTAAGACCTATATTAATACCATTTACAGATTACCGCAGCAGACCGGATGCAGATGTTCTCAGACAATACGACAGTGACGGATATGTCAACTTTCTCTTCGTGGGAAGAATTGCTCCTAATAAAAAGCATGAGGACATTATAAGGACATTCTGCTGCTATAAGAAGTTCTGCAATCCTAAATCAAGACTTATTTTCGTTGGATCATGGCAGGGAACTGAGCTTTACTATAAACGGCTTTTGAGATATATAAAAGCACTGGAGCTTACAGATATCATTTTTACTGGTCATGTTTCATTTGCACAACTCATAGCTTACTATCAGACGGCAGATATATTTTTGTGCATGAGTGAGCATGAAGGCTTTTGCGTACCGCTTGTCGAGGCTATGTATTTCGGCGTGCCTATAATCGCATATAACGCCTGCGCTGTTCCGGATACTCTTGGCGGCAGCGGAATTCTTCTCAATGATAAAGACCCTCTGATAGCTGCAATGGCTGCGGACAAGCTCCTTACAGATACCGCCTTGAAGCGTGAAGTAGTAGCACAGCAGCGCAGAAGGCAGCAGGATTTTGCATATAATACCGTTAAAAAGCAATTTGAAGATCAGATAAGTGAATTTATCATGTAAGAACTCGTCTTCACAAGCTAAGCGTACGTTTTTTCCGCACATTTCACTTATGAAGACAAGTTCTAATTCTCCAAGCGGCAATATACAGAAAGGATATATAGAATATGGCTAAGGCAGATCTAAAAAAGAAAAATCAGTTTGTTATGCCTACAACAGCTGAAGAAAAGAAAAAGGCACTGGAAAGCGCCATTGCACATATTACAAAAACATACGGCAGCGGTTCGATCATGAGACTGGGCGAAAATAACTGTATGTCAGTAGAATCTATACCCACAGGTTCAATGTCTCTTGATATGGCACTTGGTGTTGGCGGTGTTCCAAGAGGACGCATCGTTGAACTGTATGGCCCTGAAAGCTCCGGTAAGACAACTGTCGCACTTCATATCATTGCAGAAGCACAGAAACAGGGAGGAGAGGTAGCATTCATCGATGTTGAACACGCTCTTGACCCCAAATATGCAAGTGCTCTGGGTGTTGATATAGATAGCCTCCTCGTATCTCAGCCCGACAGCGGAGAACAAGCTCTGGAAATCGCAGAAGCACTGGTGCGTTCGGGAGCTATTGATGTTATCGTTATAGATTCTGTTGCTGCTATGACAACAAAGGCTGAGATCGACGGCGAAATGGGAGATTCTCACGTTGGTATGCTGGCAAGACTTATGTCTCAGGCTATGCGTAAGCTTACCTCCGTTATAGCAAAATCAAATTGCGTGGCTGTATTCATAAATCAGATACGTGAAAAAATCGGCGTTATGTACGGCAACCCCGAAACAACGCCCGGCGGACGTGCGCTTAAATTTTATGCATCTATCCGTATGGAAGTACGAAAGGGCGAACCTATAAAGGACGGCTCTGAGATCATCGGCGCACGTACAAAGGTAAAGGTAGTTAAAAATAAAGTCGCTCCGCCATTTAAGAGCTGCGAATTCGACATCATTTATGGAAAAGGTATTTCCCGCTCGGCTGAGGTGCTTGATATGGCGATTGAGTTGGATATCATAAACAAAAGCGGTTCCTGGTTCAGCTATGAGGGAAATAAGCTGGGGCAGGGAAGAGAAAATGTTAAGGAGATACTCCTTGGCAATGCTGAAATGATGAAGGAAGTCGAAGAGAAAATCACTGTCAAGATCAAGGAACTGGCTGCTGAGGAGGCTAAAAAAACCAAGGAACAAAAAGAAAAGGCATCTAAAAAGGACAACGGCAAGGATCGTCTGGAGGAAGCTGCTGAAAAGGCTGCTAAAAAGTCAGCAAAAAATAAATCGGATGAAGAGTTCTTTGAAGATAATGACGATTTTACTCCAATCACCGAAGATCCTGATATCGACAATGAGGACTCCTTTGATGAATTTACTCCGGTATAAGAGCTGCTATGAAGATACTGTCATGTAAGCCGCAGCACGGCTCTTATCTTGAACTGTCACTTGAAAACGGACAGATATATGACATTCACCGTGAGATCGCAGCAAAATACGATCTGACATATATAACGGATATCTCAGATGAAACACTGAGAAAACTCCTTTTTGACAATGACGTGAGACGAGCATATCACAGGGCACTGTATCTGCTTGAAGGACAGAGCTACAGCTATCATATGCTGTTTTTAAAGCTTCGGAATAACTATGATGAGGATGTTTGCTATGAGGTAATGGAGCGTCTGACAGATCTGGGAGTAATAAATGACTGGAGATACGCTGAAAATACCGCAAGACGTGCTTCAGAAATAAAACTCTACGGTCCGAGAAGGATACGCCAGATACTATATCAAAAAGGTATTCCTAAAGCGGTCATTGACAAGACGGTGACACCGTATATAGATGATGAATATCAAATGCAGCAGATCTCTGCGCTGTTATATAAAAAATACAGCAGACTGCTCTATGATAAAGACGATAAAAAGAAAATCGAAAAATGCAAGGCCGCCCTCGTGCGTATGGGCTACAGCTTTGCACCAATCGCTGAAGCGGTAAAGCTTTACTTTGAAAATGAGGAGTCTTAAGGACTTCTGTATTAATCTGTATTAAACAGGTCTATTATATAAATAATTGAAAGAGGTATGCAATATGCTGTCAAACAAAGAAAAAAGCATGGAAAAAATCGTTGAGCTTTGTAAATCAAGAGGGTTCGTTTACGCCGGCTCTGAGATCTACGGAGGTCTTGCCAACACATGGGACTACGGTCCTCTTGGTGTTGAACTTAAAAATAACATCAAGGACGCTTGGCGTAAGAAATTCGTTCAGGAATGTCCTTACAATGTAGGTCTTGACAGTGCGATTCTTATGAATCCGGAAACATGGGTAGCGTCTGGTCACCTCGGCGGATTCTCTGACCCGCTGATGGACTGCAAGAGCTGCAAAACACGTCACAGAGCGGACAACCTTATTGAAGCTTTTGACGGTACTAATCCTGCCGGCTGGAGCAATCAGGAAATGATGGACTATATCCGTGACAAGGAGATCGTATGCCCGAACTGCGGCAAGAGTGATTTTACCGATATCAGACAGTTTAATCTCATGTTCAAGACATTTCAGGGCGTTACAGAGGACTCAAAGTCCGAGCTTTATCTGCGTCCGGAAACTGCACAGGGTATATTTGTAAACTTTGCAAATATCCAACGTACCACAAGAAAGAAAGTACCTTTCGGCGTTGCACAGGTGGGCAAGTCATTCCGTAACGAGATAACACCGGGTAACTTCATTTTCCGTGTACGTGAATTTGAGCAGATGGAGCTTGAATTCTTCTGCAAGCCGGGTACTGACCTTGAATGGTTCCAATACTGGAGAAGCTACTGCAAGAACTTCCTCACTACACTCGGTATTAAGGAAGAGAATCTGAGACTTCGTGACCATGATCCGGAGGAGCTGTGCTTCTATTCAAAGGCAACTACTGACTTTGAATATATGTTCCCGTTTGGATGGGGCGAGCTGTGGGGCATAGCAGACAGAACCGACTATGACCTGACACAGCATCAGAATCACAGCGGCAAGTCTCTGGAATATTTTGACCCTGAGGACAATACAAAGTACATTCCTTATGTAATCGAGCCGTCTCTGGGTGTAGAGCGTTTATTCCTGTCGATAGTAACTGAGGCATATGATGAGGAGGTTATCGACGCTGAAAAGAACGATGTAAGAACAGTAATGCATCTTCACCCAGCGCTTGCACCGTACAAGTGTGCAGTTCTGCCGCTTTCAAAGAAGCTGAGCACACAGGCAATGGAAGTATATCAGGAGCTGTCAAAGTATTTCTCCGTTGATTTTGACGAAACAGGTTCAATCGGCAAGCGTTACCGCAGACAGGATGAGATCGGAACACCTTTCTGCATTACTTACGATTTTGATACATTGGAAAAAGATCAGTGTGTAACTGTACGTGACCGTGACACAATGCAGCAGGTAAGAATGCCTATTGCTGATCTGACAGACTACCTGCGTGAAAAGGTAATGCTGTAAGAACTTGTCTTCATAAGCGAAATGTGCCGAAAGAATAAAAAACGCCCGATATAGATCGGATAGCTATTCGGATAGTTATAAAAATAAAAAACGAAAGCACTTGACATATTCACTGAAATTCGGTATAATATATGTAAAGAGAGCATACCGATAGGCGGTCGCTCCCAAATAGTGAACTTAAGAAATAACTGCTCACGATTGGTTGCCGGGGCGGTTATTTCCTTTTATTATTATGAAAAATCATGTACAGTAATGAAGTACCAGATATAAGCATTAGCATAAACTGGATTAAATCGTTCCATGTTACGTAAGTTTCCATCATAATCACTCCCTTCCGGGAGCGTGGATTGACCGCCTACCGCTTTTGGTATGCTCTTAAATGACATTATATCATGAATTTCGGCAAAAGTCAAATAAAATATTTAAAACAAAAAGCATCATGCCGGCTTGTCCGCCGAAAGCATGATGCTTTTTTACTATTATGATACGAAAATCGGGTGTCAATATATTGGTTTCAATATACTGGTGTCGATATATTTTTTTAATTAAATAAACTTAAATAAACAATTTTTATCAGGAGAGCAATGCCCTCAAAGGATATTCTTACTTATTCTTGATTGCAGCCTGAGCAGCAGCAAGTCTTGCGATTGGAACACGATAAGGTGAGCAGGATACATAGTCAAGACCAATAATATGGCAGAATTCAATAGAAGAAGGATCGCCGCCGTGCTCACCGCAGATACCTACGTGGAGGTTCGGATTAACCGGCTTACCAAGCTCAATTGCCATCTTCATCAGCTTACCTACGCCTATCTGATCAAGTCTTGCAAACGGATCGGACTCATAAATCTTATTTGCATAGTAAGAATCAAGGAACTTACCAGCATCATCACGAGAGAAGCCAAATGCCATCTGTGTCAGATCGTTTGTACCGAAGCAGAAGAAGTCTGCATCCTTTGCGATCTCATCAGCTGTCAGAGCAGCTCTTGGGATCTCGATCATTGTACCTACCTGATATTTCAGGTCTATGCCAGATGCCGCGATCTCAGCATCAGCTGTTGCTACTACGCTCTTCTTAACGAACAGCATTTCCTTAGATTCGCCTACCAGCGGAATCATGATCTCAGGAACTACATTCCAATCCGGATGAGCAGCCTTAACTTCGATTGCTGCACGGATAACTGCCTTTGTCTGCATTACTGCGATTTCCGGATATGTTACAGCCAGACGACAGCCACGGTGGCCCATCATCGGGTTGAATTCATGGAGTGAGGAAATAATAGCCTTAATATCCTCAACAGATTTGCCCTGTGCATCTGCAAGAGCCTTAATATCTGCTTCTTCTGTAGGAACGAATTCGTGAAGCGGAGGATCCAGGAAACGAATTGTTACAGGGCATCCTTCCAGTGCTTCGTACAGTGCCTTGAAATCGCTCTGCTGCATAGGAAGAATCTTCTCCAGTGCTGCTTCACGCTCTTCAAGTGTCTCAGCACAGATCATTTCACGGAATGCATCGATTCTGCCTTCGCCGAAGAACATATGCTCTGTACGGCACAGACCGATACCATCAGCACCGAAGTGTCTTGCCTGCTTTGCATCCTTAGGAGTATCTGCATTTGTACGAACGCCCAGCTTCTTATACTTGTCAGACCATTCCATGATCTTGCCGAAGTAACCGCTGTCTGTATTTGCAGGTACAGTCGGGATAGCTTCGCCATAGATATTACCTGTTGTACCATCGAGTGAAATGTAGTCACCCTCAACATAAGTTCTGCCTGCAAGCTCGAACTTCTTGTTTTCTTCATCCATCTTGATAGCGCCGCAGCCGGATACACAGCAAGTACCCATACCACGTGCAACAACGGCAGCGTGAGATGTCATACCGCCGCGTACAGTCAGGATACCCTGAGCTGCTACCATGCCCTCGATATCTTCAGGAGATGTTTCCAGACGAACCAGAACAACCTTTTCGCCCTTTGCAGCCCATTCCTTAGCGTCATCAGCTGTAAATACAACCTTACCGCAAGCTGCACCAGGAGATGCTGCCAGTGCAGATGCAACAGGAACTGCCTTCTTCAGAGCAGCAGCGTCGAACTGCGGGTGGAGCAGAGCGTCGAGAGACTTAGCATCGATCTGCATCAGTGCCTCTTCCTCTGTTATCATGCCTTCTTCTACCAGATCACAAGCGATCTTGATAGCAGCAGCTGCTGTTCTCTTACCATTTCTGGTCTGGAGCATATACAGCTTCTTGTCTTCGATTGTGAATTCCATATCCTGCATATCTCTGTAGTGATCTTCCAGAGTCTTGCAGATGTTTGTAAACTGCGTATAAACCTCAGGCATGGTAGCTTCCAGTTCAGCGATCGGCTGAGGTGTACGTACACCGGCAACAACGTCCTCGCCCTGTGCGTTCATCAGGAACTCACCCATGAGCTTCTTTTCGCCTGTTGCAGGGTTTCTTGTAAATGCAACACCTGTACCAGATGTATCGCCCATGTTACCAAATGCCATCATCTGTACGTTTACAGCAGTACCCCAAGAATAAGGGATATCGTTCATCATTCTGTATACGTTAGCTCTTGGGTTGTCCCAGCTTCTGAATACAGCCTCAACAGCGCCCATCAGCTGCTCTACAGGATCAGTTGGGAAGTCCTTACCGATCTTGGACTTGTACTCAGCCTTGAACTGCTCAGCAAGGATCTTCAGATCTTCTGCTGTCAGGTCTACGTCCTGAGTTACGCCACGCTCTTCCTTCATCTTATCGATAAGCTCTTCGAAGTACTTCTTGCCAACTTCCATAACTACGTCAGAATACATCTGGATAAATCTTCTGTAGCAGTCACGAGCCCAACGCTCATTACCGGACTTAGCAGCCATTACCTCAACAACATCTTCATTCAAACCAAGGTTCAGGATAGTATCCATCATACCAGGCATTGACGCTCTCGCACCAGAACGTACAGATACCAGCAGCGGATTTTCCTTATCGCCAAACTTCTTGCCTGTGATTTCTTCCATCTTGCCGATGTATTCCATGATCTGAGCCTTGATCTCATCATTGATCTTACGGCCATCATCATAGTACTGTGTGCAAGCTTCGGTAGAAATTGTGAAGCCCTGCGGTACCGGCAGTCCCAGACCTGTCATTTCAGCCAGATTTGCGCCCTTGCCGCCGAGAAGCTCTCTCATTTTTGCGTTGCCTTCTGTGAACAGATAAACATACTTCTTCATTTCGAGTTATACCTCCAGTTTTTTTCGTTGTAACCGGAATGCCCTCCGTGGTATGTCCGGAAAGCGAGGGCTACGGTCGCACACACCATTGCCCAAACCAGTCGTATTCTTATTATAACATATTCCTCCAAAAATTACTATACCTTTTTTCAAAAAAATTTCAGTCTATTTTTTTAGCAACTTGTACAAAAATTACAATTCGAGCATTTTTTTTAAAAAAAGCTATTGCAAATTCTTCCAAAATTTGTAATAATATAAGTGTATAGCTTTTTTCAGAATCTGTTGTCAAGCAAAATTTACTGCTGCTGTGAAAATTAGATCAGCATATAAGCGCTTACAAAAAAATTTAAGAAAGGATGTTTAAATTTATGAATCAAGCTGTTATTCTCGCGGGAGGCCATGGAAAACGTATGAAAGCCGATATTCCCAAGCCTATGCTCGAAATACTCGATATACCTATGCTCGGATGGGTAATCCGTGCCTGCGAAAATGCAAACGTATCCAATTTATGCGTTATAACAGGCTACAAAGCTGAATACATCGAGCATTATTTAAACGAAAAATATGAAACATCACTACAGAAAGAACGTCTCGGAACAGGTCATGCTGTAATGCAGGCGGAGAAATTTTTAAGTAAAAATCCTGATGGAAATACGCTTATACTCTGCGGTGATGCTCCGTTTATGGATGCTGAAACCATAGAAAATGCTCTGGAGCTTCACACAGCTCAGAATAATTCCGTTACTGTTATAACTGCCGAGCTTGAAAATCCATACGGCTACGGAAGGATCATCCGCAGCGAAAGCGACGGTATAGCTGAGATAGTCGAGGAAAAGGACGCTTCTTTTGCACAGAAAAAAATAAAAGAGGTAAATTCAGGAGCTTACTGGTTCAGAACCGCCGACCTTCTGGATTTCCTGTCAAAGCTTACACCTCAGAATGCTCAGGGAGAATATTATCTCACAGATACAATAAGCATTGCTTTGGCTGAAGGCAAGAGAGCAGGTATATATCTTACAGAAAATACAGATGTAATACTCGGTGCAAATACACGAAAGGATCTCCTTAATCTGCGTGAAACTGCAAGGCAAAAGGTTCTTGAAAAGCATATGGACGGCGGAGTTGACTTCATATGTACAGACGGAGTTATTATAGGTACAGACGTTGAGATAGAACCTGCAACAGTTATTCAGCCGGGAACTATTTTAAAGGGCAAAACAAAGATAGGCTCACATTGCAAAATAGGTCCGAACTGCCTTATAAGCAATACTGTTATCGGTCAGCACTGTAAGCTGAATGCTGTTCAAGCATATGATTCTGTTATCGAGGACAATGTAAAGATCGGTCCTTTTGTACATATCCGTCCAAATTCTCATATAAAAAGCGGCGTAAAGATAGGCGACTTTGTAGAAGTAAAGAATTCAGTCGTAGGTGAGCAGACATCCATTGCACACCTCACATACGTAGGAGACAGCGATGTAGGCAAAAAAGTAAACTTCGGCTGCGGAACTGTCACAGTAAATTATGATGGCATAAGCAAGGAGAGATGCGTGATAGGCGACAGCTGCTTTATCGGCTGCAACACAAATCTTATAGCTCCGGTAAAGCTCGGCAACGGCGTATATACTGCTGCCGGATCTACTATTACAAAAGATGTTCCGGATTATGCGCTTGCTGTTGAAAGAGGTCAGCTCAAAGTCAAGGAGGGATATAGCCTGAGAAAGCTCAAAACAAGGCTTTTCCCGGATAAGGACAGCAAGGACAGCAATAAATAAAAATTTTTAAAACCTGTACCGATAAGTTGTATTCATCGTGTCGGTACGGTTTTTTATGTAAAAAATACACTATCTACAACTCGGGCAAGGGGACGCTGTCCCCTTAGACCCCTGCCAAAGGGCAGATACGCCCTTTGGAATCCCAGTTTCGCAAGTTTCCGCCCATGAATGGGCAAAAACTTGCGATATAGTTTCAAGACTTTCTGTTCTTGGCAGAAGAAAAGAAAACAAAATCCTGCCAAGTTGCAGATAGCAGTAAAAAACAAAGCAAGAGGTAATTTATGAGTATTTTTGATATTTTCAAGTCCATTGAAAACGAACGCAGTCAGAAGGCTTCAGGCAAAATTTCATGGATAATCGCAGGTCTTGGAAATCCCGGTCTTGCATATGCAAATACAAGACATAATGCAGGCTTTATGGGAATTGATGAACTGGCAAAAATGTGCAGCATTGATATAAATACAAAGAAATTCAAGGGCTGCTGCGGCGACGGGAGTATCGGCGGCAAGCGATGCTTACTGCTAAGACCGGAGACTTTTATGAATCTCAGCGGAGAGGCAGTATCAGCTGCGGCGGACTTCTATAAAATACCGCCTGAAAATGTTGTTATAATGTATGATGATATAACTCTGCCTCCTGGAAAGCTCCGCATCAGGCGAAAGGGAAGTGCAGGAGGTCACAATGGCATGAAGAGCATTATCGCTCTTTTAGGTACTGACGAATTCCCAAGAATACGTATCGGCGTCGGAGCTAAGCCAAGACCCGACTATGATCTGGCAGACTGGGTGCTGAGCAAATTCTCGGAGGAAGATACAAAAGTACTCACACCGGCACTTCAAAACGCTGCAAGGGCGGCAGAGCTTATAGTTCAGGAAAAAATAGACGAGGCTATGAATAAATTCAGCAGTAAATAAAAACTTTGACCTTGTTTGACTATACTCGCCTCTATTGGACATTTTGCAATAGAGGCGAGTATATAATATCAGAAAGGAGCAAAAATGAGCTTTTTTGAAAATACATTCCACACGCTGTCAGCATATAAAAGCCTTGCCGCTTGTATGGACGGCGGCATATCTCCTGTGTCGCTTACAGGTCTTTCCATAGTTCACAAGGCGCAGCTCGCTCTTACTATCGCTGAAAAAACAGGCAGCCCTGTTCTTATAATATCACCCGACGAAAACGAAGCAAGACGAATTTGCAGCGACATCAACACTATGCATCCCACTGATAATTCTCCGGCTGCTATGCTTTTTCCTGCAAGAGAGCTTGTTTTAGCTCCGGTCGAGGGCATTTCCGGAGAATTTGTTTGCAGCAGACTTGCTGCACTTTCTGCCGTGATAAACAGATCGTGCAAGGTAGTTTCAGCATCTGTGGAAGCGGTAATGCAGCCGGTTATACCGAGAAAACAACTTGAAAATAATTCCATTAAGCTCTCTGCCGGTGATACGGCAGAGCTTTCAGAGCTTATAAAAAAGCTTATCTCTATCGGATATGTACGCTCTGATACAGTCGAAGGACAGGGTCAGTTTGCTGTCAGAGGCTCTATTGCAGACATTTTTCCGTCTCAGGCAGAAAATCCTGTCAGAATGGAATTCTGGGGAGACGAAATAGATACTATATCTGAATTCAGTACGGAAAGTCAGCGGCGAATAGCTTCTCTTGCCGAAGTTATGATACCGCCTGCTAAAGAGATCATATGCGACCCGATACAACTTGCGGAAAAAATAGATGCTATCGCTAAAGCACTTCGTGGAAAACGTGCGCCGATAGCAAAGGAGCTTCTTCAAAATGATGCCAGCGCCCTTCGTGACGGACTATCTCTCAGTAATATAGACAAATATATACCGATCATTTATGACAGCCTGCCGCTAATTTTTGAGTATGACTTTGGCTGCGTTTTGTTCAGCGAATTTTCAGGATGCACAGGAAATTCCGCCAATATATCCGCAAGATATCAGGAAGATGTAAAGATAATGCTCGAAGAGGGCAGACTTTGCAGCAAGCTCACAGGTCATATAGCAGAGCTGCACGTTATTCAGAACGAAGCTGAAAAAAATTGTTTTTGCTTATATGCAAGCAATTTTTTACAGGGCGGCGAACATATCGGATTCAAAAAGCTCCTCTCTATGGACGCTTACCAATCAGCTCCGTGGGGCGGTGAAATGAGACAGCTTACAGAAGATCTTGAGGAGCTTTGCACTGCGGGTTACTGCATTATGCTCGCTGCCGGCAGTGAAAAAACCTTGCCTATAATAAAAAGCGATATTGAAAAAAGCGGATTCTCATGCAGCATTGCAGATAACGATTCTTCATGGAAAAAAGGTCATATTTATATTATGACCGGAAGCTTTTCAAGCGGATTTTCCTATCCTGAAAACAAAACTGCTCTTATAACTCAGGCAAAGGCTCTGCGTTCTAAAAGCCGCAGACCAAAGGCATCTCCCGGAAAAGAACTCCGTACACTTGCCGACCTGGAAAGAGGCGATCTTGTTGTTCATGCGCTGCACGGTATCGGACGCTTTGCAGGTATAAAAAAGCTATGCCTTGAGGATATTACCAAGGATTACATAATGATACAATATGCCGGAAATGAAAATCTCTATGTTCCTGTTACTCAAATGGACCTCGTATCCAAATATATCGGCTCTAAAGATGACAGCGGCGTAAAGCTTCACAGGCTCTCTTCTCCTGAATGGCAGAAAACTCGAAATAATGTAAAACGTGCAGTAAAGGATATGGCAAAAGAGCTTACTGAGCTTTATGCAAAGCGTCAGCAGGCAGAAGGTATAGCATTTGAAGCGGACGATTCTGTTCAAAAGGACTTTGAACAGCGTTTCCCATATATTGAAACTGAAGATCAGCTTACCGCCATTGAAGAAATAAAAGCGGATATGGAAAAAAGCCGCCCTATGGATAGACTTTTATCCGGCGATGTAGGCTTCGGCAAAACCGAAGTCGCACTTCGTGCCGCCATGAAATGCGTTCTCAGCGGAAAGCAATGCGCAATATTAGTTCCTACCACAGTGCTTGCAATGCAGCATTATCAGACAGCGCTGAGAAGATTTGAAGCGTTTCCGGTAAATATTGAGCTGTTGTCAAGATTCAGAACTCCAAAACAACAGAAAGAGACTATCGAACGAATGAAAAAGGGCACAGCGGACATTGTAATAGGTACTCATAGAATAGTTCAGAAGGACGTGAAATTCAAAAGCCTCGGTCTTGCTATTGTAGATGAAGAACAGCGTTTCGGTGTTGCACATAAGGAGAAATTCAAAGAGATGTTCTCCGGCGTGGATATACTTACACTTTCCGCAACTCCTATTCCACGAACCCTTAATATGGCGATGAGCGGTATACGTGATATGTCCGTAATTGCAGAAGCTCCGCAGGACAGACATCCTGTACAGACCTATGTAATGGAATACAGCTTCGGCGTAATTATTGGCGCTATCGAACGTGAGCTTCGCAGAGGCGGACAGGTATACTACATTCACAACAGAGTTGATACTATTGAACTTACAGCATCTAAGATCCGACAGGCTCTGCCGGAAGCAAGAATAGGCATAGCTCACGGAAAAATGAGCGAAACGGAAATGTCTGAAATATGGCGGCAGCTAATAGAACAGGAGATAGACGTTCTTGTATGCACAACCATCATAGAAACCGGCGTGGATGTATCAAATGTTAATACCATTATTCTGGAAAATGCGGACTGCTTCGGTCTTTCACAGCTATATCAGCTAAGAGGAAGAGTAGGACGAAGCAGCAGAAGAGCATACGCATACTTTACATTCAAAAAAGATAAGTCTATATCTGAGGTATCTTCAAAACGTCTTGCCGCTATGAGAGAATTCACTCAGTTCGGCAGCGGATTCCAAATTGCACTTCGTGATCTGGAAATAAGAGGCGCAGGCAGTATTTTAGGCGGCAGACAGCATGGTCATATGGAAGCTGTCGGTTATGATATGTACCTCAAGCTGCTCGGTGAAGCCGTTGCTGAAGAACGTGGAGAAAAACCGGAAAAAGCTTCCGAATGCGTTGTGGATGTTCAGATAAATGCACATATTCCAGAAAACTATATAGAAAGTCTTAGTCAGAGGCTTTCTATGTACAGAAAAATCGCAGCCGTTGAAACAGATAACGACAAGCTTGATCTGCTTGATGAGCTTATTGACAGATATGGAGATCCTCCGGATGAGATAATCGGTCTTATTTCAGTTTCGCTGCTCAGAAACCGTGCTGCAAAGCTCGGCATTACAGAAATAAATCAGCGCAGTGACAAAATGTACTTCTACATTACAAATCCATCTCAGCAGCAGGTTACAGCTCTCGCTTCGCATTTTCGTGGGAAAATCATATTCAACAGCCTGAAAAAGCCTTATATCGGCGTTACGATCCCCAGAGGTATGAAGCCCTTGCTGCTTATGCAGAATGTTATTGAGGTTATGGAGGAATAACTTAAGTTTTTATACATTTCTTTTTGTATAAAATGACAGTGGACATTATAGCTTAGATGTGCTATAATAAGCATAATAGGTTATTTGCAGCCTGTTGTACATAAAATAAACAACAACATACGAAAGGAGTATGTATTATGAATATTTTCAAGAAGCTCTTTATTGCGTTTACCACAGTCATTTTTATGAGCCTGTTTGCTGCGGCTTCTGTTTCAGCTGCTGCATCCGATGAAAAAGCTTTGTCTCCTGCTGAAAGCGCTCCGTATATCATACTTATGGGAATCGACGCTGATAAGGCTCTTTGGGAACAGAAAGAAGAAAATTCCCAGGAATTCTCTTCTGATAGCGAAATTACCTTAAGCTATTCATTTCAGACAGGCGGAAGCGTTATAAACAAATTGGTTCTGGATACTAATTTGCCGGCAAGTCAATTCCCGAATGCTTTAATAAATATTAACAAAATCACTCTAACAACCGCTTCAAACGGAACTTTTGATATTCCATATAATTCATCAAAGGCTGTTCTTACACAAAACGCAAATAAGTGTGTTCGCTTGAATATACTGTATCCGTTCGGGCAACCGACTGCAAGCGCTATAGATACATCTCTGCCTGCTTCTGCTTCAATAGGCGACAGCTTAGCTATAAGCTTCTTAATTTCCGGAATATCATCTTCAGCAGCCGGCAATCCTGTTACGACAACTACTTCTGCTGATTTGTCTGAAGCAATCACTACTACTACTACCATTACCAGTTTTACACAGGCTGATATTGTGCAGTCTGGCAATACAATAAATTCTTCATATTCATACGATACCAGTACCGGTACAGTATCTCAGACTGCTGACCCGGGCATTGTTACTATCGCAGTTACAGGTGCTGCCGCTGCTGCTCTTTCAGTAGGTGCATTTACCATGCGAAAAAAGAAGAAAAAATAAAATCTCAGGCATTTTTAATATATTTCGGCAAATATGCCATCTGCTATTTATGCAAACTCACTGTAGACATATTTTATGCAATGTGATATAATAACCATAAAAGATAAAAAGTTATAAGGTATTATTAGGGTAATAAGAGAGAAATCAAAATCAACAAAGGAGATAAAAACAATGAACACTATCAAAAAGCTTATCGCAGCTGCCGCTGCTGCTGTTTCAGCCGGTACATTTTCTATGGCTTCTGTGATCGCTTCTGCTGAAGAAACAACAACTACTACCACAGAAACTACTGTAACTACTGAGGAAACAACTACTACAGAAACTACGACGGAAACTACTACCAATACATCTGATACCACTACTGATACTACTACTTCAACAACTGCTCCGTCATCATATTCTGCATGGCTTTCTATTGATGGCAATAAACAGCAGGATAATGTAGTTTCACTTACTGCAAACGGTACATATACCGCAAAGTATAAGTTCGAAGCTGCTGATGTCAGCTCTGCGATTACTTCTCTTACTCTCGAAAGCGATATAAATTCTGAATCTGTTTCAGGTGTGAAGTTTAAGGTTACAGGCATAAAGCTCGGCATTGACGAGCAGTCTGCTGAGACTATCAATTTTACAAACACTGCTGACGATGTATTCGGTATAAACTCTGAAAGTAAGTTATACTGCCTGAATATTATAAATACACAGCAGACAGATGTTAAGGATCTTGCTGTTGATATGGATAAATTCGTACCTATGACGGATGATATGCTTTTTGTTACATTTACTGTAGAGGGTATACCTGTAACTCAGACGTCCTCGACTACTACAACTTCTACAAGAACTATCTCTTATGTAGGATACAACAATAATAACTCAAATAACAATTCATCAACAAGTACTGTATCTAAGACAGCTGATGAGGGTGTTATTGCTGTTATCGTTTCTGCTCTGGCAGCAGCTGCTTTAGCAGGCGGTGCTATGACTATAAGAAGAAAGAGAAAGTAAAATTTGCCGAAAAGGTACTAAACAGACTTTAGGTAAAAGATAAAGATCTGCTGCATGAAAAATTGCGGCAGATTTTTTGTATCATTTTATAATTTCATGTAAGGAGAAAAATATGACAGGTTCAACAATTGCTGCTATATCCACACCTCATGCAGAGGGCGGAATCGCAGTTATAAGAATATCCGGAGATAAGGCTCTGGAAATAGCAGATAAAGTATTTCACACGGTTTCAGGAAAGATGCCGTCTGAAATGAATGGATATACCTGCGCCTATGGATATGCTGTAAAAGATGAAAATGCTATTGATGAAGGCGTACTGACGGTATTTAGAGCGCCAAAAAGCTACACCGGAGAAGATGTTGCAGAGATATCTTGCCATGGCGGAATATATGTTTCACGCAAAATACTCAGGGCTATAATAGAATCCGGTGCAGAACCGGCTCAGGCAGGAGAATTTACCAAAAGAGCATTTCAGAATGGAAAATTATCTCTTACTGAAGCTGAGGCAGTAATGGATGTAATATCCGCAGCATCTGAAAGGGAACTGAGATTTGCTCGAAGCTTGCAGGAGGGCGCTGTATACCGAAGAATAAAAAATATAATAGATAAGATAGTTGAAATTTTGGGTTCGCTTGCTGCATGGGCTGACTATCCGGAGGACGATATTCCAGAGGTAGAGCCTGAGATACTTAAAGTGAATCTATGTGCTTTGCAAAATGAACTTCTTAAAACAATAAAAACCGGAGATTATGGAAGAATAATAAAAGAGGGTGTTTCTGCTGTTATCATAGGCAGACCAAATGTCGGCAAATCTACGCTTTTCAATCTGCTTAGCGGATGCGATAGAAGCATTGTAACAGATATTGCAGGAACTACCCGAGACGTTGTAGAGGAACGAGTTAGATTAGGAGATGCTGTTTTAAGGCTTTGGGACACCGCAGGGCTCAGAGAAACAGAAGATATAATAGAGCAAATAGGGGTAAATATAGCTAAGGAGCGTCTCGAAAGAGCCGATCTGGTGCTTGCTGTATTTGACGCATCGGAGCAGCTGTCTGATACAGATATAAAGCTGCTTAGCGATCTTAAAGACAAGAGAACGATAGCTATAATAAATAAGCTTGACAAAAGTCTTGACAACGATCTGAAAGAAAGACTTGAGGGAGAATTTGAAAGATGTATAGGTATGTCCGCAAAGGAAGGAACGGGACTTGATGAGCTGCGTGAGGCTATAGAGGAGATGTTTTATAAAGGAGAAGTAACTCCTGAAATGGGCATACTTTCAAATGAAAGACAGCTTAGCTGTGCAAGAGCAGCAGAAAATTCGATAAATGAAGCCATAGATGCTATAGATGCAGGAATTAATCTTGACGCTGTAACAGTGCTGCTTGATGAAGCCGCAGAAGAGCTTATGAATCTAACCGGAGAAAGGGTATCGGAAAAGGTAGTGGAGGACGTATTTTCAAGATTCTGCGTAGGTAAATAAAGTAAAAAGGCTTTCTGCTATGTGATGACATAAACAGAAAGCCTTAAAACTTGTTCTCATAGGATGTTGCACTCGTCTTTTCAGCAAATTTTGCCGATTGCCGCGTTGAAAGTCCTTGCCATACATCAAGTATGCCTGCGGACTTTCGCCTTGCACTCGTCAAAATTATGCTCGAAAATCCATGCACAAATTCTATAAGAACAAGTTCTTATTTTTATGCTAATTTTTGAGTTTGCCTATGAAAACAATTTTTTATCTCCACGAATTTGTGCTGCTGCTTCCGCTGCCTGCCGCTGTACCGCCTGTAAGCTTTCCGCCATATGCTGCAAGCTGCGTCTGATCTGTAGTCTGGAAATATGTCGAACCAGTAAGCTCACCGCCTGTATAAACAGCAGCTCCGGTATATTCTATGCATCCGGCAATTACGCTCGTTACATTCTTGTCAGCAATAAACGATATGATAACATTTCCGCTGCCGTCACAAATTGTTATTCTTGTACCTGCATTTGCTGAAACTGATGCGGATACTGACTGAGTCATTGAGGAAGAGCCGCCCATTCCGCCGGGACCGCCCCAGCCTCCCATGCCGCCGCCCATACCCATACCGCCTGAGCCTGTGTCCTTAACATATACTCCACCTGTATAGGTCTGTGTGCCGTCGCTGTCAATTGGTTCGTTACCATTTGTAACAATATATCCACCGTTAAGTGCAAATGTTCCGTTTGAATCAAATCCGTCATGGTCGCCGTCTGTTGCATTTACAAGCGCAAATCCTCCATTTATGGTAAGAGAATAATCACCGCTGGAAGATCCGCCCATATTCCAGCCGCCGCCCCAGCCGCCAAGTCCCATATTGCCGGAACCATCTGCACCGCCGGCAGCATTATAACCGTCGTCAGTGGAGTTTATAATAACACTGCCGCTGTTTTGCGTAATATTTTTTGCTTCCATTCCCTCATAGCATGATTCAACAATTACTGTAAGATCATCAAATGTATTGTTGCCCTTGCCGATCGTAAGATCAGAATCGCTGTGTACTGCATCATCGCCTGAATTCAGCTCGAGTACGCCGCCGTAAAGGTAGATATTTCCGCTTGCATGAACGCAGTCGTCCTTTGTATCAGCATCAATATGTCCGCTGTTTATTGTGATAACGCCCTCTACTGTTGTTCCTGTGGTATCGTCTGTTTTGCCGGCTTTAAGTCCCTTTGCACTTGCATCAGAGGTTGAGGAAGATGTACCTGTTGTCTTAATAGTTATATCTCCGCCGTTTATATTCAGATTCTGTGAAGCATGGAAACCATCTGAGCAAGCTGTTACATTTACAGTACCGCCGTTTACTGTAATAAAGCCCTTTCCGCTTGTAGTATCCATATCGTTTGCCTTTATACCATCACCGGCAGAAGCATTGACTGTAAGCTTCAGTCCGCTGTAATCAGCGGCTGTATCATTGCCTATAGTAACACTGTCACCGCCTCTTAAAGCGTCGTCCTTGGCTGTTACATTTATAGTTCCGTTGTAAATTTTAAGGTCATTTTTTGTAGCAATGCCATCCTCAGTATTGCCGTTTACTGTAATAGTACCTGAGCCCTTTATTTTCAGGTCGTCCTCTGCATAAATAGCCGCCGGAATAGTCTCACCCTTAGTATTTGTATCGCTGTGACTTGTACCGTCAGAAATAGTATTTACTGTGCCGCTTTTTGCAACGATCTGTACTTCATCGCCGACCTGCTTAACATAAATAGGGGCAGCGGAAGTATTTGAAAGCTCCGCACCAATAAGGTCAAGCTCTACAATACCTTCGGGATATGCAGTCTTATCGCAGTCAACAACTATCTGTGCACTGTCTGATTTGCCGCTAACTGAAATAACAGACGGTTCAGTAATAGTTACCTTGCTGCCGGAAACAGTGAGATTTGACGGAGAAGCAACTGCTTGACCGGATGCATTCAGAATAGATACATTGCTGCCGTTATATACAATAGAAGCTGCTGCATTGTCACTAACTGATGCACCGCCTGCTGCCTGGATATCTATAAATTCTGCTCCGTTTGAAGTCATATTGAATTCTGTTATCGTACCGCCGGTATGTCCCTGCTTTACGCCGCCTACATAGAGATTATAGTCAGTATTTGCAGCAATACCGGAAGAGCTTACGATGGCGTAATTAAACTTCTTTATTGCATCCATTTCAAATGCAGTCTTGCCGTTTTGAGTGAGAGTAACAGCCTGATTCTTTTTTTGCTGAGCTGCAAAGTCGAGCAGCATGATATTCTGAGTTGAACCGCTTATATTAACAGTCGCAAGGCTCTCTGCTGCATTTGTTATCTGATAATCAGTAGCAGTTGCAATAACATTGCCGCCGGTAATGTTAAGAAGTCCGCCGTCATCAAGTCTCAGTCCTCTGTCGCCGCCTGCTATAACTGTACCGCCTGCTATATCAATAGATGTTGCCGCTTGAATAGCATCATTTCCAGCCTTTATCTCCACGCTGCCGGAGAGAATCTCTACATTTCTCTTGCCGGACTTAATACCGTCAGCTGATGAATCGATAATTACTTTAGCGCCGTCAACGGAAACAGTTTCACGAGCTTTAATAGCATCACAATCGGAAAGATCATCAACATCAGTATTTATATTGATAGTACCGCCGTTGAGACTGAGATCCTCATTACAGTCGATACCTCTGTTAAATGAAGATGTAATATTAAGAGTACCGCCACTGTTTTTAGTAATGGTAGTATCGGTAAGAGAATAAATACAAGCAGGAGAATCACTGCGTGCAGCAGTTGCTGTATCAGTAAGATTATTTGTACCGACCGCAGTAATTTTCAGCTTATCAGCGCTCTGAGAATAAATACACGGCATAGTGCTGTTTGTAATAGAAACACTACTGAGAGTTACTTCAGCAGCAGCCGAATCTGCTGCAACGTCAGGAATATTTACAAAGATCTGACCCTCGTTTATAGTACCGTCTACGATATACTTTCCTGATGCCGAAATAGTTACGATCTTACCGCTGATTGAAACAACATTTTTTGCGTCGTTTTCAACAGTAATTCCACTGTCGCTGAGATGGATTTTAACAGTATCGGCAAAAGGTGTTGAAACAGCATTTTTAAGAATGGAAAGGTCGAATACATTCACTTTGCCGTCGCTGTTCATGTCAGCATTTGTCTTTCCAGCAGAGGAAAGAGTTCCCTTGTTTACAAGATATTTCTGTAGGGAAACGATGTCGGCAACACTTACAGTATTATCCTGATTGACATCACCTAAGGAAGCAGCCGAAACATTGGGAATGCTGATGCCGGAGCTTATGAGAGATATGCAAAGCGCACCGACAGCAGTTTTGCGTACAAATGATTTCTTCATATGGAATTCTCCTTTCAAGAAAAAGCATAATGTTCATTGATATGGCTTAATTATAGAGCTTCATTCTTAAAAGAATCTTAAAGCAAATGAAAAATAACGGAAAATATAGAAAAATCGGACAAGTTTTTTATTGCTTGTCCGATTTTTGGCTTTTATTTAGTTAAGTGTCAGTGTAACTATTTCAGTATCTTCAATAGTTTTAAAGGTATCAGCTTCTAAAATATGGAATGAAAGCTCAACCTTTTCAATTTCAGTTATATTATTCTCCTCTAAATAGCTGTTCAGAAGAGATATTGAATCAATAGCTGTCTTTCCTTCTGCAATATTGGCAGAGAAAAGAGTATTGATCATCATATCGTTTACAGATAAATCATCGTTTGTCTGAACTTTAATATTCTTATTTGATAGATTCTCAATTTTAACCTTTAACTTTGGACCAAGAAATGATTCATCCTCTCCAAGATATGTAATTCTCACATTTTTTGATTCGTACATCAAAGTCTCCTCAGCAGTCTCTTCTGCTGAATTTTCACTTTTGGCAGAGTCAGTTTTATCTGTGCCTCCGCATCCTGCCAGCATTCCCATACTGATACAAATAGCTGCAATCATAATTAATTTTTTCTTCATTATATATTTCTCCTTTTTTGAATACTATAAGCATTACATCATAATACGTGCTGCTTATATTGTATTTCTTATTATAGTACAAATAGTCCTATTTTTCAATTCGCAAATACAACAATTATTTATCCTGTTTTTAGGACTATTTGTCCAATTTCTCTGTAGGACGATTTTCACTCATATATAATAACAAGGGTGATACTATGTATTTAAGAATACGTGATCTGCGTGAGGACTATGATCTGACGCAAAAACAAATTTCTGCATATTTATTATGCGACCAGTCTCTTTATTCCAAATATGAACGAATGGAGCGAGACCTTCCTCTGCAATTTGCAATAAAACTTGCAGAATTCTATCATGTCAGCTTAGATTATCTGGTTGGTCTTACAGATGAAAAAAAGCCTTATCCGAAAAGAAAATGACAAAAAAAGGAATCTGTCTGTATTTGCACAAACAGATTCCTTTTCATTTACTTATAGCAAACGACAAATATATTTGGAGTTTGCTATTTGCCGATACGCACGGAGCGAACATAGTGAGCATATGTGCGAGGCAATTTAAATCAATTATTTATAGTGAACGTCAAATTATTTTTGACGTTCACTATAATATTAATCAAACATATCTTTAAGCTTGTCAAAAAAGCCCTTTTGCTTTGTATTATTTTTCTCATCAAGGGATTCGTCAAATTCCTTTAAAAGCTCTTTCTGCTTCTTTGAAAGCTTTTTCGGAACTTCAACTGATACCGTTACATACTGGTCTCCACGTGCGTCACGATTAATGAATTTAACACCCTTGCCGCGAAGTCTGAATTTTGTACCGCTCTGCGTACCCTCTGCTATGGTATATGCAACATTGCCGTCAATCGTCGGTACTGTTATCTCTGCTCCAAGAGCTGCCTGCGCATAAGTAATAGGAACATCACAATAAATGTCATTTCCCTCACGCTTGAAAATATCATGTTCTTTTACAAAAATCGTCAGATATGCATCACCATTTGGTCCGCCGTTTATGCCTGCATCACCCTTTCCGCCAAGACAGATTGCCTGACCGTCGTTGATGCCTGCCGGAATGTTGACCTCAAATTTGCTTGTGGTACGGAATCTTCCCGCACCGCTGCACTTCTTACATGGATTTTCTATTTTCTGACCCTTACCATTACAAGCTGAACAGGGGACTACGGTCTCCATAAATCCGAGAATGGATTTTCTTCTTTCTGTCCTCTGACCGCTACCGCCGCATACTGTACAGGTCACTTTCTTGCTGCCTGAATCTGCGCCCGTTCCACCGCACTGAGAACACTTTTCCAGATGCTGCACACTTATAGTTTTCTTTACACCCTTGCAGGCTTCAAGAAAATCTATAGTAAGATTTACCTTTGTATCTCCTCCAGCTCTTGGTGCGTTAGGATTTGAACGTGATCTTCCACCGCCAAATCCGCTGAATCCGCCGCCGCCGAATCCACCGAAAATACTGTCAAATATATCGTTTATATCACCGTATCCTGAATATCCTCCTGCTCCGCCTGCACCATAATTCGGATCTACGCCTGCATGACCGAACTGATCGTAGCGTGACTTCTTCTCAGGATCGGAAAGTATGCCGTATGCCTCGTTTATTTCCTTGAATTTTTCCTCGGCTTCCTTATCTCCCGGATGCAGATCCGGATGATATTTTCTCGCCATGGTCTTAAATGCTTTTTTTATCTCATCATCAGAAGCGCCCTTACTCAGTCCTAAGACCTCATAATAATCTCTTTTTTCATCTGCCATGTCATATTCTCCTTAACATGACAATGCGGGACAGACATTTTTTTATCCGCCCCGATTGCCTTTATAGCTAACTTATTTAATGCGGACTTTCCGCTTATACTTCCTTGAAATCTGCATCTACAACGCCATCATCATTTGCGCCGCCTGCACCTGCGCCCATATCAGGACCTGCACCGCCCATATTGCTCATGTCAGGACCACCCTGCTGCTGATACATCTTGGAGGACATTGCATAAAGTGCCTGCTGGAGTGCATCGGACTTAGCCTTGATAGCTGCTGTATCATTACCTGAAACAGCATTCTTAAGATCTGCTACCTTAGCCTCAATATCGCTCTTATCAGCTGCGTCGATCTTATCACCCAGC
Source organism: uncultured Ruminococcus sp. (assembly GCA_947176075.1). GTDB lineage: Bacteria > Bacillota > Clostridia > Oscillospirales > Ruminococcaceae > Ruminococcus_C. The sequence continues at coordinate 4,142 of CAMWPG010000007.1, read as the reverse complement.
TCTGCAAGTGTGCTTTCGCACTGACCGATAAGACTTTCTGCCTGATTCTTTGTATCTACCTCATCACGGCGCTTCTTATCCTCTTCTGCATAAGCCTCAGCTTCCTTTACTGCCTTGTCAATATCTTCCTTGGACATATTGGTAGAAGCTGTGATTGAGATATTCTGCTCCTTGCCTGTACCCAGATCCTTTGCAGAAACGTGTACAATGCCGTTTGCATCAATATCAAATGTTACTTCGATCTGCGGAACACCTCTTCTTGCAGGAGCAATACCATCCAGACGGAATGTTCCGAGCTGCTTGTTGTCTCTTGCAAATTCACGCTCACCCTGAAGAACGTTGATATCAACTGCTGTCTGATTATCAGCAGCTGTTGAGAAGATCTGGCTCTTCTTTGTCGGGATAGTTGTATTTCTCTCAATGATCTTTGTGCATACGCCGCCCATTGTTTCAAGACCCAGAGACAGAGGAGTTACGTCCAGAAGCAGCAGACCGTCCTTGACATCGCCGCCCAGAACGCCGCCCTGGAGAGCTGCGCCAAGAGCTACACATTCATCAGGGTTAATGCCCTTGAAAGGCTCCTTGCCAAGCTTCTGACGAACTGCTTCCTGTACAGCCGGGATTCTTGAAGAACCGCCTACCATCAGAACCTTATCGATCTCAGAAACAGACAGACCGCTGTCTGACATTGCCTGCTGTACCGGACCCATTGTAGCATCAACAAGGTCACGGGTGAGTTCATTGAACTTAGCAACTGTAAGTGTCATATTAAGATGCAGAGGAGTGCTGTTTGAATCTACTGCAATGAAAGGAATGCTGATATCTGTTGTAGTTGTAGATGAAAGCTCGATCTTAGCCTTTTCAGCTTCAGCCTTGAGTCTCTGCATAGCCATCTTGTCACCGGACAGATCAAAGCCTTCCTGAGACTTGAATTCCTTTATCATCCAATCAATGATTCTCTGGTCAAAGTCATCGCCGCCCAGACGGTTGTTGCCGGCTGTAGCCAGAACCTGCTGAACGCCGTCGCCCATTTCAATGATAGATACATCAAATGTACCGCCGCCAAGGTCGTAAACCATAACCTTCTGGTCGCCTTCCTTATCAATACCATATGAAAGAGCTGCTGCTGTAGGCTCATTGATGATTCTGCGAACATTCAGACCTGCGATCTGACCTGCGTCCTTTGTTGCCTGACGCTGTGCATCTGTAAAGTAAGCCGGAACTGTTATAACAGCCTCTGTTACAGGCTGACCCAGATATGCTTCTGCATCAGTTTTAAGCTTCTGAAGAATCATAGCTGAGATCTCCTGAGGAGTATACTTCTTATCGTCAATAGTTACCTTATAATCCTCGCCCATGTGACGCTTGATAGAAGAGATGGTCTTATCAGGATTTGCAACAGCCTGACGCTTTGCGATCTGACCTACCAGTCTTTCTCCTGTTTTAGAAAAACCTACAACTGACGGCGTAGTTCTTGCGCCCTCTGCATTTGTGATAACTACTGCGTTACCGCCTTCCATAACTGCTACACATGAGTTTGTTGTACCAAGGTCAATACCAATAATTTTTCCCATAATAAATTCATCCTTTCAATGCAGGGCTTTTGCCCTTTGTATATAAATATTTTCGTTTACGCTTTAACCGCTACAACAGCGGGTCTTACAAGTCTGTCACCGAGTGTATAACCCTTCTGGTAAACCTCGCAGACCTGATTTTCCTCAAAATCTTCGCTTTCCATCTGTCTTATGGCATTATGAAGATTCGGGTCAAATTCCTCACCCAAAGGTGATATCTCTGTAATTCCCAGCTTTTCAAATGCTTTTTTAAGCTGGCTGTAGGTCAGCTCCACACCCTTTTTATAGGTTTCATCTGAGCACTCTGCTTCTACTGCTCTATCAAAAGTATCTGCTACATTCAGAAGCTCCTTGATACAGTCAGCCTTTGCATCACCGTAGATCTTCTTTTTCTCCTCGGATGTACGATTGCGATAATTTTGATACTCTGCCATAAGTCTCAAATGCTGATCTTTGGCTGCTTCAAGCTCCTGCTGTGCTTTTGCAAGTGCTTCCTTTAAAGCATCGAGTTCTGAAATTTCTTCAGATGAGGTTTCCTCTGCAGCTTCTGAGCTTTCATCATTTATCTCAGATCCAACAGCTTCATCATTCATAAGCTCATCAAGCTCTTTATTCGTCATTGCCTTCTTCCTTTCCCTCACCCTGATCCGAGAGAAATCGGGTAAGCTTTTCTGTAAAATAATCTATATAAGGTATTATTTTGGCGTAATCAAGTCTCACAGGTCCTATAACACCCAGTGAGCCGGCAGTTTTTCCGCTCTTTTGATATTTGGAAACTATTATACTCGAATTGCCTATTACAAATCCCTGATCTTCTTCCTCGCCAAACATTACCTGTACACCACTCATGCTGTCATCAAGAAGGCTGCTAAGCTCATTCTTATGAGAAATAAACCGTACTATCTCGCTCTTATCAAGATCTCTGTAGGTGAGAAGATTTTGTTCTCCGGTAACTATCACTTCATTCTTCTGGAGGTCTCTCGACATTTCGCATATACCTTTTACAAGAGGTGAAAGTGCGACCATATATGTGCCCATAGCAGTTATGAGCTGGTCAAGTTTTTCATCAGAAAGCTCCGATACAGATACTCCCTCAAGATTTTCCTCAAGGAATCTTTTAAGGAACTCCATATGCTCCTGGGTTAAATCAAATTCCATACGGCAAGCCTTATTTTTTATCTTGCCATTTGATGTGATAAGCAGAACAACATATATTCGTTTGCCTGTAGGAATAACCTCTACCTTTGATATGACCGAATATTTCGGTGCAAGGTTTGAGACCACTGTAGCACATTTTGTAATCTCTGCAAGTGCTGTTGAAGCATTCTGGAGAAGAAGCTCCTCAGTGAAAAGCTCTTCATCTCCAAGCATTGCGTCAAGACGCTTTCTTTCTTCAGGCTCAAGCTCTCTTTTTCCTAATATCTCTTCTATATAAAGTCTATATCCGCTGAATGTTGGAACTCTTCCTGCTGATGTATGAGGCTGCTCTAAAAGCCCAAGCTCCTCTAATATAGCCATGTCATTTCGCACCGTCGCCGCTGATACTTTGATTTCAGGCATCATGGATATTGTTTTTGAACCAACCGGTTCGCCTGTTTTTATATAGTTGTCAACTACTGCTGCAAGTATCCTCAGCTTTCGTGCATCCAATGTTTACCCTCCATTCTAGCAGATTATCTTTTGAAGTGTTAGCACTCGTGATGTCTGAGTGCTAACATAAATTTATCATACCATGCAGGGAATGTCAAGCGTTTTTTGATTTTTCAGCGTTTTGTATATTTGTTTTAACATTTTAAAGTAAGCAGTTGATGTGTATGATGTCTGCAATGCGTGCTGTATAATAAAAAAGTCTCCACTAAGACAAATACGCATATAGAAGTAATGCCCGAAAGTAGTTTTTGGAACTGCTTTCGGGCTTATTTTAATTATTGGTTTGTTCGCATAAATCAGAATTTATATATTGAAAACACCTTTTGAATATTCAGACCAACCGCCTGTAATAAAAATACATATGATAGCAAGAGCTATGTATAATGCAATAGGTATCAGTAAATACAGCTTTCCTTTTTTCATAGTTTTAAGAAAGACATAGATATTTGAAGGTAATGCCAAAGTAATCCATATCAGCAGTTCAATACACCCTAATAGAATGGATACATCTTTTTCCGAACCTAAATCATAACTATAACCTTTAGAATGTCCGGTTATATTAAGAAAAATAAAACCAAAGCAAATAGGAAATGAAAATGCGATGAAACTTGTCCAAAGAAAATTTAGGCAGTATATAATTTTACTTTTCATACTTTTCCTCCAGTAAATTACGATTTATTTTACCACTATCCACAACTTAAGAAAAATTGACAAATTATGAATTATGAAAAATAGACAAATTCTTATTATTGAAATCTGTTTTTTATAGCCTTGAATCAGAAATTAAATCCTTAAGTTGTGGATAGCGTTTATTCTGTCTCTTATACAACTATCCGAGCCCACGAGAAGCTCATGAATATCGTATGCCGTCTTCTGATTGAAAAAAAAAATAGGGGGGGGGGGTGGGGGGGGGGGGGG